>PBVL01000062.1 GCA_002728675.1 Gammaproteobacteria bacterium
TCGGTGGCGCGATCGACGCTGACGGGGCTGACAAAGCCGCGCGTTTCATGCAATTGCTCGATGCGTTTGACGTGCCGCTGCTCTACCTATGCGACACGCCCGGCATCGTGGTGGGCCCTGAGATCGAGAAAACGGCACTCGTCAGACACTCGAGCCGGATGTTCATCACCGGCGCCAACCTCAGCATCTCTTTCTTCACGATCGTCCTGCGCAAGGCGTACGGCCTCGGTGCGATCGCCATGGCCGGCGGCTCCTGGAAGACGCCCTACTTCTCGGTCGCATGGCCGACGGGGGAGTTCGGTGGCATGGGACTCGAAGGCTCGGTGAAGCTCGGCTATCGCGATGAACTTGCGGCGATCGAAGACGCCGACGAGCGTCGGGAGCGGTACGAAACGATGGTCGCGCGGGCATACGAAACCGGCAAGGCGTTGAACTACGCCGCAAACTTCGCGGTCGATGACACGATCGACCCGGCCGATTCGCGGCGTTGGGTGGTCTCACTGCTGCGGTCGTCCGACGCCCACCTCTGCGCTCCGGCAAGAAACGCCAGGCAGTTGACGCCTGGTAGTCCGTCAGCGCCGGGTTCAGAACCCGAATGACAGGTTGGGCCGATACTTCGCCGCGTAAAGCTGATCAATCACATGACCACGCGACGAATCGTGCAACTCCGCACGTCCAATCCGGTCGAGCCACGTTTCGCTCGACTGTCCGGCGATCAGCGAGCCCAACGCGTTCACGGAACAGGTGATGTCTGGCGCGGCTTCAGTCCTCTCCACTTCGTGGGCCGTCGACGACGAGCGAAGCCGGAATCGACCAATGTTCCAGGGGCAGATGTCGTCTTCGCTGACCTGCAGGACGATCTCGCCGGTCCCTTCGTAGCCCCGTTCCTCGAGTGCTTTCAGGACGTCGACGACCCGATACCAGATACCGTCGTGACGGCGCTCGTTGAGCGCGCGCGGTTCGAGCAGCAGCCCGGGCGCCGGATCGTCTTCCGGGGCCCTGCCCCACCGAACCCGGCCCACGAGGTCGTGAGCGCGATGGAACTCCCACAACGCGTGATACGCGTCCAGATTGAGCCAGACATGATCGATCACAGTCAGCTCCTGGTCCGGTCCGGAGTCCGGTCGGTCGTAGTTTCCAAGCCGCTACAGCCAGTAGCCGTCAGGTTGCCCCCCGCGTCGAAGTGGACTGCCGCCCAGGTCGGCGCACTTCCGGTGTCGCGCATGAGGCTGTCCCAGGTAACCGGAGCACGGTGAGCCAACATGTTGCGCGGTGTGGAGAAACGCTTGTAGAGCGCACGAATGACATCGCGAAACTCCGAAGCATGACCGATCTGCATCGTGCCTGCGGGAGAACGTTCGACCTGCATTGCGACGTCGCGCGGATCAAAGTGGTACTCGACCATGGTCGACGCGAGGCCGTACCCGAACCGCTGATAGATCGCACCCATCGACGCCAGCAGGATGGACGCGGAACGAGCCCTGCTCGTACGCACGCAGCAGCAGGTCTGAGATCAGACGGCGCACGAAGCCGCGGCGGCGGTAGGTCGGGTTCGTCCCAACCGCGGTGACGCCGTGCATTGCGGTGGTGACACCGTTGACCTGAACCCGAAACGGGTAGGCGCCGCTCGTCGCAACGATCCGGTCGCCGTCGAACGCACACTGGGTCCATTCCGGCAGCAGCGTTGGCGGCGGCTGCTCATCCGCGGGCGTCGTATCTGCGAAGACATAACGCGGTATGGCGTCGAACCTGTCCATTTCGTCCGCGTTGGCCGCGCGAAAGGTGATTTGACTCATTGCCTCCCCTTCAGATGCCCGGCCCTGCGCCGGCTCGCATCGCGAAGTATGATCCCCCCGATTCGGGGAGGCCAGCACAACAGCCCCACCTCTCCCGCGCGGTGCAGCAAACGCACCGCGCTACCATGACAACATCACCATGCAACCACGCAGGAGCACCACGTGTCAGACGAATCCCCACTCATCATCGAACGTCGCGGCGAACAGGACGGGATCCTGTGGATCACGCTGAACCGGCCGGAGCGCCTGAACGCGCTGACCTTTCCGCTGCTTGGTCAACTGCGCCAGACTTTCATCGATGCACGCGCTGACCGCAGCGTGCGATGCGTCGTCATCACAGGCGCGGGTCGGGGCTTCTGCGCCGGGATGGACATCTCCGGCGGCGCAAACCCCGACAAGGTCGAGCCACCCGCGGACGTGAAACTCGACATCGAAGGTGAACGCCTGAACTTCCGTTTCGAGGTCGAGGCGTACATTGCACTACGGCGTCTCGAGGTCCCTGTCGTGGTCGCGGTCAACGGGCCCTGTGTCGGAGCCGGCTTCGATCTCGCCAGCCACTGTGATCTGGCGGTGGTTTCCAGGGCCGCCCGTTTCCAGGTGGCGTACGTGAAACGTGGCCTGTACCCCGATCTCGGCGGATTCTGGTCGCTGCCGAAAGTCATTGGCTGGCGCAAAGCGATGGAACTCATGATGACGGGCCGCTTCATGAGCGCGGAAGAAGCGCACGAAGCGGGCTTCAGCAACTATCTCGTCGAACCTGAAGAGTTTGAGGCCCGGACGATGGAACTTGCGCTGGAACTGGAGGCGGGCCCGCCTATCGCTCAGAAGCTCGGCAAAATGCTGGCCTACAAGACGACGGCGCTCGACTACGAGAGCGCTATGTTGTGGTCAGAGACGGCCATTCCGCTCGTGACCCTGTCGAACGACAACCAGGAAGGATTCGCGGCGTTTCGTGAAAAGCGCGAGGCCAAGTTCTCGGGCTACTGAGACCTGGCAGTCCGTCGTGCCGCTCATCTTCTTTGCCCACGCCACGTCGTCCGACAACGAGACCAGGGTCCGCTCAGGCTGGGCGGACCCGCCGCTGTCCGATCGCGGACGCCAGCAGGCCCGGAACCTCGGCAGGCTCGCTGCGGGTCCATTCGAGTCCGTGTACACCAGCGACCTCATACGGGCACGTCAGACTGCCGCAATCGCCTTCCCCGATCTGGGTCGAACTGCCGTACCAGACCTCCGGGAAATGCACTACGGCAAACTGACCGCTGCATCCGACGACCTGTTCCCGACAGATCCCGAAGCGTGCATCACGGTGCGGTTTCCGGGGGGGGAGTGTTGCCTCGACGTGGAGGTGCGCGTGCGCCGTTTCCTCGATGAATACGTGAGACCCGACACGCCCGTCGCGGTCGTCGGTCACAAGTACACGCAACTCGCCTTCGAGGTCATTCTGAATGGCCACAGCTGGCAGTCCGCGATCGAAGCGGACTGGAGGGCCCGCGGCGAGTGGCGGCCGGGTTGGGACTACCCGACATGACATGGGCCTTGCACCGACAACTTGCGCATCGGGACGCCGGGTGCCATTTTCGATCCCTCGGGCGGCGCCATCGCACCCGACCCAACCACCAGAGGAACAACGACCATGGGCAATCTGACAGGCAAGGTAGCGCTGATCACAGGCGCGGGGTCGGGAATCGGACGCGGGATCGCCGAGCGTCTCGCCCGCGACGGAGCGGAGATCTGTATTGCCGACTTCGATGAGGCGGGCGGCGAACGGACCGCCGACATCGTCGGTCAGTTGGGCCGCGGAGCGCTGAACGTACGCTGCAACGTTGCTGTCCCCGAGCAGCTCGAACGCGCCGTCAACGCGTGCGTCGAGAAGTACGGCAGGCTGGACATTGCCGTCGCCAACGCCGGTACCGGGCGTGGGGCACCACTACTCGAAATGAGCCTGAAGGACTGGCAGGACCAGATCGACGTCAACCTGACGGGCGTGTTCCTGACAGCCCAGGCGTGCGCCCGCAAGATGGTGGAATTGGGAAACGGCGGGCGCATCGTCTGCATCTCTTCCCTCGCGGCGGAACTGACCGGACCGGGGATCTGGTCTTATTCGGCGACCAAGGTCGGCGTACGCATCATGGTCCGGGGCTGGGCACAGGAGCTGGGTCAGCACGGCATCAATGTCAACGCCATAGGCCCGGGCGTCATCGACACGCCGCTCGCGGCCACGCTGGCCGGCGAAGACGGCGGCCACGTGCGGGCCAACCTCGAGGCCCGCACCCCCGTCGGGCGCGCCGGTCGGCCCTCTGACATTGCGGGTCTCGTCAGCTTCATGGCGGGACCCGACGGCGAATTCATGAGCGGATCGTACGTCATCATGGACGGCGGTCTGCGTGACTCATCCGCGATCGCGGGCGCCCAGGATGAGAATGCCCTTGCCGAGCGGATGCGCATTGCCCAGGCCGGGCAGGCGCGTGCGGAAGAGCAGAGGCGACTGCTGGACGAACGCGACTGACCCCGCTCGTCGCGATTCGTTAGCCGAAGTACATCCCGCCGTCGGTATTGCGGAGCTTGTCCCGTGCGATGACCATGCGGTGGACTTCGCTTGGCCCTTCGCCGATGCGCTTGACGCGCAGTTCGCGGTACCAGCGTTCGAGGGGCATTTCCTTTGCGACGCCCATACCCCCAAACATCTGAATGGCGCGGTCGACAACCCGACCCGCCGTCTCCGTCCCGTAAAGCTTGCAGACCGACGCATCGACCTTGGCCGGTTCCCCCGCATCAACCTTGGTCGCGGCATCGTAGACAAGCAGTCGCGCGGCACGCAGTTCCACCTCGGAGTCGGCGATCATCCACTGTATTGCCTGTTTGTCTTCGAGCATACCGTCCCGCGTCGGCCTTTGTTTCACCCAGCCGCACGCCATGTCGAGCGCTTCCTGTGCCATGCCGATGCAACCCGCCGCGTAGGGAATCCGGGCGTCAACAAGCCACGTCTGCGCGACGTTGAAGCCGCCACCAACCCGCCCCAGCACGTTCGCGTCAGGCACCTCGCAATCTTCTAGGACAATCTCGAAGGGCGACAGCGCACGGATGACGCCAATCTCGTTGAAGGTGATGCCTTTGAAATCGTTCTCCACGATGAACGCGGTGATTCCCGGGGGCTTGCCGTCACCGCCGTCGTCGGTTCGCGCGAAAATCACGCCGAAATCCGCCCACTTCGCACCCGTGATCCACATCTTTCTGCCGTTGAGCTTCCAGAAATCACCATGCTTCTCGGCACGTGTCTGGATGTTATTGCGCGGATCGGAGCCGCCCGTCGGTTCCGTGATTGCAACAAACGCCGACTTCCTGCCTTCGACGCAGGGCACACCATAACGCTCGATCTGACTGTCGGTGCCGCCCCAGATGATGTTCGGCGGACCGCCTCCAAATGCCCCCAGTGCAGGTGCGTAGCCGCCCAGACGGCACTTCGCCGATTCCTCCGCGATGATCACGCGCGCCAGGGCACTGACGGGATTGCCACCGTACGCTTCCGGTACGTTGAGGCGCGTCAGCCCCATTTCTTCGGCAATCGCCCGGAGCCGTTTGCGATCTTCCGGATCGCACCCCATTGCGTCGTGCGGCAGCGTGTCTTCAATCGGCTTCACCTCTTCGCGCATGAAACGCCGAACCTGCTCACGGAGCAGAATCAGTTCTTCAGGCAGGGCAAAACCGTAATGATTGGCTTCGGGCACGACACGCTCTCCAGCTGAAACGACGCCNCCATACTAACCCNACGCGCGCGATCAGTTGGGTCGCTCGTCAACCAGGATGATCCGCACGTTGNCTAACGCCTCGAGTTCCGCAACGGCCTCNTCATCGCGCGGCAGCTTGAGACNGTTGGTCCAGACATGTGCCCTGAAATCGGTNAAGTGTTCGGCGAGCAGCGGCGCGTAGCGATGAGGCGCCGAAACGATGCCAATCTCATATCGGTCGAGCGCGGCGCGAATGTCCCCCACACGCTGCAGCAGACGGTCCGGCGCTGATTCCGCGTCGAGATCCTGAAACCAGAGACTGACTGGAACACCTTCGGCAGACATGCGTGCCGAAATGCGGGCATTCTTCGCCTCGACAAGAATCCGCCCGGCGAGACCGTGGCGCTGCGCCAGCACCACGAGGCGACGTGCCGCAAACGGTGCGTTCCACCAGGTTGCGTTCTTGAAGTCGACCCACACCCGGGGTTGACCATCGAGTTCCGCCAGCAGTCTGTCCAGGGTAAGCCCACTGGGCATGGCGAAGAAACGATGGCGTACGTCGAAGCGGTCAACGCCCTGGTAGTACACGACGTCCACCTCGATGCCGGGATACCGCTCGAGGCCGCCCCGCGCCTTGTCGACTGTATTGGCCCGGTGCAGCCACCGCTTGGAGTCCGGATAGTCAAGCGCCGGCATCTCCGCGTACAGCGACGGGGCAAACAGGACAAGACTCAGCAGCAGGCGAAGCATCAGCGGAACGCAGTGAGTGAAACGTGAAGTGTATTACACCACCACAGGCACCACTCAGATCATGGTCACGACGTCTCAGACGAGCACGGTCAGCACATCGCCCGGCAGATCAATTTCCTCCAAAAGCTCCTCACAGGTGTGCTGCGGCAAGCTGTCGATCGCGAAGCGCCAGCGCAGTTGCGATGCTTTAAGCACCCGCTGCGCAAAGTCCGCCTCGGCCCTCAGTGGCACCCCGTCGTCACCACATTCGAGGTGTATTTCGATCTCCTCACCGAGGGACCACTGCGCCGCCGTCCGGCTGGTGGCACGCCCCGCAAAGCCCTGGCAAAGGTCGGCCGCAATGGACTGCAGCTCCTGCACCGGGCGTCCCGCACCATCACGCAGAGCAAACGCGAGTATCGAGGCCTCGGCGGTCGCGTGCAGCAATCCGGTGAGGTGCTGCATCGACGGATGGAACCCGTGCGGCTCCGCCAGCAGACGCGCCAACTCCGCGGTCGCGAGTGCCAGCCCATAGACCTCGTCTGAGAATGCGCGAAAGGCAGCGCTCTGGGGCACGGTAAGAATCGGTTGCATGACCGTCGCGTTGACGAGCGCACGCATCCCCTCCTCGCCTAGATAGATCACCGCGGTATTCAGGTCTTCGAGCGGGCGGCGGGAACGCCGAAAATACGGACTGTTGGCAATCGAGAGGACCCGCGCGACCAGCGTGGGATCCTGGAGCAACAGCTCAACCAAGCTGCTGACGCTAGCGTCAGGATCACGCAGCAGCGCAATCAGACGCGGCAATACCGAGGGCAGCCGCGGCATGTACCGGACGAGCGCGCCCGCACCAAGCACCTCGCTAAATGCGGCCCTGGGTGACCGCAGCATGTCCGTATCAGTGCCGGGCACGTCGTCGAGACCGAAGCGCTTGCTGTAGTAGAGCGTCCCGATGTCGTCCGGGGCTCCGTATTCGAAGCCGACTCGCGGCGCATCGACGCGCGCGGGCCGGGCGGCGAGCCACTTCACGCCCCGTGCCCGTCAGATGCTGATACAGCACTGCCTATTGCCCGTTGTCCCACCGCGTATATTCGCAATAATTGTAGACGTGAATGCCCGCTACACACGGCCCCTCGAAGCGCCACCTGCGTTCGAACCTCTGGAGACGTTCCGCTTCCCGCTGAGGCTCGGAACGGGACTCACGTGGCTGCTCTTTGCCATCATCTTCGTGCTTGCGACGACCTCTCTGAAGGTACCCGCGTTCTACATTCGCAGTCTGTTCCTGTGGGTCGTGGGTGCGGGGCTGTTCACCCAGTACAGTTTCGTCGTCATCGAATACACGTCCCGCGGATACCAGGAGGTACCGAAACTGTCCGGCTCCATGATGTTCTGGAACAACAACATGCGGATGTGGCAGGTCATCACCATCGTGCTTACCGCACTGTTGCTCGGAGCCCTCGTGACCGACGAGTGGTCTCGCATTGTTTACCTCGTTGTGCTGTCCGCCATGCTCCCCGTCGCCATATCGGGCGTCGTGCTCGGCGGCAGCCTCATCATCGCCCTGAACCCACTCACCTGGTTCTCGACGGTCAGGAGATTCGGGATCAACCGCGCAAGCATCACGTTTGCCGTCCTCCAGGCGGCGCTGATGTTCACGACGACGACGCTGGTCGCGCAATTCGAGCAGATTGACGGGTTCCATCTCCTCTGGATCGTCCCCCTTGTGGTGTTGTTGGCGATCGTCACCGTGCGATCGCTCGGGGTTCTGCTCAACAGCCGCTCCGCGGAACTGGGCCTCCTCGTCAACCAGAGTTCCGAGAGGCATGAACAAGCGCTGCTGGAGCATGAGCGCCTCGTGGTTCACGATTTCATCTCCGGCCTCTACCCGCTTGCGCGGGCTGACAAGCTGGGGGAGGCCTGGACGCGCCTCTCGAACAATCTGGCCCGGGACGACTGGGCGCGTGCGTTGCTGGCACTCGACCATCTGCGGACATGGGAGGATCAGCGACTCGCGCTGCGCCTCGCACTCGAACTCATCGAACGCCACGTTCACGCCTCGGAAATGGCCGCAGCCTGGTCACACTACGACTACGTACACCGGGCTACCGCGGGAGACGTCAAACTGCTGTCCGGCCGGGCAGCCCTCGCGCTCGGACGAACCGCGGCCGGCCTGGACCAGACCCAACAGGCCGCCGACGGACTCCGTCACTTTACCGCAGACTTTCCGAACCACCCGGGTGAAGACGACGCGCTGAAGCTCCGCCTCAAACTTGCACTCGTGGATCGGGACATCGATGTCGGTGACATCCACCACGACCTCAGGGGCCACCGGGACCTCATCGTAGACCCGGAGGCACGCGAGCTGATTCGACGAGTCAGGCGCATGCAGGGCCGGGGTACATCCCCCTCCTGAGACAGTGCTTTCAGCGCCGGCGCCAGATGACGCCAAAGTCCGCCCGCGCCCGATGGCCGGGTTCGGTGTCGCGGTCGTGAGCCGACTCGGTCCAGCCCACCTCGACAAGCATGTCATGGACAAGCGTCTGACGGGTCGGGCGTTCGGGTTCAGGAGGCTCTCCCGGAGCGTGGCCCACGTAGATGACGTGACCGCCCGGCCGCACGGCTTGTATCAGTCCATCGAACCAGACAGCCCGCTCCTCCGGCGAGGTATGCAGGTATACGACGCAGCCAAGATCGTAGCGTGCCGTGGGCGTCGCGAGGGTGGTGACGTCCGCGCATTCGAACGTCAGCCCGGGGTGATTGACTCGCGCCCGGTCGACCGCCACGTCCGAGAAATCGATCCCGGTGACGCGCCAGCCGCGAGCAGCCAGGAACGCGCAGTTCCTGCCCTCCCCGCAGCCGAGCTCAAGCGCCTCTCCAGGCACGAGCGTTTGCTCGAGTTGGCGCAGCAGCGGCGACGGTTGCACGCCAAAGCGATCCGGCTGCGCGCGATAGCGCTCGTTCCAGCGTTCCCGGTGATCAGTTCCCACGGTGTACCTCGCTGCGTACGCCCGGCTCTGATTTAATCACGCCAGCCATCGTGGAGAGAGACATGCAGCCGCTCACCGGCACCTGGCGCAACCAGAACGGATCGGAACTCCAACTGACCGAAACCGCGGACGGTGCGCTCGAAGGCCGTTTCCTGTCACGCAAGGGACGGGCCGCGGCCGGCACCCGATACGCGGTGCGCGGCGTACGCAACGGGGGTGTTGCCGCGTTCTTCGTAAACTTCCGGGAGGCCGGTGAGAATCTGGGCTCGATCACAAGTTTCAGCGCGCGGCTGATCGACGGACCTGACGGGCGCACCCTGCACACCGTCTGGACGCTTGCACGGGAGTATCAGGATCCCGCCCGGATCGAGCCAACCCAGGCCTGGAACGCGTTTCTGACGAACGCCGACGTCTTCAGCGAAGTTTAGGTCACTCTCGGAACAGCACGCCCCGGGTATCGATCACCACCTTCGAAGTAAGTCGCTGGGTGTCCAAGGATCCGAACTCCTTGTGATCGACAAGTATCACGATCAGGTCCGCTTCCGCCAGACAGCGGCTGAGGTCGGTCAGTTCCGCCTTCCCGGCGAGGACGTAAGGAAGTTCGTCAACGTTCGGTTCGACGACAAGCGTCGTGTTGTGGGTCGCCACTACCGCCTCTGCAATCTGAAGGGCCGGACTCTCGTGCAGATCATCGATGTCGGCCTTGAACGCAAGACCAAGCAGGCCAATGACCGGTGCCTTAAATCGCTCTGCCGATCGGTTGATTTTGTCCAGGACCCAGTGCGGCTTGGCATCATTGATGTTCCTGACTGCTCGGATGAGTTGCGCACTCTGCGGCGCCGAATCGACGATGAACCAGGGGTCGACCGCGATGCAGTGGCCCCCAACGCCGGGTCCCGGCTGGAGTATGGAAACACGCGGATGACGGTTAGCGAGGCGTATCAGCTACCAGACGTCAATATCGAGACCATCACAAATGACTGATAGCTCGTTGGCAAACGCGATGTTCACGTCGCGAAACGAATTCTCCGTCAGCTTGGCCAATTCCGCCGTGCGCGCGTCCGTCTCGAAACATTCACCGCGCAGAAANACCTGGTACAAAGCGGTCGCGCGTTCAGCGCATGCGGGCGTCATCCCACCGACGATTCNATCGTTCGATACGAGCTCATGCAGTACATACCCGGGCAACACGCGCTCGGGGCAGTGAGCAATGTGGATACCAGGATTCGGGCCAACGTCCTGCGGGAACGTCAGGTCTGGTCGCTCTTCCTTCAACCACGCGGCCAGCTTCTCGGTTGCTCCAACCGGAGCCGTCGACTCGAGGATGACGAGATTCCCTCGCTCCAGCACAGGCGCGATGGCCTTCGCCGCCGCCTCGATGTATGCAAGATCGGGACGCTTGCCCTCAGAGAAAGGTGTGGGCACGGCGATGATGAACGCTTCTGCAGGCTCTGGGTCGAGCGTCGCGCGGAGGTTCCCCGTTGAGACAACCCCACGCACCACGATGTCGAGGTCGGGCTAGACGATGTGCACGTTGCCTGAGTTAACGGTGTCGACGATGTCCGGTGTGATGTCAACACCCACAACCTCAAGCCCCCGCGAGGCGAAAATCGCCGCGGTTGGCAATCCTATGTAGCCGAGACCAATGACAGATAGTTTTTGCACAGGATTGTCCATGAATACTCTTCAAACGGCTCTGAAACCACGGGTCACCGCAGTGCCGATCATACCAAGGTTGGAAGGCGGTCCCGCACGGCAGGTACTCCGTACGGTGCCGGTCTCGGACCGCTCGTCGTGCTTAAATGCGGACAAAACCTGAGCGCATCTATGTCCCGTTTCCCCTTTTCAGATCCCCGCACCCTGCCGGTCAATGTCATCGGCGCACTCGATTTCGACGAGCGCAAGGGTGCCCTCGCGCCGCGTCGCCTGCCGGCCTGGACCCGACCACAGGTGCCACAGATGATGGACGTCATGGTACGGATGCCGTCCGGTGTCCGGCTGGCGTTCCGGACCGACAGCCCGGCCGTCACGCTGACGGTGAACTCGACGCGCATGGTGACCCCACCCGCAGCACCCCGGCCTGTCGTTTTCGATCTCGTTGCAAACGGCAGATTAATGTCGCACGCATGTGACGCCGGAAGTGCACTCCTCCTGAACCCGGCAAAGCCCGGCGAGTTCGAACTCCAACGGGGCGAACCGTACGATGTGACGTTCGAACTGGGCGTCGGCAAGAAGGAGTGCGAACTCTGGCTCCCGCAGAACTGTTTCATCGAACTGCACGCGCTTTGTGTCGAAGACGAGGCACAGCTGGAAGCGTACGAGCCGGGAGGACCCGCATGGGCGCACTACGGCAGTTCCATCAGCCACTGCATGGAGGCTGATCAGCCGACCGGCACCTGGCCCGCGGTTGCCGCCCGACGCTCGGGCGCTCGATTGCAGTCATTCGGCGTGGGCGGACAGTGCCATCTCGACCCGTTCGTCGCGCGCACTATTCGTGACCTCGCCCCCGACTGCATCAGCATCAAGGTCGGCATCAACGTCGTGAACCTGGATTCCATGCGTGAGCGGGTATTCCAGCCGCTGCTGCACGGCTTCGTCGACACCCTTCGCGAACGCTGCCCCAACACCCCGATCCTGCTCGTCTCGCCCATCTTCTGCCCGAGCGCGGAGACGAATCCCGGGCCAACCCGCCCGGACGGCAACGGGCAGTTCCGGACCTTCGAACGCGCACCGCAGTTTGCCGACGGCGCCCTGACGCTCCAGCGAATCAGGACCCTCCTTGAAGAAACGGTCGACGCGCGCAGCGATCCCAACCTCCATTACCTTGACGGCCTCCGTCTGTTCGGCGCTGACGATGCGGGGGATCTGCCGGATGCGCTGCACCCCAACCCCGCCGGCTACCGACGCATGGGCGAACGGTTCTCGAGCCTGGTCTTTGGCCCCGGCGGCGCCTTTCACGAACTGACCCCTGATGTGACCGGAGAAGGACACCCATGAGCAACGCCGACACCATCCGCACCTTCATCGAAGCCTGGTCACGGCAGGACGTCGACGAGCTTGTCGACTATTTCGCCGCGGACGGCACCTACCACAACATGCCCCTCGAACCGGTTACCGGGCACGCAGCGCTGCGCGCCAGCATCGGGGGCTTCATCACGAGTTGGAAAAACGTCGAGTGGGAGCTCACCCACATTGCCGAGGCCGGCGACGTCGTCATGGCGGAGCGCATCGATCGCATGACCGTCAGCGGCAAGCCGATCGCATTGCCGTGCGTCGGAGTCTTCGAGATGCAGGACGGCAAGATCGCGTGCTGGCGGGACTACTTCGACATGGCGAGCTTCACGAAGGCCCTGCAGGACTGACGGCCTCGCGAGTTCCGGGCAACGGCGGCCATTCGAGTATCATCTGGCCGATGACCTGACGGAGGGGATGTCGTGGAAATTCTGGATTGGGAGTGTGCGGGCCCGCTGCCGCTCCTCTACAAAGAGCTGCAATCGCTGGGCCTGGAAACCAATATCGCCGAGCTCGAGGCATTCGGATACACGATCATCCCACCCGAGAAAATTGGTCCAGATGGCTATCACCTCGAGATGCGTGACGCGCTCGAGGCTGCGGTCGCCGACCGTTTCGGCTCGCTCGACAACGACCTTGCGCGCTGGAACGACGTCAACGACAACCTGCGCTTCCTCCTCTGGGAGAACCCGGTCTTCGAAACCATGAGCTGCAATCCCGCGGGACTCGGTCTCGCCCAGTACCTGCTCGGCACCAACTGCATCCTCAGTCTCTGCAACGGCTGGGTCAAAGGTGCCGGAGAAGCACGGACTGGGATCCACGGTGACTATCTGGACACCGGGCCCGACGCGCAGCCGAGCATCAACGTCAACGCCAACGTCCACTACTTCCTGACCGACTACAACAAGCAAGACGGCGCCATTTCGTTCCTTCCGGGCAGCCATCGATGGCGACGCCAGGCCAGCCCGCCCGAGTCGAAGTACTGGGCGGACCGCGCGCACCCTGTCGACGCACCCGCCGGCTCAGCCGTCGTCTGGGGAAATCACACCTGGCACGGCTCCTATCCGCGGACGACACCCGGCGTACGAATGGCCCTGCAGTTCGAGTACATGCGGCCGCGTTATCAGCCACAGGAGCCGTACCGCGAAACGGTGACCCAGGCCGCGCTCGACCGGAATCCCGTCCGGTTTGCGGGGCTGATGGACGTGTACGGCCCTTTTCCGTTCGGCAAGAGTGACCGCAACGCCGATGGACGGGCGCTCGAAGCGCCGCCCGGCACCGGGCACGGGCGGGGCTCGCAGGAGGACTACTGCAGCCTGTTCGACACGGAACCCGCGGCCGGGCGCACGACGCTGCGCCCCGAATACGACTATTTCAAACACGATGGACGTATGGCGACAGCACGACGAGTCGAACTCATGGAAGCGGCAAAAGCCCAACGCGGAAAGTAGAGGCGGCCAGCGCCGCTGGCGCACCAAGCAAACGTAGCCATGCACGGCTACCGCGCGAAGCAAAGATGCCCAGGCGCGGCTGGCGCGCGAAGTACAGGTGCCCGAGCGCGGCTAGCGCGCGAAGTACAGGTGATAGTGCAGCGCACACCCTGGATTGAACGAAGCACCGCAGCGCGTGCACGTCGAGTCACACCCGAGGTATTCGTTCACCGTCAGTTGGTGTCCGCACGCCCCGCACAGGACTGCCCTCTCGTCGAACGCGGTGTGCGGCCACACCCGCGGTGGGTGGTCCGCCAACTCGGCATGGCAATCGTTGCAGGGATACCAACGCTCACAACATGCGAAGCGGATCGCGATGATGTCGAGTGGGCTGTGCCAGTGGGCGCACCGCGTCTCCGGGTCCACCGCACGGCCATGCACCGCCACGCCGCCGATGGTTCGCCCCGCATCCACCTTCCGCGACATGCTGACGGCTCAGCCCGCCTTCAGCACCTTCGACAGTTCCCCACCATCGAAGAACGATCCGCCGCAGGTGCGGCAGACTTCAAACCTGAGCGACTCCGGTCCCTCGAGTTCCTCTGTGTCGAGGATCGAGAAACAGCGTGGACATTCGACGTAGACCATCTCGTCGAACCCGGCATCGACGTCGGTCGCGAGATCCAGCTGATCCGCATTGGGGACTTCCCGGAGGCGTTCGAGTTCGAGGTAGTCGAGCCATATGCCGCCGCAGTTCCCGCACCGGTCGATGTTCACTCCGCCGTGCTCGACGACGTCCATGGCCGCACTACATTTCGGGCAGCCCACCAGATACTCCGCAAAATGGCCAGCACCAAGCATACGGGCGCCGTTCACAAGTGCAAACCCGACCAGTCCGGCAGCGCCTTCACAGGTGTTGCGACAGACCGCCGTCCAGCGGAAAGATCTGACCGGTGACAAATCCCTCGCCGCTGCCTGCCAGCCACACGACGAGTGGTTCGACGTCCGCCTGGGTGCCCGCACGCTTCAACATCGTGAAGCGCACGGCGCGCAGGGCGTTCTCGTCAGTCGGGTCGATCCGGTCGGACATCCAGTCCATCCATCCAAGCTCGACGCCATTGACCGTGATGCCGTCTGGTGCCAACTCCTGGGCCGCGGCCCGAACGAGGTTCACAATGGCGCCCTGGGCCGCACTGTAGGCCGCGCTGTGCGCGACGCCGCGTTCGCCCAGCACGCTCGTCGTGAGCACTATCCGGCCACCCGTCCCCTGCGCCTGCATCAGTTCCGTCGCTGCCTGCAAGGCGGCAAAGGCCACGCCATAGTTTGCCGCCATCACGGTATCCGCGGCCGCCGGCAACGTCTCGCCCAGCGGCGCGGCGTGAAACACATCGGTCCCGACCCCGAGAACGTCCAGACCGCCAAGCGATTCCGCCGCGGCCCGCACCGCTGACCTCGTGTCAGCCCCTTCCGCCGCGGCGCACACTGCGCCGGCACGACTGAGTCCCTCACGCAAGGCCGTGCCCGCCGGCTGGTCCGCGCCCACAATCACGGCTCGCGCGCCGCTCATATCGAAATGGTCACTCATGACCGGTCCTCCAGTTCTTGGCGCGGCGCGTACTCGACCGGTCCGAGCCCACCCGCGAGACCGCCGCCGTCGATGATGAACGCCTGCCCCGTCACGTACTGCGACGCATCCGATGCGAGGTAAACCGCCAGCGGACCCAACTCCCACCACTCGCCAATCCGCCGCACCGGGATCCGCGCACCCCGTTGCGCACGGGTCTGCCGTTCGCGGTCATCGGTCGCTTCCTGCTGCGCGACGAAGCCCGGAACGATGCTGTTTACACGGATTCCGTACGGCGCAAGCATCGTCGCGGTACTCTTCACGAGCGACAGCTGACCACCCTTTGCGGTCGGGTAGGCGAAGCTGCGATTGCCCCGCATTGCAGTCCCCGACGCCGTATGGATGATGACGCCGCCGGCCCCCCGGTCGACCATGTAGCGCGCGGCCGAGCGCGCGCAGTAGAAATTGCTCTTGAGATTCGTGGCCAGCACCGTTTCGAACGCGTCGTCGGGGTACTCCCAGAACTCCCAGTTCCCGGACACGCCACCACCACCGGCGTTGGCAATCATGATGTCGATCTGGCCGTAGGTGTCCACACACGCGCCGACCATCTGATCAACGCGGGCAGAGTCTGTCACGTCACACTGGAATGTGATCGCCTCACCGCCCGCCGCCGCGATCTCGGCAACGGTCTCGTCAATCTGGGCCTGGGTCCTAGCGGCACAGACGACACGGGCGCCCGCTTCCGCCAGCGCTTTGGCCATGGCTTTGCCCAATCCCCGGCCCGCGCCGGTGACGACCGCGGCACGCCCGTCGAGTTTCAGTTCGTCGAGCATGGTTCTCGTCTCCAACAGGATGCGCCTTTAAACCACGTCCATGCCGGGTGGCGCAACGCGTGGCATGTGGCCATGGGTGCGGTCATGGGGGACCGACCTCCGTATACTCGCCATGACTCAAACCTGCGAGGCACTCTGCCGTGATCGACCTGTACACATGGCCCACACCCAACGGACGCAAGATTTCCATTGCGCTGGAAGAATTCGGCGTCGACTACGAAGTGCACCCGATCAATATCGGCCAGGACGACCAGTTTGCCCCGGAATTCCTCGCCATCAGCCCGAACAACAAGATTCCGGCGATCGTCGACCGCGAGTCCGGCCGCTCGCTCATGGAATCCGGCGCAATCCTGATCTGGCTGGCGGACGAACATCAGCGCTTCCGCGGGGACGCTTGGTACGCAACGCTCGAGTGGCTGATGCTGCAGATGGGTGGTGTCGGCCCAATGCTGGGTCAGGCGCACCACTTCCTGCGGTTCAATCGGGGCAAGGCGCCTTACGCCGAGGAGCGCTATGCCAACGAGGCGAAACGCCTGTACGGCGTGCTCGACATACGCCTCGCTGACCACGCCTACCTGTCCGGGAGCTACTCGATCGCTGACATGGCGACCTGGCCGTGGATTTCCCGCTACGAGTGGCAGGGCATTGACTGGGCCGACTATCCCAACCTCAAGCGCTGGTATCTCGCGATCGCCGAACGGCCGGCCGTGCAGGCCGGCTACGACGTCCCGACCAAGGTCAACGAAATCCCAATTCCGTAGATTAATCAGTTGCTTGGAAAAAGATTCTCATGTGATTTAGAGATTTTAGAACTCGAGCCCGCGGGGTATCCCTGACGTGGTGACCGCCTGAATCCGCGAAAGCCGCTCGGCCGTGCGCGCCGCCTGCTCCGGCGTATCGCGCGGTCCGCCCCAGCCCACCAACCGGGCGTACTCACGGTGCTCCCCGAGAAACTCCGGGTAATCGTCGGTCTTGCACGTCTCACAGAGCTTCAGCAGATCGTCGGTGGTGATCGTCTCCCGCATTTCCTTCCAGCGTCCTTCGAGCGACAACGCGTGGAGTTTCATGCCGAGATCTTCAAGGCCGTGCATCTTCAGGACCTTGTGATAGGTCCGCGTCGAACCGTAAAAGTGCAACGGCTGGCGGAAGCCGTCCACGGCGGCCATGATCGCCTCTTCATCGTCACCCAGCGCAAGGTAGCCGCTGACTGCAACGTCGATGTCGTCCCAGGTGCGACCCGAGCGTTCCAGGCCCGTTCGGATGTTGGGCAGCATGACCTCCCGCATATAGCGGTCCGTCATGATCCCGCCATGCGGCAACACACCGTCAGCCACCTCACCCGCCACGCGAGCCATGGCGTCACCCACAACGGCGAGATAGATCTTCGGGGGATCGAAGTCGATCGGGCCCGGATTGAAGTTCGGCGTCATCAAGGTGTAGCGGTATTCCCTGCCCAGGAACTCCGGCGTCGTGCCGTTCTGCCAGGAGTCCCAGATGGCGCGGATCATCTGGATGTACTCCTTCATGCGCGGGGCAGGCGGGCTCCAGGTCCCCCCGAAGCGACGCTCGTTGTGGCCTTTGACCTGTGAGCCGAGACCCAGGACGAACCGTCCACCGGTCGCCTGCTGCAGGTCCCACGCTTCCATGGCAAGTACCATGGGTGAACGCGGGAACGCGATGGTCACACCCGTCTGCAGACCAATGGATTCCGTGTGCGCGCCAGCGAGCGCCATGGTCACGATCGAATCGTGTGCGAGTTCGCCACAGGTGACGTAGTCGTAGCCCGCCGCCTCGGCACGCTTCGCACCTTCCCAAGCTTTGCCCGGCCAACCGCCGATGCCCGTCCCGACTTTCATCGCGCCTACTCCTTCCAGGTGATGCTGATTGGGGCCTTCGCCCTATCGACACATGACCTGACCACCGTCGATGGTCAGCGCCTGGCCCGTCATGTAACTCGCCGCCTTCGAAGCGAGAAAGACACCGACGCCGCGCAGTTCTTCGGGGTCACCGAAGCGGCGCATCGTCTGCCCGTCGGCCGGGATCTCATTGCCATCCGCGTCCTGCCAGAGCGCTGCCGCAAACTTGGTCTTGAAGAGCCCGGGGCACAGCGCGTTGACACGGATGTTGTGTGGTCCGTACTCGGCCGCGAGGTTGCGAACGAGTGCAAGGTCGGCCGCTTTCGAAATGGCGTAAGCCCCGAGCACCGTCGATGCGCTGAACGCGCCGTTGCTGGACGTGACGATGATCGTGCCGTCCTTCTTCGCAACCATGTCCGGCAACACCATGTGACAGAGCCAATGGTTCGACTTCACGTTGCTCGCGAGCGTCTTGTCGAACGCGGAATCCGGAATCTCCGAAGACGGCCCGTAGAACGGATTCACGCCGGCATTGCAGACCAGGATGTCGATGGGCCCGAGCCTCGCGTGGGTCTCATCGACGAGATTCTGAAGCTGCTCCTTGTAGCCAATGTTGCACGCGATCGCGATGGCGGACTCTTCGCCGGTCATCGCGTTGATCTCGGCTGCGGTCTGCTCGCAGACGTCTTCTTTCCGGCTGGAGATGACGACTTTCGCACCGGCCAGCGCCAGCCCTTCAGCCAGCGCACGGCCCATGCCGATACTCGAACCCGTGAGTACCGCGACCTTGCCGGTCATGTCGAACATTGAAAGATCTGGCATTGCTGTGTGTCCTCGGATGTCTGTTTGTCGTTGGTTGGTTGTCTTGCTGCCTTGTTTGGTGAGGTGCTGACCTAAATCCAGCCCTGAACCCGGGCGGCCTCTTCGCGCACCAGTTCCGGCGTGCCCAGCAGCTGACGGTTCGCGCCGATTCGCTTGAACCAGTAGTGCAGGCCAAGCAGGTCAGTGAAGCCCATCCCACCGTGTACCTCAGTCGCCGTGCGGGAAACGAACTTCCCGACTTCTGCAAGGTGAGCCTTGGCGTGACAGACCATGAGCCGCGACTCTTCCGGGATGGCGCCAATGGCGTGCGCCGCGTACCAGACAAGCCCCCGACAGGGTTCGAGTTCGGCGGACATCTCGGCGCACATGTGCTTGACGGCCTGGAATGAGCCGATCACACGATTGAACTGTTTGCGTTCCTTGGCGTAGGCAATGGCCTGCTCGATCATGGCTTCGCCCGCGCCGAGCGTGTCGGCGGCCAGAATCAGCCGTCCGGCGTCAATGGTGTCACGGAGCGCCGCACCGGATCCGGCCGAGCCCGGCAGGAGATCCGCCGGGGTGTCCTGCAGGACCACCTCGGAGACGGTGCGGGTGCGATCAACGGTCTTCAGCCTGGTTCGCGTCACACCGGGCGCGGCAGCCGCGACGATATGGAGGGCGCACTTGTGATCGGCAATGAGCAGTTGATCGGCGTCCTCGCCGTCGAGCACGAACATCGCCTTACCGGTGAGCTTGCCGCCATCGGCCACCACGCCTTCGGTTTCGCGCCGGCCCACGTGTTCGCTCACCCCCACGCCGAACACCACCTCGCCGCCCGCGATCTGCGGCAGCCAGGTCTCCTTCTGCTCGTCGCTCCCTGCGGCGAGCAGCGCAGTCGGCGCCATCACGGCGGATGCGACGAAGGGGATTGGCGTGATCGTTCTGCCAAGCGCTTCCGCGGTCAGGGCCGCCTCTAGGAAGCCGAGGCCGACGCCGCCGTGCGTTTCCGGGATCAGCAACCCGTGTACGCCGAGTTCCGCAAGGCCCGACCACACCGCGGGCTGTTTGGTACTGCCGCCGTCAGCGGTGTCGCGGATCAGATCGAGCGGGCAAGTTTCTTCGAGAAAGCGACTGATACTGTCGCCGAGCATCCGCTGCTCTTCGGAAAGCGCAAACTCCATCAGATCCCCCGCTCGTCGTACTTCGGCTCTTTGGGCATGCCAAGGGCCCGCTCGCTGATCATATTCTTCTGAATCTGTGCCGTACCGCCGCCAATGATCAGCCCCAGGTCCATCATGAACCGCTGTTGCCAGAAGCCTTCGTCACGCAGATACGGGCTGCCGTCGTAGAGCAGGCCCAACTCGCCCAGCATGTCGATCGCCATGGACGCCATCTGGTGATTCAGCTCACAGCCCATCAGTTTGGTGATCCAGCGCGGCAGCCCCGCGTCCTCGCCGCGAAGCTGGCGCGTCAGCACGCGATAGCCGTTAAACTTGAGCGAGAGCATACGCGCCTGAAGCTGGAGCAGCCGGTCACGATACGTCGGGTGTTCGATCAGTGGAATGCCGTCAACCGTTTCGCGCTTCATCATCTCGACGATGCTGCGGAACCGGTTCTCAGCCTGATTCGGATCGCCGAGACTCGTCCGTTCGTACTTGAGTGTCGCGTTGGCGACGAACCAGCCTTCACCCCGGCGTCCGACGATCTGATCGGTGGGTACCCGCACGTCGGTAAAGAACACTTCATTGAACGTCGCATCGCCGGTCATCGTCACGAGCGGGCGGACTTCGATTCCCGGAGTGTCCATCGAGAAGATCAGATAGCTGATGCCCTGATGCTTCGGCGCGTCAGGTTCGGTCCGCACCAGGCAGAAGATCATGTCGGCGTATTGCGCCCCGGACGTCCAGATCTTCTGGCCGTTGATGACGAAATCGTCCCCGTCAACCACCGCTCTGGTCGACAGGGACGCGAGATCGGAACCGGAACCTGGCTCCGAATACCCCTGACACCAGCTGATCTCACCCCGGATCGTCTTCGACACCCAGGTTTTCTTCTGCTCTTCGGTGCCGAGTTCGAGGATGGTGGGCACAAGCCGTGGGTCGCCGTCGTGCCCCGGTCGTACGCCGGCCTTGGCAAACTCTTCGCCGATGATGTGGGACTTCAGCACGTCCGGCTAGGCGCCGAAACCGCCGTATTCCTTCGGAATGGTGCGCGCGGCATAGCCGTGATCGATCAGCAGTTGCTGCCAGGCCATCGCCTCGGCATCTGCCTTTCCGCGTCCGGGACCCGTCGGCGCCCGGTCGCGATTCGCCGCAATGAAGTCCTGCACTTCGGTACGGAAGGACTCGTACTCCTCGCTGTAGGCCAGGTCCATGCCCGATTCCCCTGATCAATCAGTGATCCCGGGATGCTACTACAGGGGCGCGGGTGCTGTCGGTATGATCCGAAGTTCCATGCAGGTAGTGAGACGACCCATGCGGCGACTGACCGACGACGAGTTCGAGAAATTCCTGACGGACGGCTACGTACTGCTCACGCCCGAAGTGCCCGATTCCATGCATGATCACCATTACGCGGCCGCCCAGTCGCTCTACGCGAAGGCGGCCCTCCTCGGTCCCGAGCGCGTCCCTGGCACCAACCACCTGCAACTGCTGGGTGACAACCTGCCGGGGCTCGTACCAAGGCTGACGGAACTCCTGGACGATCCCGTAGTCGCGGGCGCCCTGACGAGCCTGCTGGGGAACGACTACGTCCTGCATCCCCACTGCTTCTGCCATCGAAGCGGGGCACCCGACCAGGCATTCCACCAGGACGGCAACCTGCCCTGGAACGAACGCGGCCACTACCGCTCGCATCGGCCGGACTGGGTGATGATCTTCTACTACCCGCAGGCGGTGACCCGGGAACTGGGTCCATCGGAGGTGGTACCCGGCACGATGTACTGGACGCGAAACAGCGAGAAGCCGGACGGTACCTGGTATGCCGGAGACGCAATGGATCGCACGCTCGACCGCAAGGTGCTGGCCGACGACAACTTTGCGCTGCGGGACACCGCGATTGCGGGCTCGGTCGACAAGCTAGGGGTGCCGGAACTCGGGCGCCGGTTCATCACCGTGCCGAAAGGCAGCGTACTGCTCGCGCACTACGACATCGTGCACCGGGGCAGTCGCGCGCTGCCGGGTCATCCGGACCGGTTCATGTACAAGTTCTACTTCGCCCGGACCCGCGAGCCCGTGGGACCCTCCTGGAACAACCGCCGTGAAACACCGGAACTGAGTCGCGTTCGGCCCGAACTGCGGCCGGTCGTGCAGCACATCTGGTCCTGGTGTCGGGGCGAGGTCCCCGAACCGGAGTCCGGCACGATCCGGTGCCCGGCGGACGCGGACGAGGCGACCCGCATCGCGTGGGCCTACCGCGCCGGCGAAGCGGCTCGATCCGGCGATGCCACAGCACTCGCGGCGCTTCTCGATTGGCTCGATGACGACGCAGAAGCGCTCAGACGCACGGCAGGATATGGCCTCCGCAATGCGGGCGCAGCAGCCCTGCCCGGCGTGATGGACGCAGCTCAGTCTCCCAGAGCCGGCACGCGACGTTACGCAGCCTTCGCCCTGGGCAACGCGTCAAACGCAATGAGCCCCGAAGCCGCACAGACGCTCGTCGACATCCTCGACAGCGACCCGGACGACCTCGCGCGGTCAAATGCGGCCTACGCCCTCGGCCACCTGGCCCGGGCTGCCGGACCTGCGGCAGGCACGATCGCCGATGCCCTGCTCGCGCACGTGCTTCCGGGGATGGAGCCGGTCAATACCACTGCGGGCGGCATGGCCCGATCAACCGTGCGCGAAAGCGCGGCCTACGGGTTACTGCAGGGAGCCGTCAACGGCACGCTGTCGTCACGGCATATCGACCGGATTCTGGACGAGGTCGTCTTTCGGGATGAGGACCGCTACGTCCAGGGTTTGCTGACCGAGGCGCTGCTTCGGGTGGACCTCGACGCAGCGCAGATGAATCGACTCGGCCGCCAACTCGCCAGTCGCCGGCACTTCACCGAACCCGACGCGGCCTGAAGCCTTCAGAGGGCGGGTACCGGTCGCGCGGTGCGTGGATCGGCCGCGAAAGCCGCCTCCAGAGCACGCGCAACGCTGAGCAGGCGGTGATCCCCGTACATCGGACCCACCACCTGGATGCCGAACGGTGTGCCCTGCTCATCCAGACCGCAGGGCAGCGCCACAACGGGATGCCCCACAACGGTCAACGCGGCCGTCAGCGCGAGCCACGCCATGTAGTTCTCAACAGGTTCGCCGTCGATTTCCTGCGGGTTGGCATGTCTCCAGGGAAATGGCGGTACTGAGACCCCGGGCAGCAGCAGGATGTCGTGCGCGTCGAAGATCTGTGCAAACGACCGGTAGAGCTCCACCTGACGTCGCCGCGCATCGGCGATGGCGGCCATTGGGGTCTCGAGCGCCGAGTTGTAGGTCGCCAGAACGTTCGGATTCACGCCATCGTCCCACGCACCGACCCGCTCACTGTACTGGCTGACGAACACGTCCTGGCGCAAGTGCCAATCAACGGCAAGCGCGTCCGTCAGATCGATGTCACTCGGTGTGCATGTCGCGAACAGGCCCGAGACCTGTTCAACCCGCTGGGCAAACAGTCCGCGCACCTCGTCGGAGACCAGCACACCGCCAAGATCCGCGCTCGTTGCAACGCGCACCCCGCTGAGGTCAACCATGTCCAGGTTGCGGAACGACGCTGCGTCGAAGGGAAACGCCATGGGGTCGAGTCGCGCCGTGCCGCTGCGGTCCGCGATGACAGAAAGGAGCAGCGCCGCATCTTCGACGGTACGCGCGATGGGGCCCTGCAGGCTGTAGTGCGTCTGTGTGGTGGTGCGCTCTTCGTTCGGGACGATGCCAGGGGATGCCCGGTAACCGACCACCCCACAGTAGGACGCTGGGATCCGCAGGCTCCCGCCATGGTCGGACCCGGTCGCAAGGGGCGTCATCCCCGCCGCAACGGCAACCGCGGAGCCGCCCGAAGAGCCGCCGCACGTGCGCTCGGGCGCAAACGGATTACCGGTCGCACCGAACAGACGGTTGACCGTGTTCGCGCCAATACTGAACTCCGGGATGTTCGTCTTACCGAGCACAATCCCGCCCTCCGCCCTGATTCTCGCGACAATTCCCGCGTCGGCGTCCGGCACGTCGTGTTCGTGCAGCGGGCTGCCGAGCGTCGTGCGAATGCCCTCGGTGCGCTGGTTGTCCTTGATGGCCACCGGGAGTCCGCCAAGCACGCCGACCGGTTCACCACGCGCACGCGCCACGTCGACAGCGTCCGCCTCAGCACACGCCCGGTCCGCGGCCAGGGTCACGATTGCATTGACCGTGCCGTTGACCCGGTCAATGCGTTCGAGAGCGGCATCGACGAGCTGACGGGCGGTGACCGCGCCAGATTCAAGCGCCGCGACCGCATCGCACGCGCCAAGTTCGGTCAGATCCGCCACTGTTGAATCCTGTCAGGCCAGAGGCTCCGAGCCTAGCACTGCGGCAGTCCCAATTCAGATAACGTTGCCCGCCAACGGCTGCCGCCTTAAGCTCACCACGATGGTTTCACCCGGACACCCCAGTCGATGAGTCCCGTGGTCGCTGTAACAGGCGGTACCTCGGGCATCGGCGCCGCCGCCGTTGCGCGGCTCCTCGCCCAGGATGCAGAGGTTTACAGCCTGGACGTCGTGCCAGGCGCACGGCCGGGCGTATCCGACATTCACTGCGATCTCGCGGACCTCTCGTCGATCGAGGGCGCCGTGGATGCGCTCCCATCGCGCCTCGATGCAATCGTCAGCGTCGCGGGCATCGCGCCGGGCATCACCCCGCCGAACGCCGTCATGGCGGTGAATTTCCTCGGGATGCGCGAGATGATCACCCGCGCACTGCCGAGAGTCAGGGACGACGGAGCAGTGGTCATCGTCGCCTCCAGCGCCGGACGTGACTGGCGCGACGAACCTCGCGTCATCGACATGCTCGATACCGCCGACATGCAGGCAGGCGCACGATGGCTTGCCGGGCACACGTTCTGGCACGAGGAGGCGTACAGGTTCTCCAAGCAATGCGCGGCCGCGTGGACGTACCGTGCCGCGGGCCTCGAGCGTTCCCGCAGGGTGCGGGTGAACTGCGTGAACCCGGGCATCGTGGAGACAAATCTCTCGCCGCATTTCCGCGACATGCTCGGGCGCGAACGATACGATTTCATCGTGGAACAGAGCGGGCGCGCAGGCCGCCCAACCGACGTTGCCGAGGTCATCGAGTACCTCGCCCTCGGCGACTGTGGCTGGCTGAATGGCGTCGAACTGACAGTTGACGGCGGGTACTATGCCGGCATCGTAGGGGGCTGGGCCAAACCCTGGCAGTGAGGCATCCGCCCGGTCAGCGAACCGCCGGCACGTTCAAAGGTCTCCGAGTACGGCTTCCGGATGGTCGGCTGCCTTGACCTTTGCGTACGCCTTTCGGATGTTGCCGTCCGGTCCGATCAGGTAGCTGATGCGCTTCGCCTTCCCGGCGTCGGTATTGGGTGCCGCGCCGTACGCGACCGAGACCTCAAGGGACTCATCGCACAGCAGGTCATATGGAAACCCCTGCTTCTCGTGGAACCGTTTGTTCTTGGCGGGCGCATCGTTGCTGATGCCGAGAACCACGGTGTTCCTGTCTTCAAACTGCTGGATTCGATCACGGAATCCCTGGCCTTCCCTGGTTCATCCACCCGTCGAGGCGCGTGGATAGAACCAGAAGATCACGTTTTTCCCCGCGAAATCGGCTAGACGAACCGTCTCTCCGTCCTGATTTGGCAGCTCGAATGCGGGTGCTGCATCACCTTCGTTGAGCATTGATTCGTTCCCTGCGTGTTGGCCGGTTCGCTACTTCTTGTAGCTGTCTTTGCCGTCGTGGGCGCCGTCACGCCACTTGAGCGCGTCCTTGAGACCGTCCTCCATCACCCGGTCCCGCCACTCGAAGGAATATTCGGTGAACTGGGCCATGGCGTCATGTTCAGTGGAGGAGCGAACGGACGAGTAGATGCCCATGTTCTCGTAGAAGCGATTCATGTTGACCTTGAGGATCGCGAGATGGTCCGCGGACATGATGCCAAGGCGATCGGCGAACGCGATCGTGCGATCTTCGAGTTCGGCCTCGGGCCACGCGTAGTTGATCATGCCGATCTCCTCCGCTTCCGCGCCGCTGATGTACTCACCCGTGTAGGACAGTTCTTTCGCCTTGCGCATGCCGATGACGAGCGGCCAGATCACTCCGTTACGCGCCACGCCAAGGCCGCGGTGGCCGGGGTGACCAATCCTGCAGTCGTCCGCGGCGACCACGAGGTCCGCCATCATTGCGAGTTCACACCCACCCGCCGCCGCGTAGCCGTGCAGCTGCGCGATCGTGATCTTCGCCATGTTCCAGAAATACATCTGCACATCGGTGATCACCTGCATGCTGGTCCGAATGCCCATCATCAGCGTGCGGTTCTTGTCATCCTGAGTCGTGTAGCGGCGGTTCTTGTCGCTGCGCGACGGGGTCAGGTCATACCCTGCCGAGAAGGCCCGCCCGGCACCGCGGAGTATGATCACACGCGCGCTGTGGTCCGCCTCGAGATCGTGCAGCACGTCGTTGAGCTCGCGATACAGGTCGCCCGACAGCGCATTCAGTTTTTCGGGCCGGTTGAGCGTGATGCGCGCAACGCGGCCATCGGTGCCGACACGATCGATGAGTAGGTTTTCGTAATCTGCCATCAGTATCTGATCCTTTGACAAGCGGTACCGGTCTGGAACTGACTCGGGGTTGCGTTGCCCGCAAGCATACCGAATCCGGGACAGCCCCGCGTCGGCCCCGGCAACTTCAGGGGCGCCACCCAACGCGCTAGTTCACCGGTGCATCGGGCGGCAGCACCTTGCCTGGGTTCATGATGTTCTTCGGATCAATCGTACGTTTGATGGACCGCATCAGGTTGACCGCGCCGAGCCCGTGCTCGAGTTCCATGTACCCGGCCTTGCCGTAGCCGATACCGTGCTCTCCCGTACATGTGCCGCCCATCTCCAGCGCCCGACGAATCAGGCGATCGTTGACTTCGTGCGCCCGCTGCATGTCCGCAGGATCATCCGGGTCGACGAGCAGCAGCAGGTGGAAGTTGCCGTCGCCCGCGTGACCGACGATCGGCGTGACGATGCCGGCTTCATCGACATCCCGTTTGGTTTCAGCAATACACTCCGCGAGGCGGGAGATCGGCACACAAACATCCGTTGGCCAGCCCTGTGCACCGGGCTTGATCGAGAGTGCCGCGTAGTAGGCGTCGTGCCGCGCCTGCCACAGCTCATTCTGATCTTCCTGTTTCGTCGACCAGCGGAACTCGCCGCCGCCGAACTGGCTCGTCAGCTCGGCCGCAAGTTCGCTCTGTTCGGAAACACCTGCATCGCTCATCCCGTGAAACTCGAAGAAGAGTGTTGCCTGCTCGGGATAGTCGAGGTTGCTGTACCGGTTCACGGCGGCCATCTGCACATCGTCCAGCAACTCGATCCGGGCAACGGGAATACCGTACTGGATGATGGCAATGACGGAATTGACCGCACCTTCCAGCGTTTCGAACGAACAAACGCCTGCCGCATGCGCCGCGGGAAGCCCGTAGGCTCGCAGCTGAACCTCTGTAATGATTCCCAGGGTTCCCTCGGAGCCGACGAGGAGATGCGTCAGATCGTAGCCCGACGCGGATTTCCTCGAGCGTCCGCCGGTCCTGACGACTTCCCCGCTGGGAAGCACCGCAGTCAGCCCGATGACGTTCTCTTTCATCGTGCCGTAGCGGACCGCGTTGGTGCCCGATGCGCTGGTCGCCGCCATCCCGCCAAGGGTGGCATCAGCGCCCGGATCGACGGGGAAGAAAATACCGTCCCGGGCCAGTTCAGCATTGAGTTGCTTGCGGGTGACGCCCGCCTGCACACGACAGTCGAGGTCCTCCGGATTGACCTCGAGCACTTCGTTCATGAGCGACAGGTCGAGACACACTCCACCCTGCAGCGCCGCAACGTGGCCTTCGAGCGACGTACCGACCCCGAACGGAATCAGCGGCGTCTCGTTCCGTGCACACTCCCTGACGACTGCGGCGACCTCCTCGGTCGACTTCGCATACACCACGACATCGGGTGGGCTGGGCGCGTGGAACGACTCATCGCGCCCGTGTTGCTCGCGTACATCCGCGTTGAAGACCGCGCGATCCTCGAACATGTCCTGAAGCTGCTGATGCAGTTTGTTCACATCTGACTCCCATTGCCCCATTGCCGATTGCCGATTGCGGTCTTTGCGCAATCCGTGTTGACCGGGCAGGCAAGGAATCCGCCCGGACCGAAAGGCCTATGGTACATGACGTGCAGCGCGCGCAACGGACAGGCCGAGAACAATGAGCCGCCATGCGCAGATGCATTCGCCCGCACCGAACCGCCTATAATGGCCTGCGATGAATCTGAGAAGCAGTCTCTACGCGGGTGGCCTCTTCGTCGCAGGGCTCACGGTCGCCCTCGGTGTTGCTGAAGCCGTGCTGCGCTTCTCCGGCCCGTCGGCCCAGGCTCAGCACATGGACGCGGGGCTCATCGAACACCATCCACGCTTCGGCTGGCAGCTTGCCAAGAACTGGCAGGGCACCCACGAACACGACGACTACACCGCGCAGTACCGTACGACCCCGTTCCGGACGCGCACGACCGGCGGCGTCGCCCACGGCGCCGGTGATCTGGTACTGATTGGCGACAGCTTCACCTTCGGACTTGGCGTCACGGACGACGCGACGTTTGCCGCGCTGTTGCAGGACGTCGCGAAGCACCCCATTTCCAATCACGGGCTGCCCGCTTCGAGCCCCGATCAGCACCTGCTTCGGCTCGAACCAATGAACCTTGGTCGCACCGAGCAATTGGTCATGCTGATTTACCTCGGCAACGATCTGCTCGACCTCACCCGGACAGTCCCCCTGCAAGCACCGCATGCCAAGCCGCGCTACGCGTTGCGTGACAACCGGCTGTCGGTTCTGAACGTGCCGGTCCCGAAAACGCCGCAGCATCCCATGGGTCCATCACCGAGTACCTCCTCGAAGGTTCCGAGTGGGACCGGCCACTCGCTTTGCTGCAACTCCTCGTGACGTTGGCGCCCCCTTCCAGCGCTGAGCTTGCGCCATGGTTCGAGCGCCGCTTCCAGACCGAACGCGGGCTACTTGAGGCGATCTTGGCAAGAACCGAACTGAGCCTGCGCTCACGCTCGATCCGGCTGACCGTTGCGATCCTGCCTGGCCGGGAGGTGTATGCGAATCCCGACTCCGGGCTGGCATCGTTCCAGCGTCAGGCCGCCCGCCGGGTCGCCGCGAGCGCGGGACGCAGGAACATCGCGACCGTTGACCTCACGCCAACGATGCGCGCAGAGGATTTCCCGGTCGACGGTCACCTGAATGAACCGGGCCATTGCCGGGTTGCGGGCGCACTCAGCCGGGCACTCGGGTACCCGCCCCCGGAATGCACGGCAAACGGTGGGCCTGCCGTGGCCGACTGACAGGAGATTTTGATGACTGATCCAACCCGACTCTCGGGCAAGGTGACCGTCGTGACCGGCGGCGGCAGCGGCCTGGGCAAGGGCGCTGCACTGCGGATTGCCGAAGAAGGCGGCATGGTGGCCATCTTCGACAAACGTCTGGCGCTCGCTACCGAAGTTGCCGACGAGATTTCGGCGCATGGGGGTGAGGCACTCGCGGTCGAATGCGACGTGGCCGTCGAAAAGGAAGTCGAGGCAGCGGTCAGCGCGACCGTGGATCGCTTCGGGACCATCACCGGACTCCTTGCCAATGCGGGCACCGCCGGTAGCGGCTGGGTTCACGAAACGCGCCTCGAGGATTGGCAGTTCGTGCTGGGCGTCAACCTCACAGGTGCCTTCCTGTGTTCCAAACACTGCATCCCGCACATGCTCGCGGCCGGCAGCGGCAGCATTGTCATGACGGCCTCGATTGCCGGGTCTGTTGTCGGCGCCGGCGGTTCAGCAGCGTCCTACACCGTCTCGAAGCACGGTCTGATCGGTCTTGCCAAGCACATCGCGGTCGACTATGGCGAACAGGGGATTCGCGCCAACGCCATCCAGCCCGCGCTGATCAGCGACAGCAATCTCGGCAAACATGTCATGGAAGACCGGGAACGGACCGTCACGCCCGCCGCGAAGTTGCCCCGACCGAAAGCCTGGCTGCCGATCCGTCGCGCCGGGCACAACAAGGACGAATACGGCGCCACCGTTGCATTCCTGCTCTCAGACGAGTCCGGATACATCACCGGTGCGGCGATACCCGTCGACGGCGGTTATCTCGCGACCTGAGCATGGCCGCTCGCGGCTGTCAGTCAGCAGCCGCGACGGTGCGGACGGGGATTTCCGCGACGATCCGGCGAACACCCTTGCGCCGGGCACCCGCGAGCAGCAGGAGTCCGAGGGACGCAAAAAAGAGACTGGTCGGCTCGGGCACCGCGGTTGTGGTGATGTTCACACCGGTCACCTGACCTTCGATGGTGTCATTGCCGCAGGTCATCGCCCAATGCAGTGCAACAGTGCCGCTGCCCGCTAGCGTGGTGCCCGTGGTGTCGAACTGGAACGTCACCATCTGGGCCACCGTGTCGACCGACCATGAATTGCCGGCACCAGAATCTCCGTGACGTCCACATGGCCGGTGTCGACCGCGACCGCCTGACCGTCGCGGTACGTACAGCAGCTGATGAACGAGTCGGACAGGAAAATGTCCGAGTTGCTCGCGCCGTCGAGGCTGTACTAGGCGCCATTGCCGCCCGCCGACGAGCGGTCGTCGAGCGCAAACCCGTAATCCCACTCGGTACCGCTTGCGGCATCATCCGCCAGGTATTCGGGCCCGGTCCCCGCAGGGGTCCAGACGTCGGCAAGAAACAGGTCACCTGCTCCGATCCCGTTCCCCGAGAACGTCGGACCCGGATAGGACCCCAGCCCCGTGCCGGAGCCGAGATCCGTGAAGAAACTGGTGAAGATGTCGATCGTCAGCAGGTTGCCTGTGCGGCTGACGTTGGCACCCTGAATGTCGAAGAGGTCCACCGATCCGATCACGTCTCCGTGTCCGTGGCTGTCCGCGCCGTGATAGGTGTCGTTGATATCGAACGGAGCGGCGAGCGCGCCCTGCCCCGCGACGAGAAGCGCGGCGCACATTGCAGCCCTGATGCCGGCGGCAGCGCGGCAGAATGTCGTCGAAGGCGATGTAGCGATCATCGGGACCCTGGAAACTGATGCAAATTCTCCACGCCAGTTTCCCGGTCGGCGCCCAACGCTCAACGCGGACACTGTAAACAGAATGTGTGAATGGGTTCACATCTGTGGGCGGACATCCACCGACAGCGAATCCCCGGCAGGCCACCGTTCGCGCGGTTTCAGACCCTCCGTGCCCGGCACCGGCCAGCTCCGGCGCCACCCGCGATAAGCTCCGAATGATGAACAGATTGCCAGAGCGCATCCACATCGTCGGTGCCAGCGGCGCCGGCAAGTCCGCCATCTCCCGTCGAATCGCAGCGACGCGGGACATGCCAACCGTAGAGCTGGACAGTCTGTTCTGGCAGGCCGGATGGGTGCCTCTGGCAACGGACGTCTACACCGACCGCGTACGGCAGGCGGCTTCGGGGGCGCGCTGGGTCATGGATGGCCGCCACGCTTTTGATCAGGTCCATGGTATCGTCGCGCCCCGGACTGAACTGCTGATCTGGCTGGACCCGCCCCTGCCGGTGCTCACGCTCCGTGCGTTTCGCCGCACACTGCTGCGTCGGCTCCGGAACCAGCAACTGTGGGCCGGGAACGTCGAAGACTGGCGTCTGGCTCTGAGCGCCTGGTATCACGGGTCCTGCGTGCCGTTTCGAGAGAATCGAGACCTGTACGAACGCCTGATCAGCACGCACTACGGGAACGCGCAGGTCCGGCGAGTCCGGACTGCCCGCGATGCCGGCCGGCTGATGTCCTGGCTTGGCACACGCACGCCTTGAGTTGGCGGCCCCTCAGACCGCCGACTCAATCGATGCCAGGCACCGGGAACTGTTCACAGAACGCCCTCACCTCAGCGTCGATCTCGGCGAGCCGCGACGCGTCGTCCGGAGCCTGCAGGGCACGCACCATCCAGACCGCAAGCCGCTCCATGTCATCAGCCGTCATTCCCCTTGCCGTCGCGGCGGGGGTTCCAACCCTGATGCCGCTCGGTCGCAGAGGGGGATTCGGGTCGTCCGGGATGATTTGCTTGTTCGTGGTGATCGACACGGCATCCAGTGTCTCTTCCGCCTTGCGGCCATCGAGTCCGAAGCTCTTGACCGTGTCCAGCACCAGTATGTGGTTGTCGGTGCCACCCGTCACAAGGCTTGCCTGTGCACCCAGCAGCGCGTTGGCGAGGGCCTTGGCATTTGTGAGCACGTCCCTGGCATACTGCCGGAACGACTCGGTCTGAGCCTTACCAAGGGTGATGGCGATGGCCGCTACCGCATTCATGTGCGGTCCGCCCTGCAGGCCCGGAAATACCGATTTATCGATCTTGCCTGCGAAGGGTTTCCGGGACAGGACCATGCCACCCCTCGGCCCACGCAGGCTCTTGTGCGTCGTGGTCGTGACGACATCGAAGCCGTGATCGAACGGATTTGCCATCGCGTTGCCGGCAACGAGACCGCCAAAGTGCGAGGCGTCCGTCATCGTGATCGCGCCCACCTCGTCGGCCACCGCCTTGAACGCCGCGTAGTCGATGTCGCGCGGGTAGGACGTGTAGCCGCAAAGGATCATCTTTGGCTTGTGTTCCAGCGCGCTGGCACGCAGCGCGTCGAAGTCGATTGACCCGTCCACAGGGCCGGTCACGTAGCGGACGAAGTTGAACAGCTTGCCCATGTGCGACACGGGCGCGCCGTGGGTCAGGTGGCCACCGTGCGACAGGTCCATCGCCAATATCGTGTCACCAGGCTCCAGCAGCCCCAGATACACCGCCTGGTTCATGGCCGAACCGGACAGCGGCTGCACGTTGGCGTGTTCACAGCGAAAGACCTCCTTCGCCCGATCCCGCGCCAGATTCTCGATCGTGTCCGTGTAGGTCTGCCCACCGTAGTAACGTCTGCCGGGATATCCCTCGGAGTATTTGTTCGTGAACACGGAGCCGAGCGCGGCAAGGACCTCGGGGTACGTGTAGTTCTCCGACGGGATGAGTTCGATCCCGGCCTTCTGCCGCGCCTCCTCTCCCTTGAGTGCAGCAAAGACGTCCGGATCGTTGGCTTCGAGCGCGGCGAGGTGCGAGTCCATGAAGGGGCTCCGCTCTGTTGGAAAGCGCGGAAGTTTAACCCACGCAAGTCTGCCAACCGTGAACTTTCCTCATGCGGACGAGCACATTGCTGATCCACGACCCGCCCGGAACGCACGGCATCCTGATGGCAGACCCGCGGCCAAAAGGCTGCCTGATATGCTTGGCCCCAAAATGCAGGAGAGACGACATGGACACAGGCACCTACACCGGCTTCGACGTCAGCGTGGAGAAGCCCGGCATCGCCTGGATCGAGTTCAACGAGCCCGAGCGGCTCAACGGGATGAACTCCGGCAAGAAGCGCGATCTGATCGAAATTCTCACGCAGGCGCAGATGGACAATGCCGTGCGGGTGGTCGTGTTCATCGGCACCGGTCGTGGTTTCTGCGCGGGCGACGATCTGAAAGCCTACTCGACCCGGGAGCGCGACGAGCAGGCGCTCATGCCACCGATCTCTCCGGGCCACGATACGCCGATCGGCACCTACGACGGACTGCGCCAGATCTCCCAGGCGCTGAACGTTGCGATTCGCAATCTCGACAAGCTCTCGATCGCCGCAATCAACGGCTACGCGATCCAGACCGGGCTCTCGCTCGCGCTTTCGTGCGACTTCAAGATAGCCGCGAGCAGTGCCCAACTCGGCAGCGCCACCCTGCGATTCGGCCTGCTGCCCGACGAGGGTGGACAGTATCTGCTGGTCGAGCACATGGGCGTCGCCCGGACAATGGACTTTGTGATGCGCAAACGCATCGTGTCGGCAGACGAGGCGCTCGCTCTCGGACTTGTGAACGAAGTCGTCGAAGGGGATGAGCTTCGCGAACATGCGCGCAACCTTGCACTGGAACTCGCCAGCGGACCGCAGGTCTCCCAGCGGCTGCTGAAACGTTCGGTGTACCTGGCGGCCGAGCTGTCCTGGTCACAGGCACTCGACGAGATTGCGTCCAAGACGGCGATCTCGGACCACCACCCGGACTCACGCGAGGGCGTCGCCGCCTTTCGCGAACGCCGGGAAGCCCACTTCAACGAGTGGCTGCGCGCGTACGAGTAGGGAGGCAGAACCCACGTGTCCGACGCACCGGAACAGCTCTTCGTCAGGCAGGATGCGAGCGACGACGCGCTCTTCTACCAGGTCCCCCGGCTCGTCACTCACATTGACGACGCAACGATCGCCGCACTGACGGAGTACTACCGCGAAGCGCTTCCAACCGGCTGCCGCGTCCTCGACCTGATGTCCTCCTGGATCTCCCACTTGCCCGAGGACGTGCGCTACGGCCACGTCGCCGGTCTCGGCATGAACCAGGCTGAACTGGACGCCAACCCCCGCCTTGACGAGCGCGTGGTTCACGACCTGAACCGCGCGCCGCAGCTGCCCTGGCCGAACAGCACGTTCGACGCGGTGCTGATCGCCGTGTCCGTGCAGTACCTGACCGATCCGTATGCGGTGTTTGCGGAGATCGGGCGCGTCCTCAGCCCGGGCGGGACGGTGATCGTTGCGATGTCGCATCGCTGTTTCCCGACCAAGGCCATTTACGCGTTTCACGTGCTGGCACCCAGCGAGCGCATGCAACTGGTCGGCAGCTACATGGACCGCGCCGCTGCATTTGAGAACATCGAGGCACTCGACCGCTCACCGCCCGCTGCCGATCCGCTGTGGCTGGTACGCGGTACCCGCAGCACCTTGCCAGGTGCACAATAACGCTACCGCGTTGCGCGCCCCCGTGCGGGCCGTGCTCGCGGTGATGGTCGCCTCGGCGCTCGCCTCAACCGCCGAGGGCACCACGCTCGCGCAGCAGTTCGATGAGACGCTCGACGCTCTCATCAACCGACAGTTCGTGGGTCGGCAGCACCAGATCTGCGTTTTCCGGCGGATCGAACGGCAGCGTGACGCCCGGCACGGTGTCCAGTCCGTCCCGCTCGGCGCTGGTGTACAGCCCGGTCGTATCCCGCTCCCGGCAGACGTCGAGCGGCGCGTTGAGATGCACCGTGACGAGGCTGTCACCCAGCGTTTCGCGGGCCTTCTGCCGGACCTCCTCGCTGGGTGCAACGAAGGCTCCGATCGTGATCAGTCCCGCGTTGGTCATGAGTTTCGAGATCTCAACCCCGCGCCGTAGATTCTCGGACCGGCTCTCGAGATCAAAACCCAGGTCCTTCGAGGGTCCGAGTCGCATGTTCTGACCGTCCAGGACCGCGGCCGCATGGCCCATGTCGAAGAGCCGGCGCTCGAGCGCGTAGGCGATCGTACTCTTGCCGGCTCCGGTGAGCCCCATGAGCAGCAGCACGAGCGGGGTCTGACCGAAACGCGCCGACCGCTCATCCGCGGTGACGCGACTCGCGACCCCGCGCAGGCCCGGGGTGCCACCCTCTTCCCAGAGGCTCGCCGTGGTGGTCGACCCGGTACCGACGATCATTCCCGCACCGACCGTGACGTTCGTCAGGCGGTCGATGATGATGAACGCCCCGATCTTGCGGTTTACCCGGTATGCGTCGAAGGCGAGCGGCTGGGTCAGGCCGATGTCGCACCGGGCGATCTCATTGAGCTGCAGCGAATCCGCGGGCTGCTGCTCCAGTGTGTTCACGTCCACCTTGAACCGGATGTTGTTGATCGAACCCGTCGTCTTCCGACTGGCCTGCTTGATCAGGTATTGCTTGCCAGGCCGCATCGGTGTCTCGGACATCCAGACGACATGCGCATCCAGCCGGTCCGAGAGGTAGGTCGGGTTGTTGGAGCTGACAAGCATGTCACCCCGACTGACGTCGATTTCGTCCTCGAGGGTGATCGTTACCGCCTGAGGCGGAAACGCCTCCTCCAGCTCGCCCTCGTAGACGACAATCGATTTGACGCGACTCGTCTTGCGAGACGGCAGCGCCGTCAGTTCGTCGCCGCGCCGGACCAGGCCGGAAGCGATCGTGCCGCAGTAGCCGCGAAAGTCGAGATTCGGCCGATTGACGTACTGCACCGGCATCCGAAAGTCGGTCAGGTTGCGATCCGATGCGATCTGGATGTTCTCCAGCATGCTCATCAGCGGGGCACCGTGATACCAGTCCATGTTGGTCGACGACTCGACCACGTTGTCACCGTTCAACGCGGACAGTGGCAGGTACCGAAGCTCATGGATATCGAGCTTCATCGAGAAGGCAGCGTAGTCGTCCTTGATCCGCTGATATGTCTCTTCCGCGTAGCCGACAAGATCCATCTTGTTGATCGCGACAATGATGTGCTTGATCCCAAGCAGCGTCGCGATGAACGTATGCCGTTTCGTCTGCGCAAGGACCCCGTGCCTGGCGTCCACGAGAATGATGGCAAGATCGCAGTTCGATGCGCCGGTGGCCATGTTGCGGGTGTACTGCTCATGCCCCGGAGTGTCCGCGACGATGAACTTGCGCTTTGGCGTGGAGAAATACCGGTACGCCACGTCGATCGTGATGCCCTGCTCACGCTCGGCCTGGAGGCCGTCCACAAGCAACGCCAGGTCCATCTCGTTGCCTTGTGTACCGGAGCGGAGCGAGTCGCTGCGCACGGCCTCGAGCTGGTCTTCGTAAATCTGATGGGAATCGTGCAGGAGCCGGCCGATCAGCGTGCTCTTGCCGTCGTCGACGCTCCCGCAGGTCAGGAGCCGCAGCAGCTCCTTGCGCTCGTTCTGCGCGAGATACTCGTCGATGTCCGTGATGATGAGTTCCTGTTCGGACATCAGAAATAGCCTTCCTTCTTCTTTGCTTCCATTGATCCTGCGGAGTCGTGGTCGATCATCCGGCCCTGCCGTTCGGAAGTCGCCGCGGTGAAGGTCTCCTGAATGATCCCAGGCAGCGTCTCCGCTTCCGACTCGATCGCTCCGGTAAGTGGATAGCAGCCAAGGGTCCGGAACCGGACTTTCTTCATCTCCGGCGTTTCGCCGTCGAGCGGCATGCGGTCATCGTCAACCATGATCCAGGTGCCGTCGCGGAACACGACCGGCCGCTCCTTCGCGTAGTAAAGCGGAACGATTGGAATCTGCTCGACGTGGATGTACTGCCAGATGTCGAGTTCGGTCCAGTTGGACAGCGGAAACACGCGAATCTCTTCACCCTTGTTGTGTTCGCCGTTGTAGATGTCCCACAGCTCGGGGCGCTGATTCTTCGGATCCCACTTGTGGAACTGATCCCGGAACGAGTAGACCCGCTCCTTTGCACGCGACCGCTCTTCGTCACGCCGCGCGCCGCCGAACACGGCGTCGAACTGGTGCTCATCGAGGGCCTGCTTGAGCGCCTCGGTCTTCATGATGTCCGTGTGCTTGGCACTGCCGTGGGTAAACGGCCCGACACCCGCCGCCACACCTTCCTGGTTGATGTAGACGATCAGGTCGACGCCCAGCTCCTTCGTGCGCCGGTCCCGAAATTCGATCATCTCCCGGAACTTCCAGGTGGTATCCACGTGCATCAGCGGGAATGGCGGCTTGCCCGGGGCAAACGCCTTCATCGCCAGATGCAGCATGACCGACGAATCCTTGCCGATCGAGTACATCATCACTGGATTGTCGAACTCAGCCGCTACCTCGCGGATGATGTGGATGCTCTCGGCCTCGAGGGCCTGAAGATGCGTCAGTGTATAGTCGGACATACCGTGCTTTTTTCGGTGCGCTTGCCGGTGCTGGGCAAATGTGGCGACCGGATGGCGCACTTTCAACCCCGGTCAGACATTTTCGTGGCCGTCGTGGCCACCGCGTGCCGTCCGATCGGGATGGCAGGACAGGCATACTACCATCCAGCCTCCCTCCCGGCGCTTCCTGGACAACGAATATGTTTGCTCGGATCGTGATGACTGCGGTGTGCGTGCTGGTGTTGGCGTCGTGTTCGGACGACGGGGCCGGCACAGCCTCCTCTGCAGGGGCCACCATTGCCAACTGCTACCAGTTCCTGAGCAGGGGCAGTTTCGTGCGGCCCTGATCGAGGGGCGTAACGCCATCAAGGCGGCACCTTCCGATACGAAGGGTTATGTGCTTCTGGGCGGCATCTCGAATACGCTGGACCAGTTCCGCCAGGCGCTCGGTGCGCTCGAGCCTCACGCTGAAAACAGCCGGGATCCCGATCTGTTGTTCACGCTCGCCGATGCCTACCTCGGCAGCAGGAAGTTCCGTTCCGCTTCGCAGTTGCTCGACCAGCATGCAACCTTGCTGGAAGTGTCGGACGGAGCCAGGTTCCACAACTTGTCGGCCGAGATCGATCAGAGCCTGCGCGACCTCCCCGCCGCCCGTACCCACTACGAGGCAGCGCTTGCCGCTAAGCCGGGTCACGTGAAGGCGCGACTCGGGATCGCCGGCCTCGAATGGGCATCCAACAATCGTGGCACAGCCCAGGACATGCTCGGGACAATCCTGCAGGAGCATCCGTCGAACGTTGACGCACTGATCGCGCGGGCGAGGTTCGTGCTCCAGTCCGATGACGTCGACGTCGCCGAGTCGTCGCTGTCCTCGGCACTGGCAAGTCTCCCGAACACGGACATTTTCACTCCGCAGCGAATCGAGATACTCGTTGCCCTCAAGAACGTACTGACGCAGCAGGGCCGTACTTCCGAGGCCCTGACCTACTCCGAGATGCTCCCCGAAGCGTTTCCCGGGTCGCTGGAGACCGAATCCGCGATGCGCGACGCCGTCGCCCTCTTCGAGGAAGGCAGGCTCGATGAAGCCGTGCCGCGCTGACGAAACTGCAGGAAGACAACCCCGGTGTCGCTGCGGCCGCGACGCTCCTCGGCGTGATCAACTTCCTGCAGGGCAACAACGAAGTCGCCTCAGAGCAATTCGAGCAGGTGCTCGACCCCGAGACCGCACCTTCGCGCACGTTGCAGATCTATGCAATGAACGAAATGCGTCTGAATCAGCCTGAGCGCGTCCTGGACGCACTGCGGGATACGATCAGCGATGCCACCGACCCGAATCTGGTTGGGCTCTACGGCGTCGCGGCAATCAGCGCGGGCGAACCCGACGAAGGCCTGAAGTCGCTGCGACGCGCGGTCGAACTGGATCCGGAAAAGGCGCGCTTCAGGCTCCTGCAGGCCAGGTACTTCAACACGAAGGCTGATCCGGAACCCGAACAGGCGCTCGAAGAAATCGAAGCGGCCGCTGCCATCAGTCCTGGAGATCCGTTCGTCCAGGCGGCGCTGCTCGAGCAGCTTGGACTCATGAATCGCCTCGATGAGGCGGACAAACGCGCCGATGCGATGCTCAGGCAGGACGTTGCCCCCGTGTTGTCGCAGATCGAGCGCGAAGCGCGACCGGGCGAGACGATCACGCCCTTCATGGTTCTCGCTGAGTACTACGCGCGCAACGGCGACGACAAGGCGACCGATCGTATGCTGGCGCTTGCCAATGATGAAACTGACCCGCGCCGGACGCTACATGGTACTCGGCAACAACACCAATGCCCGCTCGATCTATGAAGGGGTCATCCAGGCTTCGCCAAACGCGGTGATTGCCCTCAACAACCTGGCCTGGATCTACCTCGACTCGAATCTCGAGGCGGCGGCCAGCGTCGCCAAACGTGCCTACGACCTGGCGGGCACCAACGGCGACGTGGTGGACACCTACGGCTCGGTCCTGCTTCAGCAGGGAAAGGTCCGGGAAGCTGTCGCGATTCTCGAAGAGGCTGTCAAACTGGCGCCTGACAACGAAGAAATTCGCGGCCACCTCGAAACGGCCCGGACGCGTCTCTGACCAATCGGAGACCCGCTGCCCGCGGGAGACACGCGTGAAACTTGCGATCGAGATCGGGGCTGTCAAGCCTGCGGAGCTCGCCTGATGGTCGAGTGGGTCCAGTTCGCGGAGCGTCTCGGCGTCGACATGGCGTTCGCGGCCGAGGCCTGGTGGAGCGACGCGGTGACGCCGCTCGCATACCTCGCGGACAAGACCAGCCGAATCCGCATTGGCACCGGCATCATGCAGACAACGGCCCGCACGCCGGTCATGACCGCCATGACCGCGCTCACGCTCCACGACCTGACGGGGGCCGTTTCGTACTCGGACTGGGGGCGAGTGGTCCGCAGGTGGTCGAGGGCCTGCACGGCGTCCGGTACGCGAAAGCCCTGACACGTCTGCGCGAGACGGTCGAGATCTGCCGGATGGTGTTTGCCGGAGAGAAGGTGCGCTACGCGGGCAAAATCTTCGAACTCCCGCTTCCCGACAGCGAAGGCAAGGCGATTCGCATCTCACACGACCCCGTCAGCATTCCCATCTACCTTGCGACGCTCGGCCCGAACGCCCTGCGCTATACCGGCGCCGCCACGGACGGTTGGCTCGGCACTTCATTCTCGCCCGATCGCGCAGGGGCACATCTCGACCTTCTGCGTGAGGGCGCGCGGGATGCCGGGCGCAGCGACGACGCGCTCGATCTTGCGGTATCCGTACGTGTCGAGATTGGCGAAGACGTCGCGGCAATCATCGACAAACGGCGCGACGCAGTCGCATTCAAAATGGGCGGCATGAGCTCCGCCACAACCAACTTCTACAAC
>PBVL01000063.1 GCA_002728675.1 Gammaproteobacteria bacterium
TTCATCTGGGTCTCTCCGTAGCCAATGGACTTTGAACACTCATTAGCTTCGGGCTTGAGGCCCAGATGAACAACCTACCGACAGATCACGGCTAGTCGACGCGCGTCCTCTGGAGCGCGCCCTCCAGCAATGCCAGCGGGACCGCTGAGGCATCGAGCAGTCTGCGCAGGGTGTCGGTGTCGGTGTCGGAAGCCGTTGAGAGCCGTTGCCAGGCTCGATCGAGCGCTCGTTTCCCGGGCAGGAACCCGGCACGGCGACCCGGGTTCAGGGCAATCCACGCAATCTCTCGGGAGACCACGGCAGCGCTCAGGCCGGTGTGCCGTCTGGCGTAGGCGACGGCGTCACTCCGGGACCAGTCGAGATGCAGACCAGTGTCGATCGCGACCCAGACCCAACGCCGAAGTTGGTGTTGCTGATACGGCATCGGGTCTGCCGTTTGCCCGCCGACGAGGTCCGTCACGAACGCGCTCCAGCCAGCCCGGTTGGAGTTGCCCCGCGAAGCCGCCAGGTGGTGGCCGAGTACGGCTTCCGCTGCGGCTGCGGTGAGCGCGTCGTCGAGTGGCGCGCTCGCGTCCGCGAGATTGACGTACAACACGGCCGGCAAACCGGGGCCGCCCGAGGGCATGTACTCGAGCTGAGGTGCTGCCTCCTCACGGCCGCGTTCAACCCGCCAGAGGACAAGGTCGGGAAGGCGCGACACTGGGACGATGCGGCTGATCCGGGGCATCAGTTCGCCGATTCGTCCGGCCAGTTCGCTCAGTCGTTCCTGGCGCCCGGTCAGGGGCGTCTGTGTTCGATTCGCGGTGACTCCGGCGAGCGTGCCGAGACGTTCCACTTCCTGGCGCGCGAGGTCGTGCAGGGCCCGCGTGTCGAGTGCGTGACCAGCGTCGCCAAGCAACACGTCAAATGCTTCCACACCAAGCGTGGGAACGCGTTCCGCCGGGTGGGGCAGGCGAATCACGTCCGCTCCCGGCGGCGCGTCTGCGTCGACCCCAAGCGCGTGGCGCTGGGCGGCAAACCGTGCGCTGATGTCCCGGTTCAACTCGGCGGGCCGCCATCCGGCTGGCAGGACGCTGCCGGGAATCTCAAGCAACCGCGTGGCCGCCGCCGCGCGTTTCGAGAAGCCGTCCCAGGAAGCTGCGGGCAGCAACAGGTGGCGCAGGGCCTCCGCGGTGCGCTGGTGTGCAAGCATGGCATCAAATGCGTCCGCGTGCCGTGCCCGCTCCTGCCAATGGCGTACTTCGACGAGGAATGCCTGGACCTCCGCCAGCGTCTCGGGAGACAGGAGTTCGAAGTTGACGCTGCGCCGCAGACCAGCTCCGTGTGTTTCGTAGAGCAGTGCGACCTCCGCGGTGTGGAGTCGTTCGCGCGTCGTCAGACCTGCCACCTGCGCATCGAGCGCTGCCCGTGCGTTGTGGAGCAACGTTTCTGCAATGCGATTCTCGAATCTCGGGATGACCGCGCGCTTGGCCGGAGCATCGTCTGCCTGGGTGCCGCTATCGGACGGCGCGCCGTCGGGGCTGCTCCGCCCGGTCTCGGGGGCAGTCGTCACTCCCTGCTGGAGTGGGACTGTGCACGCGGCCAGCACCGTTACGAGCGCGACAACAGCCAGCAAACACCGGACCGGACGTGTGAGTTCAATGAGTGTGGAAGTTCTGACAGAGCCCACCGTGTGCCGGATACACATTGTGATGGTCACTGGACCCACCCTGGGGACAAACGCCGCATCCGCAACTCGAACTGCAGTCCTACACCCTCGAACCTGCGTTGCGTGAGTGCGGCAAATCGTCTCAACGGCTGGTCTTTGGGGGAGAGATTGCCAAACCGCGCACGGCTTGGCATTCAATGCCCCGATCGTGATCCGCGACGCGTGGTCGAAACGGCGCGCGATGGGCGAAGGGCCCGGCGCTATTGCTTGTTCAGACATGCTGTCGAATCATATCGAGGGCTAGGTCGCGCGTCCCTTCGTGGTACGTGAGGGCGCCTGCGACCTCCTGCACTGGAATCCAGGATGGGCCCAGGTTGAATGGAGCATCATCCACTTGCGCCGGTTCATCCGGACCTGTAGTCGCCATGAACCAGTGCGTCGTGCACGCGTAGGACTCGCCTGCCCAGACGAACACGTACTCGTGGATACGTTGTGATGCCTCGTTTAGAGTCACGGAGTATCCGGTCTCTTCGAGCGCTTCCCGGGCAGCGGCAATTGCGGGCGTCTCGCCGTCCTCAATGCCGCCTCCCGGCAAGGACAGGTAGCGGGCCTTTGTGACGGGGTCTTCCAACTCGATCACGAGCATTTGTGCATCTCGAATGCAGATGACACCTGCGCGGGTTCGGGTCTTGATGTTGTTTCTCCAAAACGAAAAGGGGGCGCCATGCGGCGCCCCCTTTTGTGACATCAGTCAAACCGGCTGACTGCTCAGCCGTCGCGCTTCCCGGGGTCAGAACAGTCCTGCGGGCAGGAAGCGGATCGAACTGTCGGTGAACGTCACAAGGCCGTCCGCGTTGATCGTTGCGATCTCTTCTTCACCAACCGTGATCGCGGCGGACATCAGGGTGCTGACGGAACCGGTTGTGTCGATCACAATAGTGAGGATTGCAGAACCGTCAGTCAGCGTAGTTGTTTCACTGGTCTGATCCTCAGTAACCGTTCCCAGGATCGTGTTCCCGCCGCCGCTCATCCAGAAATTCTGGACGGCCGCTCGGAGCACGCCGTTGAGGTTCAAGGCGATGGTCTGGTCACCGCTGAAAGTGAAGGTAATGGTGTAGTCGCCGTCGATGTTTCCGCCGCTGCCGCCTTCCTCAAGCGCTGTACCGGTAAGGCCGGACAAAGTCGCGGCAACAGTGAACGAATCGCCCGAGCTGGACGTGCCGAAGTGCGTACCGCTATAGGTCAGCGTGGTCACGCCGAGGTCACCGGGGTCAGTGGGGTCGGGGGCGAATATGACGTTCACGTTGCCCGAGAAGTGCTGGAGTTGGCTGTCTGTCTCACCAATTGTTTCAGTCAGGAGCTCAACGCCGCTCAGGTCGAATTCGCCGGAACCGTTACCCTCCGAATCTACGGAATCCCGCTGCCACGTACCTGAGGCGATCGTGATGGTCGTCCGGACCGTGTCTTCTTTACCCATCGTCATCGACCAGCCATCGGTCAGGGTGACGACGCCACTTTCATCCTTCGCCAGGGTAAACTGGAGGTTGTCCTGATCGCTATCGTCGTTCACAACCGAGGCGCCTGGCTCAAGCGATGCTTCCGCCGCGATCAGTGCGTCCATGAGGTGGTCGAACGCCGTCGTGGCAGCTCCGGCACCGTAGGTCTCAGCGTTGGCGAGCTCCGTGAACAGAATTTCGGTCGGCGCAGAGTTCGTCGTACCTTGTTCTGCCCCGGTGGCATCCGTCCAGGCGTTCAGCACATTGATGAAGCTGTCCAGGAACCGGTTTGCCACGGTCTTGGCTGAGTCGCCGGTTGGATCAACGACCACGGGCGCGACCGTGACCGAGTTGTCGCCGATTAAGGTGCCTTCCTCGGCTTTCTGGTCTGCCGTGGATTGTGCGGCAGCGACTGCAGCCGTCGTGTCATTATCGACGCCGGCTTCGTCAAAAGCGGCGGTGATGTCCTCCAGAGACTCGGACACGGCCTCGGACAGTTCCGCAATATCGGTGCCGCTGATCTCGACACCGTCATCGGTACCACTCACAGCAGCAACGAGATTCACAAGTACTTCCTGCACGTTGTTCTGATCTTCATAAGTCGCGTCGACCAGACCCGCGACGGATGCGGCAAACGCCGAGAGTGCCAAGGACTGCGCGCTTGTGTCGGCACTGTCCGCATCAATCGTGGAAACGTCCTCCACCGGAATCGTCGCGAGGTCGACGTCTGTCATGTCAACACCAGTCACCGACGCGATTAGGCCTAGGACCAGCTCTTCAGCATTCTGCACAGCGTCTACAGTCAGCGATGCGCCATCACCCACTGCTTTGCGTGCCAGTGCGGCCTGAAGGTGCGTCGCCGGCGTGATGTTGGCAGTAAACGTCNTGCTCGCACCNNCGCTGTCTTCCGGGAGCGATGCNAGTACTGCTTCCATGGAGAAGTCAGCAGGGAGTTCAAAGGNCTGACCGTAGGCGACGTAGGTCACGCCATCGTTCGNCAGACAGTCGTCGTCGGTGCCTTCGTTGTCGATATCGCAGATCGAGGNCGCGCCGTTGCCACCGCTGATGTGGACGACAACCGGCAGGGTGATGGTATCGAGACTCACGTCCTCAGCCAGNGTGATGTCGTAGNTGCCGTCAGCCGCGGTCACGCCGCCTTCCGATATGGCAACGTCATTGCCGTCNCCGTCAGTCACGGTGACTGCGCCACCGGAGATCAGGCCCTTCAGCGCTGTTCCGGCTAAACCGNCCTGCTGGGGTGGGTCCGGCTCGGGTTCCGGNTCCGGCTGGGGTTGCGGTGTGATCACCACGGATCCCCTCGGGTCCCCATCGCTGCTGCCCCCGCAGCTCGCGAGCAACGCGGCGACTGACAGCACGGTGACGAGTTGAAGTATCGACTTCATAGAAAGCTCCATCTATTGCCTTCGTTGGATGGGGGACGGGTACCGTTGCGGTAGTCCGTGTCGTCCCCAAATCGACTAAGGCCTGTGATTTTTCGCGCCCCTTTTCTCCGGCCGAATGAGTGCAAAAGAAGTTTCCACGCCATTATAGCTGAGAATGTGGACCCGCATGCTAACGTAATTGTTATGTCCGTAGAAGTGCCGTCCGGCGGTTACGAACGGTCGGTTGATTGCCTCGGGGCCACTGCCGATACGGCCTCAGGTGCAACACCGTCGCGCGGTCGTCAATTAGGGAAGTCAGCCCGTCACGATGTCAGGTGCTGTCCGATGCAGTTGTCCGCTGCGACCAGGCGAGTTATCCCTGCGGTGCGTCGAACTTCGGAATCCTGTCACTCAATCCGTCTGGAGCGGATGATCTGCGAGCCATCGTTCGACGTCCCGGTCCAGTTGGGCAATATCATCTGATGCGTAGCCGGTTCCGAACCGCAATCGGTGATGTTGCCGCACCATTGGCAGCAGTTCCGGGTGATCGATTCTGCGGACCGAGTGATTGAACGGCTCTCCGGCTGAATCCAGCACCGGTGAGGGTGTCGATGACTCTGTAGAAGGGCGAATCACGGCCGCATTGGCTGTAGGACAGCGCCGTAATGTTGTCTGCACAGTAAGCGCGGAACGCGGCCTCGGCCGCAATCCGGTTCGGCGAAGGCAAACCCGTCTTCGTGTCCTAGACGCTCAACGAAACCCCGGGGGCGGGACTGCGTTCCGGTGAGCCAATCGCCGAGGCGGTCTCGGTGCTGGCGGACCTGCCGGTTGCGGGTTACCTGTTCAACTGCACGCATCCCGCCGCCGTCGCGGAAGGGATCCGCACGCTGCGCGCCCTGACAGATCGACCGATCGGGGGTTACGCGAATCGGTTGAACGCGTTTCAGGAGGGTTGGACGCTCGATAACGACGTGGCGATGGGCCTCGATACGAGCGTGGACGTTGCCGCGTTTGTCGCCGTCGGTATCGAGTGCGTCGGGGCCGGCGCAACCATGATTGGCGGCTGCTGTGGCGTGGGGCCGCGCTTCATCAATGCGTTGCGCGACGCTTTGGAAGCGCGCGGGGTGAATCTGGAGACGTCCTAGAGGTCGCTCGCGGAGCTTTGTTCCGCCGCGGCGCGGGGCGCCGTCAGGAGCCCGGTTCCTCTGCACCGAGGTGACATGCGACTTCGTGGCCCTGGTCGCTTTGGGCCAGGGCCGGTCGCACGCGTTTGCACGTGTCCATGACCCTCGGGCATCTCGGGTGGAAGGCGCATCCGGAGGGTGGATCGATCGGAGAGGGAACGTCGCCGGCGAGCACAATCCGTTCGGCACGCCGGTGGGGGTCGGGGATCGGAATGGCGGAGATGAGGGACTGCGTGTACGGGTGTTCGGGGTGCGCGTAAACGTCTTCGCTGTCCGCCGTCTCGACGATTCGGCCGAGATACATGATCGCGATGCGGTCCGAGATGTGCTTCACGACCGCAAGATCGTGGGCGATGAACAGGTAGGCGAGGCCGAACTCGCGCTGCAGGTCGACGAGCAGATTGAGTATCTGGCTCTGGATCGAGACGTCGAGCGCCGACACCGGCTCATCGCAGATCACCAGTCTCGGGTTGAGCGCAATGGCGCGCGCAATCCCGATTCGCTGGCGTTGCCCGCCCGAGAATTCGAAGGGATACCGCGAGGCGGACCGCGCGGGTAGACCGACAATGTCGAGTAGGTCCCGGACTCGTGCGGCGCGTTCCGCCCGGGTGCCAACCTTCTGAACGATGAGTGGTTCTTCGAGAATGTCGCCAACCGTGTGCCGGGCGTTCAGCGACTCCATGGGATCCTGGAAGATCATCTGGATGTCGCGGCGGTACGGCATCAACGCGCGTCCGCGCAGATGCGTGATGTCCGTTCCCGCGAAGGTCACGTTGCCCGCCGTGGGTCGGTAAAGACGGGCGATGCAGCGTCCGAGGGTCGATTTGCCGCATCCAGATTCCCCGACGAGACCCAGCGTCTCACCGGGTGCTATGTCGAACGAGACACCGTCGACCGCGCGATTGAATCTGGCGGTGCGGAGGAGCAGTCCCTCACGAACGGGAAAGTGCATGCGCAGATCGCTCACCGAGAGGAGAGGGTCATCCTCTCTCACGCGAGGTCCCTCCAGCGCAGGCAGGCCACGCCGTGTTCGCCGGCGACGGGCTCCATTTCGGGCAGGGTCCCGGTACACGTACTCCGCGCTTCGTCGCAACGATTGGCAAATCGGCATCCGTCGGGAAGATCGAGCAGACCCGGGACCATGCCCTCGATCGTCGGCAGGTGCGCCTTGGGCACCCCGTCCAGGCGCGGGATCGAGCTGAGCAGTCCGCGCGTGTAGGGATGTGCGGGGGTATCGAAGACCTCGAAGACGGTGCCGCGTTCGGCGACCCGGCCCGCGTACATGACGACAACCGATTCGCAGGTCTCGGCGATGACGCCCAGGTCGTGGGTGATCATCAGCACTGACATCCCCATATCGCGCTGCAGCTCCCGGATGAGCTCGAGAATCTGGGCCTGAATCGTCACGTCGAGCGCCGTAGTCGGCTCGTCAGCAATCAGGAGCCTGGGCTTGCAGGCCAGCGCAATCGCTATGACCACCCGCTGGCGCATCCCGCCCGACAGTTGGTGCGGGTATTCACCCAGGCGAACGTCGGGGGCGGGGATCCCGACCCGGGCGAGTATGTCAGCCGCCTCGCGGAGTGCGGCATCCGGAGTGAGATCCGTGTGTAGCAGCAGGACTTCGGTCAGCTGACGGCCGATGGTGTGGACCGGGTTCAGCGCCGTCATCGGTTCCTGAAATACAATGCCGATCTCGCCGCCCCGAATGGCCTGCATCGCCTGCGAGCTGACCTGCGTCAGGTCCCGGCCCGCGAAACTGATGCCACCGCCGACGATCCGACCCGTCGGCTGGGGCAGCAGCCGCATGATCGACAGCGCCGTCACGCTCTTGCCGCAGCCGGACTCGCCGACGAGACCGAGCGTCTCACCCTCCCGAAGGACGAAGCTCACGCGGTCGACGGCTCGGACCCGGCCCTCGTCCGTATCGAATTCCGTGACGAGGTTGGTCAGTTCCAGAAGCGCGGTCAGGACGCCAACTCCCACGCGCTGGCCGCGCGGCTCATCGGTGTTGATCGAACGTGCGGATCGAGGCCGGGAATGTCACTCCGTCCGAACGTGCCGTTCGGGTGGCCCCCTTAGCCTCGGGGTCGAGCCAGTGCACGAAGAATTCACCTGCGCTGCGCGAGTGCTTGTGGTTGAACCCCTCGGGGTAACGCACCCAGCGCCAGTGGCCGATGCGGTAATGGGGCTGCACGTAGCCGGGCACCCACGATGCGTGCTCGTAGTGAAGCTCGTCCATGCGATGAGCGAGTTCGATCATCTCGTCCTTGTCGCCCGAAGCGCGATATCGGTCAATGAGCGCGTCCATTTCGGCGAGCGCCAGCAGTTCGAGATTGTTCGTCTGGGTCTTGACCTTGCGCTCAGGGTTGACGCTGCCGTCGTCCAGAAACGCCTGGTCGTAGGCATTGACGGAGTGGAAGGTCTCCCAGTAGCGGGGATACATTTCGAGGAAGGCTGCGAATGCAGAGAAATGCAGGTCGTGCTTTTTCTCCTGGACCTTCTTCCACCCGGCGGTGCCGTCGAGTACCTCCAGCCGAAAGTCGACGCCGGCCTTGGCGGCTTCCTGCTTCAGGATCGTGAGAATGTCTTTCCTGTCCTCGTAACCGGTCGACAGCGTGAAGGCGAGGCGGTCGCCCGCGTTGTTGACGAGGATGCCGTCCGGCCCGCGTTTAGCGAAGCCTGCTTTGGCGAACGCGTCGAGCGCGAGGTCCACGTCGTACTCGCGCGCGACAAGGTCGGGATGTGAAAACTCGCCGAACCCGTCGTTGGAGGTTCGCAAGCGATCGTAGTCGCCGCGAAAATAACTGTCGATGACGAGTTGCCAGTTGGTCGCGTGCTGGATGCCCACCCTGACGTTGATGTCATCCAGAAGCGGTCGCGACGTGTTGATCCACAATCCGTAGGTGGGCCGGGGGCGCTGGTTGTAGAAGACAGACTTGTGGATGTAGCCCGCCTGGACGTCGGGGTCTTCGTCACCCAGTTTCTCGTACCAGTACTCAGCGAGGTCGAGGCGGAACTGGTCCAGATCTCCGCGCTTGAACGCCTCGAACTCCTTCGGTGTGTCGCGGATGACGGTGAACACGATCCGGTCAGGGTTGTAGCGGTTTCGGAAGAACTGTTTGTCTTTTGCCCACCAGGCGTCGTTACGGGTCAGGGCGATCGAGCGACTCTTGCGGATGTCTTTCTCCTGAATCACGTAGGGGCCGGTCGTCGGCGCGAAGCGCCACTGGTAACGCTCCACGAAGTCGTCACCCATCTCCCGGTAGAAATGCCTCGGCACCGGGCGCAGCCCGAGGACACGGCCGTCCATGTCAGGCTTCGCCTCCGGGATGGTCACCGAGATCGTGTGATCGTCATATCTGGTGATGTTGGTGTACTGCGTGCCGTACCAGTTGTTGTACCAGGGCGCGACGATGTCCTCGGATTGATAAAAAAAGAAGGTGAATAGGTAGTCGTCCGCGGTGATGGGGACGCCGTCTGAGAACGTCGCTGTCTTGTCCAGTCGCACGTAGACGGTTCGATCTTCCGGTGAGACGGCCCACGCTTCAGCAAGCCCGGGGTAGTACTCGAACGCTTCGGGATGCCGATGCCCGAGCGCGAGGGTGGTGAAGTCCAGAATCCAGGGGCGGAATGAACCGTTCGAGTCGGGGCCTGCCGTGCGCAGCGTGCGGGGAAAATCCTGGATCCGGACGTATTCGGTGCCGCCTTTTCTTGCCTCTGGCGAGCCTATCTCGGGCAGGTGTGCGCCATCCTGCCAGTTGAGTCCGGTCGGCAGGTCCGCCGGCGTTTTGAAGGTGAAGAAATCGGGGCGCGCCGCGTAGTATGCGAGGACGGCCTCCGTGTTGTCCGGGACAGGTTCCGAGCCGCCCGGGCCACCGGGCACGTCGCCCGGCGCGGGCGCGTCACCGCACCCCGCGGTAAACAGCGCCAGCAGGCACATTCCGGCGAGGGCGCGGAGCTCAGAGGGTGAAACAAGGAAGCGGATCTTCATCGGGGGCCTCGAAGGTGCGACAGGGGCGACGTCATGGACAGCGTTTGGCTCTTGAGGTCTGGTGACCGTCGGTGTGAGATTGGTTCTGTTTACTGATAGATCGTGAACTGCCTGGGGTCGAACGATTCGCGAACGGCTTCCCCGATGAATGTCACGAGCGTCAGCAGCACGACGAGTGTGCCGAACGCGGAGGTCACGATCCAGGGTGCTGTACGCAGCGTTGCGGTGCCTTGTTTCAGCAGTTCCCCCAGGCTTGGCGTGGGCGCCGGCAGCCCGAATCCCAGAAAGTCGAGCGATGTGATTGCGGTGACCGCGGACACGATGGTGAACGGCATGAACGTCACGAGTGTTGCAATGACGTTGGGCAATATGTGGCGAAAGATGATTCTCGAGTTGGACGCCCCGATGACCCGCGCGGAAGCGATATAGTCGCGGGCCTTCTCCTTGTACGTCTCAGTGCGCATGTAGTAGGTCATCGTCGTCCACGAAAACAACACCATGACCGTCAGCAGTACCGCAATCCGGACCGGGATCGAGAACGTGGCCGGAATGACCGAAAACACGATGATGACCATATAGAGGAAGGGGATGTTCGACCAGATCTCGATCAGTCGCTGAAGGAGCAGGTCAAACGTGCCGCCGAAATAGCCCATGGCGCAGCCGATCGTGATCCCGATCAGATAGACAGATGCCATGAACGCGAGGGAAAACAGCAGGGCTATGCGGGTCCCGTAGAACAGGCGCGCGAGGATGTCTCTGCTGGTTGTGTCCGTACCGAGATAGTGCGCCTGCTCGAATGAGGGTGGTTGGGGTTTGAAGATCCCGGTCGTCGAATGGTTCTCGAAGGGGTTGTAGGGGACCGGCGGCATGAGTACCCAGTCGCCGCTGCCCGTTTCTTCGAAGGTATTGCGCAGTTCGCGATAGTCCGTCTCGTACGAGTAGTCCCTGCCGAAGTCGGTACCGGGATGAAATGCGCCGTAGGTCGGGAAGTACAGTTCGCCCTCGTAGCTGACGACAAGCGCGCGGCTGTTCACCAACAACTCGCCGAATGCGCAGAGCACCAGCAGCAGCATCAGCGTGATGAAGCTGTAGTAGCCGCGCTTGATCGCGCGGAAGCGGCGCAGCTTCTTCAGCGTCTGCGGGTTGAGGTTCAGGACGGTCACTGGAATCGAATCCTCGGATCGACGAGCGCGACCAGGACGTCGGAGATGATGTTGCCGACGAGCAGGAGGAGGCTGGCAAGCAGAACGACACCCATCACGATGGGATAGTCGCGGTCGAGGATTGCCGTCAGGCCCAGCAGTCCAAAGCCGTCGATGTCGAACACGGTTTCGATGAGGAACGAGCCGGACACGAGCAGGACGATGTTCTGGCCGAACGTCGTGGCGATGGGGATCAGTGAGTTGCGCATTGCGTGACGCGTCACCGCGCGCCGGAACGACACCCCTTTCGCGATCGCGGTCCGGATGTAGTCGGACGCGAGGTTGTCCATCAGGTGATTCTTCAGCAACAACGTGACGAGCGCGAAACTGCCGATCAGATAGCAGACGAGTGGCAGGACGCTGTGGTTCACGAGGTCCATCGCCTTGCCCCACACGGTCTTCTCCTCGAAGCCGAAGGACACGAAGCCGCCCATGGGAAACCAGTCGAGCCGTACGGAGAAGTACAGCAGCAGGAGCGAACCGAGCGCGTAGCCGGGAACGGCGTATCCGACGAAGATCAGAATGGACGTGACGTTGTCGACGACAGTCCGGTGCTTGATCGCCTTGAGGACTCCGAGCGGAATGCAGACCGCGTACGTGACNATGAGCGTGACGAGGCCGTAGTACAGGGAGACCGGAAACCGGTCACGGATGACGTCCCAGACGGGTTCGTTNTAGCGGTATGAATCTCCGAGATCGCCCCGGACGACCTTCAGGANCCACTCCGCGTAGCTCTGCAGCATTGGTTTGTCGAAGCCGTAGTAGGCCCTGAGTTTCTCGAGCTGGGCGTCCGAGAGGGCCATGTCCTGCCCCGCGACCTGGCTCGACGTTCCGGATGCGCTCAACTGCTGCGTTTCCATGATCGCGCGCTCCAGCGGCCCGCCGGGAACGAGGCGCGTGATGGCGAACACGATGACGGTAACGCCAAGCAGCGTGGGCGGGATCAGGAGGAAACGCCGAAGAAAGTACTCTCGCATGGTCGTGGTCGGGCGATACGCCGCGTTGACCGCGGAGCAGAGCCCCCGGTAGCGTTGTCCAAGGCGCAGCGACTATAAGGTTCCCCTGTATGCGAGGCAATCAGAAACGGGCATCCCGCCCTGTAATCGTTTGGCCCGACCGGTGTAGGCCGGGCCCCTTCGCGTCGTGCCGATAACGGGCGTTCCGCGTTGCCGCACCGTCGGCCGAACGTTGACCGCTGCCGTCGCCCTCACGCTCGCGTTGCTCGTTCGGGCGGAAGAGGTGGACGTTGGTGCGAACAGCATTACGATCGCGATTTCAACCGAGCCACCGACGCTCGACTCCTCGCTCGTCGAAGATGCGGTGAGCGGATTTGTCGTGGGCCTCGTCAACGAAGGACTGGTGCGCTTCGATGCCCGCGGCCGGCTGCAACCCGGGGTCGCCGAGCAGTGGGACCTGACGTCCGAGCGTGCCATGTTCAGACTGCGCGAGGAAGCCCGCTGGGCGGACGGCAAGCCGGTAACCGCGTTCGACTTCCTGTTCGCGTTCAGGCGCCTGGTCACCCCCGCGACCGGTGCATCGGGCGCGACCGTCTTTTCCAACCGGATCAGGAACGGCGCCGAGGTGTTGCGCGGCGATCTGCCGCCCGGGCGGTTGGGCGTATCGGCACCGGATGCGCGCACGCTCATTGTCGAGCTTGCACGCCCGACGCCGTATTTCGTCGGCTTGCTTGCGGCAGTGCCGTACTTCCCGCTGCGTGAGGACTTCGTCGCCGCGCGGGGTGACCGGTATGCAGCCGATGCGGTCGATCTGCTCTCGAACGGGCCATTCGTCCTCGAGTCCTGGGTGCACGGCGCCAGCCTCACCTTCAGGGCCAATCCTCTCTACTGGGATGCCGCGCGGGTGAAGCTTGCGGCAATCGACGTCGGCTATGTGACCACCGACAGTCGCGCGCTGTTCAACCTGTTCCGCAGCGGGGAGATCGCAGAGGTCGGCGTTGATGAGACGACACTCGAGGAAGTGTCCCGGGCCGGTTTCAAGCTGCGCAGGAACGCCACTAACTGCGTCGCGTTGCTGACATTCAACTTTCGCGATGGTCGCCTGACGGCCGATGCCCGCGTACGGCGCGCCGTCAGCATGGCGTTTGACCGGGATGCGTACGTCAATCGCGTGATCGCGGTCCCGGGGAACAAGCCCCTCGGGAGCATGTTCTCGACACACATCCGGGGGATCGATGGACGCTTCATCGATGAATACCCGCCTCGGGCGCATGACCTCGATCCTGCGGCGGCAAAGTCGCTGCTCGATGAGGTCCGCGCGGAGCGTGGCGTGCTGCCGAGACTCGTCCTGCTTGCGACCGAGGGGAACGAGAAGCGGGACGAATACGTGCAGGCGACGCTCGCCGACCGATTGGGGCTCGAAGTGCTGCTGGATCGTCAGACCTTCAAGCAAGCGATTGCCAAACTGATATCAGGCGACTTCGACATTGCCCAGTCCCGTTTCTGCAGCGGCACGCTGACCGACCCCGTGTTTTTTGCGGAGCTGTTCCACTCGGCAGGTACCTTCAACGATGGGCGCTATGCCAACCCTCGCTATGACAGCCTCATCGAACGGGCGCGCCTCGAAGTCGACCCCGTCAAACGCATGGACTTTTTCGGGGAGATGCAGCGAATGCTCGTCGACGATGACGTCGTGCTGCCGACACACGAGGTGGGACAGGTCTATTTGCAGGATCGGACCGTGCGGGGTCTGCATCGGTTTCCGTTACGGAACTTCGCTTTCGGGCGAATTGCGGGGGGCCGGCAGGAAAGGCCATAGCGCACGGATCGCCGCGCGTGTCCGGGACCAACTGAGCGCGACGTAGTGTGTCGCAGCCTGAAATCTGGTTGAATCCGGGCCGACGAGCCGGTGATCCGGCAAGAACAACAGGGCCGCACATCGGGGCCGTGGGCGCGCTGGTCGCCCATTATCTTCGCTTGGGGGAGCAACGCATGGACCTGGCAACGTGGTCTTGGATATTCCTCGTGCTGTACGTCGGCGCGATGGTGGGATTTGGCTGGATGGGCAGCCGGCAGGTCGCCAACGCTGACGACTTCGCCACGGCACGGGGCGCGTACGGACCGTTCTTTCTGGCGCTCGCGTTCGCTGCGACCACGGCAAGCGGCGCAACGTTCCTGGGCAGTCCGGCGCTCGCGTATCAGTGGGGCATGCCCGCGGTGCTCGGCAACGTGCTGTACCCGATCAGCCTCTATTTCGGCGTTCTCGTCTGCATGCGCCTCATCGCGACCAGCGGCAACCGGTTCGGGAACCGTTCGATTCCCGAATACCTGGGTGACCGGTATCAGAGTGACGGCATTCGGATTCTCGTCTCGGTTTTCTCTCTGATGCTGCTGTTTTACCTTGCCGGGCAGCTGGTCTCGGGCCTCGTGATGTTCGAAACCATGCTGGGCCTTTCAGACGCCTGGGCGCTCGGCATCACGACCGTGGTGCTCATGGTGTACGTGACGATGGGTGGAGCGCACGCTGACATCCTCACGGACGGGGTTCAGGGCGCGCTCATGCTCGTCCTCGGCGCGGTTGTGATCGTGCTGTTTGTCGTCGGGGCCGGGTTCGACGGAGGGCTTCCGGAGGCGCTCGACAAGGTCGAGGAGTCGGACCCGCGTCATCTGGGCTTCCTGAACGAGGCAACGCCGCTCTACCATTCCTGGTGGGCAATTCTTGCGATCCTCTTTGCGCACATGCCGCTCGGGTTGCTGCCGCACATTGGCAACAAGCTGTGGGCGCTCAAAGGCGGCGAAGACCAACGTATGTTCGTCAAGCTGGCGTTCATGATTGGTCTCATCATGGCGATGCTCGTGCTGGCCGGGGTCCTCGCGCGCGGCATGTTCGACGATGCGCTGCTGCAGGCAGGTGCGAATCCCAACGAGGCGTTGCCGAAACTCTTCATCGAACTCTTCCCAACCTGGCTCGCTGCACTGATTGGCGTTGGTGTGCTGTGTGCGGTCATGTCGACCGCCGACGGCCTGGTCATCTCTTCATCGCAGATCGTCGCCAACGACCTGTACAGGCGCAGCATTGCACCGCGGATTCATCCGGACCTCCCGGAAGAGGAGATCGACCGGCGTGTACTGAGCATCAGCCGCTGGAGTACCGTGATCGTGCTTGCCGCATGTGCGGCCCTCGCGTGGGCACTGATGGACTACAACATTGCGCTCATCGTCTGGATTGGCGTTGGGGGCATGATGGCCGCCTTTGCCGGTCCGTTGGTGCTGGGAGCGCTGTGGCGCGGTGTCACCCGCACCGGCGCGTACGCGGGCCTGGTGTCCGGGATGACCGTGTTCATCATTCTGCACTCGGGCATCCTGAATCCAGACTGGTTCTCCGCTACGCCCCTCTTCGGACCTGTTAGCTGGCTGAAGGGCGAGGCGCCCAACCCCTTCTCGTGTTCCGCGATGGGTGAAATTGTCTCAGTGGCTGTGACCTACGGCGTGTCGCGTGTGAGCAAACCCCTGCCGGAGCAGCACCTGGACGAGATGTTCGGCGGGGCCGCACAGTCGGGGGAGGCGCCTGTCGCTGCTGACTGATGGTTCAGTTGGCGAGCGCGGCCCGACCGGCGCGGCGACAAAAGGCCGTTGCATGCGTCGTCGTTCGCGTGCCACGGGAGATGCCAGGCCGCTTACGCCAACGTCCTGCTGCACGACCTGATGGATTCTTCACCGCGCAAACGTTCCAACAGCCGCTGGATGGCGGCGGTCCATGAGATCGCGGCGGGCAACGACCCGGCCGCGCTGAAGCTCTTCGTCGAGATGCGCCGCATTGCGCAGGCACACGAACTCGACGGCGAAGACTGGATCCGGGGCTGGGAGCTTGTGATCAGTCTGCTGCGGGAGGTCAACGACACGCGCCGGATCGAACTCGACACGCTCGTTGCGCGGATGTCTGCGTCGCAAGACGGACGCGTCTTCGCGGATCAGTTTGGCGTCGCACTGCAGGCCCTGGCCGCGACGCCGTGTGCAAAGGTTGTGCGCTGCAAGGGCCCGGACTGCCTCTGTGTGCCGGGTCCCGAGCAGTCCCGCCGCTAGTCCGCGTCGTTCCAGACGATGCGCGTGATCAGAAACACCGCGGCAAGCGCGCCAAGCAGTTGCGCCACGATGAACGCGGGCGCGTGAACCGGCAGGATTCCGCTGAAGGTGTCGGTCATCGTGCGCGCGATCGTCACGGCCGGGTTCGCGAACGATGTTGATGCTGTGAACCAGTAGCCGGCCGTGATGTAAAGCCCGACTGCAAACGGGATGACGTCAGGCTTCGAGCGCAGGCACCCGAGGATGGTCATGAGCAGACCAAACGTCGCGATGAACTCGGCGATCCACTGACCAACCGAGGAACGTGCATTCGTCGATGTCTGCAGGAGCGACTGATCGAACATCGCGTGGGCCGCGATGACGCCCGCGACCGCGGCGATCACCTGCACGGCGATAAACGCGCCGGCCCTCACGGCAGGAAGGTCGCCGCGCACGAGGAACGCAACAGTGACGGCGGGGTTGAAGTGGGCGCCCGAGACGGGACCGAACACGCTGATCAACACCACGAGGATGGCGCCGGTTGCCACCGTGTTGCCCAGCAGCGCGATTGCGACGTTCCCGCCAGCGAGGCTCTCGCCCATGATCCCCGAGCCGACCACCGTCGCGAGCAGGAAAAACGTTCCAACCGCTTCGGCGGCGAGCTGTCTGGCGAGTGGGGGGGCGCTGTCGGCCATGGTTCCTGGTTCTCCTGTGCGGCGGCACCAAGGTACTGGAGTCGCTTTAAGAACGGATTAAGGGTCGGGCACGTCCTGACCGGAGGTCCGGGCGATGACGGTCGGTCCGAGATGCGGCAGATCGACGCTGCGAAAGACCTCCGGTCGCGCGGTGCGCAATTTGTTGGCTTCGTCCGCCAGCGCTTCGCGCCAGCCTGGCGGCTCCGGCAGGCCCGCCTCCCCCGTCAACGTGCGCATGTAGTCGAACTGCGCCTCGGCAAGTCTGTGGTAGTGCCGCAGTTTTACCCCCGAGCGGATGTTGTTCTGCTCCCGCTCGCGGCACCAGGCCAACATCGCGTCGCGCTCCGGCAACCTGGCAGCGCCCCGCCACATCTCCGCCAGGTAGTGCGCCTGGACCTCACACAGAGGGAAGGGAATCACCAGGTACGGGATGCCGATGAACGCCAGATTCGGGTGTGTCGCCGAAACGATGTCCCGATAGAGCGGCCCCACGTGGTTATCGTTGACCTCGAGAACGCCCGGTTCCAGGAAGGCGAACGTGTAGTGATACCCCGTGCAGTACACAAATGCGTCGATCTCGACGCGCTCTTCGCCAAAGGTGAGCGTGCGCTCATCGCTGAAACCGTCCGGGGACCTGCAAGTGTGCACTTTGCCCGGTTCGGCTTCGCGCGGCGGCGCGCGATCCTCGAAGCGATCGCCGCACCAGTAGGTTGCGGCCGCGACCCCCGAGATTTCCCGGCTGATGTCGACGCCGGACGCCGCCGCGCCCCAGAGCGCGACGCGCATCCCCCTGAACAGTTCGGGTTCACGGTAGCTCTTGCTGTGCATGCGCAGCCCGGCAAACTCGTCCGCACCGGGCAGCGGCGGGATTCTGGGGCGCGCGTAGTGACCGTTGCACACGATCGCGGCATCGAACGTGGCCCGCGCTTCGCTGGTGTGGACGGTCCAGCGCCCGTCTGAACCGGGTACCAGCGCCTCCACCAGCGTTCCGTAGCGAATGCGTGGAGTGAGATCGAAGTGGTCGGCGAAGCGGGCAAGATAGATCTGCACCTGCGTGTGATGCGGATACCGCGGCCACGCGTCGTCCCCGCCGCCGGCGGTATCGAACGTGAAACATTCGAAGGCCATCAGATCGCGCGGCAGATTGGTGTGCAGGGACGCGTAGAGCGCGGCGTGGCGGAAGTCCGATGGATCCGTCCTTCCGAGTGGATCGGTTTCGGGTTCGGCGTCGTAGACCCACACGCCACCCGGCCTGCGCTGCTGCTCGTAGAGCGTGACGTCGAAGCCTGCGTCCATCATCACCTTGCCGGCGATCAGGCCCGCAGCGCCCGCTCCGATGATTGCGATGTCGATCCCGGGGCTCCTCTGGCCCTTGCGAGGAGCGGATCATACATGGCGGCGGGGTGGGTGGAGCGTCGCGCCGCACGCCGCGTGTGGGATAATGCGGGCGTTGCAAACCGGCCCGTATTCCATGCACCTCACGCTCGAGTCAGTCACGCGTGTCAGCCCGAAGGCACGCGCGTTCCGCTTCCGCTCGGCGAAGGGTGCAGTTCCCTTTGCGGCGGGGCAGTTCTACAGGTTCGTGTTCGAGGATGACGAAGGTCCTTTCGAGCGGAGCTACAGCCTCGCCAATCACGGCGCTCCGGACGACGTGGCGGATCTGCTCATCTCCGAGGTCGAGGGTGGTCGTGCGACACGGGTGCTCTGGTCTGCCGAGCCAGGGCTCGAAGTCGTGGCAACCGGCCCGTTCGGCAGGCTGACCCTTCCGGAGCCGCTGCCGGAGCGCGTGATCCTCGTGGCGGCCAGCGTTGGTCTCGCCCCGTTCTTGCCAATGTTCGATGAACTCGAGGGTCCGCTGCGAGATGGCCGGGTTCGCGTTGTCGTCATCTTGGGGATCCGCAATCCGGCTGAACTGCTCGCGGCCGACCTGCTCCACCGATTGCAGACCTTGCCGGGCTTCGAACTGCACGTGTGCCACAGTCGGGAGATGCCGGAGTCCGCTGGACCCGGTGATCATCCTGGATACGTTCAGGACACGCTGGCGCGTGTCGGAGTCGACGGGCAGAGCGATGTCGTCCTCCTCTGCGGCAACCCGCCGATGGTGCAGGCCTGCCGTGAACTGCTGAACGAGCAGCGCTTTCCACGCAAGCGGGTGCGTCGCGAACCCTATGTGTTTGCCCCCCGCATCGAGGCGACTCGAGCAGGGGGGCCGACTGATGCGGAACGCCGGCTCATCGCGGAAAAAATGGCGAAACACCGCCGCGATCAGGCCTAAACTGTTCCTGAGGCCGTACGTTCGGCGCGACTGGAGAGCAGGTGATGACGAAGCTTACATACACCGCAGAGGAGCTGTTGGCCGACGACGCGTTCGAGGCGCCGCTCTGGGGCGGCAAAGTCCGGTGTCACGGTGGCTACATTGATGGCGCTTACGTCTCGCCCAGGGGTCTGCATCGGCGGCCCGCCATCGAAGCCTGGCGCGCCCGGCTGCGGGAGGAGGGCGCTCCGCTCATTCATATCCCCGACACGTACGTGCCGCCACACTACCCCAGCTACGAGCAGGCGAAACTGCTGTTGCAGGAGGGTTTGACCGAACCGGTTACGAGGGCGCTGACGACGATATCGATCGTCGAGGGATTCGGCGCCCGGATTCGCGAAGTCCACCTTCCGGACTTTGCAGCGGAGATCAGGGAAGACATCTCGGGAACCGCCCTCGCGCATCTCGACAAGGGCCTTTTCGAGGCGCACGCCCGGGATGAAGCCGGGCACCGGGATCAGGGCGGGCACAAGCAGATGTGGGAAGCCGCCCGCGACGCTGGACTCGATGCGCCGAAGATCCCCGGTGACGTGCTGCTGCGCATGATGGGNGGAGCGGGGGCAGGAGGGCGCCGAGCGNCCGAACGTGTGTTTCCGCAGCTTTCGTCGCGCATGGAACAGATGGTGACCTTCATCGCGAACATCCTGGTTGTCNAGACGTTTGCCGAAGACGTCTTCGCCTGGGCCATCGAACTGCTGGGCGATGAGGAGATCATGGCGCACCCGGTCGAAGCGGCGCACCTCGTCGACTGTGTGCGGGTTGATGAGAAGCCGCATGTGGACTACCTCACCGTCGCNTTGTCAGAACTGCGCATGCGGACGCTCATTGGCGAGGGCGGCGAGGAAGTGTCCGGGGCGGAGGTCGTCGACACGATCTTCAGCCGGCAACTGCGCGGCGCCGCGACGAGCCGNCCCCGCGACACTCGTGAACGGCTGCAGGGCGAAATCCGCGAACTGATCGACGATGCGGCCCGCGCGTCGAAACTCGCAAGTCGTTTCGAATCGATGGACTCGGGCTGGACGTTTCCCGCGGCGGAGGATGAGCAGCTGGATATCCTTCTCGCGTGAGTGCCGCAGCGGACGGCCACGGGTTGGGAGANGCCGGNGCCCGGGGTCCGGGGCTTGTTCGGCGGCTTTGGGACCGGNTGTATCGTTCCGCGCGGATCGGTTTCACCGCGCTTTGTGTGTGGCTCCGCTACAAGGTGCCAACCTGGTACGACCGGGTGCAGGGCACGGACCCGGAGGCGCGCGACAAGTCGGGCATCCACCGACGCAACGCCACGCAGATCTTCAACACGGCCGTCAGCATGCGCGGAATGCTGATCAAGATGTGTCAGGTNGTGGGCACGCGCTCGGACGTTTTTCCGCCCGAGTACGTGCGCACGTTGTCCGAGTGTCATGACCGGTTGCCCGCCCGCGCGTTCGGCGAGATTCGCGCGGTGGTCGAGGCGGAGCTTGGGCAGCCGATCGACGCCGTGTTCGCAAGTTTCGGTCGGGAACCCGTCGCCGCCGCGTCCCTCGCGCAGGTCCACGAAGCNAGGTTGCNGAATGGCGAGCGGGTTGCCGTAAAAGTGCAGTACCCNGACATTGATCACATCATCCGGGCGGACCTGCGGGCCTCCCGGCGTGTCTGTCAGGTGTATGAGCGGTTCGACGCTGAGCCGCTCGAACTGCTGCCTCTCCTCGATGAACTCCAGGCCCATCTGTCGATGGAACTCGACTTCCGGCGCGAGGTGGACAGCGCCGATCGGATTCGCGGCCTGTTCGAGGATGAACCGTATGTCCACATTCCGACGTTCCGGCACGAACTCTGCTCCCGCCGGGTCATCGTCATGGAGTTTGTGGAAGGTATCAAGGTGACCGACAAAGACGCGATGCTCGAAGCCGGAATCGAAATCGATCGCCTGATGAACCGCCTGATGCGCGCGTTCAANAAGATGATCCTCGCCCTTGGTTTTTTCCACGCGGACCCCCACCCCGGAAACATCCTCGTGACGAAAGGTGCAGACGGTGAACCCGAGTTCATCCTGCTTGACTTCGGCCTTGCCAAGGCGCTGCCGGAAGGGTTCGGTCTCGGACTGTTCGAACTGATGTTCTCGATGATGACGTTCAACGAGTCGGCGATGCTGCGCGCGTTCGAGGAGTTGGGCTTCCGCACGGCNAATGACGACAGGACAACCTTTCTCGTGATTGCGCGGCGGATGATCGGCCGTTCGGACACCGGCGCGTTCCAGGGCGAGTTCACCGAGGAGATGACGGACGAGATGTTCGAGGCAATTCGCGACAATCCGCTCGTCCNTGTGCCGACCGACTTCGTGCTTGTGGCGCGCGCCTACGCGCTGTTGTCGGGGATCGCCCACACGCTCGGGCAGCGAGCAAACGCGCTCGACGCGTTGGGTCCCGCATGAGTGAATCCGCCCACGAGGCAGAGCGCGGCACCGCGCCCGCCGCCGCAATGGGGGGCGACGTGCCCGCGGCTGCGAGTGCCGGCCCCGTCGCCGAGTCCGGACGGATCGAAACCCTGGACGTACTTCGCGGCTTTGCGCTCCTCGGTATTCTGTTGCTGAACATCCTTGGGTTCGGGTTGCACACCGCGGGCTACTTCAATCCGAACTGGGGTGCGGGTGACAGTCCTGGGCTCAACCTTGCCGTCTGGGGCACGGTCGACGTGATGTTCGAGGGCAGCATGCGCGCGCTGTTCTCGATTCTGTTCGGTGCGGGAGTTGTGCTGTTCACGACGGGTGCGCGTGGCAAGAGCGGTGCGCTGCATTATCGACGCACCGCCTGGTTGCTCGTCTTCGGGGTGTTCGATGCGTTCATTTTGCTCTGGACCGGGGACATTCTGATCGTCTATGCGCTTGCCGGTTTCGTGCTGTATCTTTTCCGTCATCGTTCAGCAAAGTTCCTCTGCGTCGGTGCAGGGGTGCTGGTGCTGCTGAGCTCGCTGGAATACGGCGCGTTCAATCTGGGCCTCGGGTATGCCCGCACCCAGGCCGCGGTGGTGGCCGAGCAGGGGCAGGATGCGAGCGCCGCGGCGCGGGAGATGGCGGCCGGCTGGCGGCAGTTCAAAGCCGGCGCCGAGCCGACGCCATCGCAGGTGGCGCGGGAACTCGATGCTCGACGCGGGAGCTACGGGTCGGCGTTCGTCTGGAGCGCGGCGCACATGGTCGAGCTGCTGACATTCGTCGTTCCCGTACTGTTGTTCTGGGATGCGCTCGCGATGATGATGCTCGGCATGGCGCTCTACAAGACGGGGACATTGCAGGGTGAGGGTGGGTCGAATCGCAGGTGGGTACTGCTCGTCGCGGTTGCCCTCCCGATTGGCCTGCTGATCAACGGTTCCGAGGTCTGGCGTGCGGTCAGCTCCGGATTCGACATCCTGTCTTATTTCGCGTTCATGCAGTGGACTTACCCGTTCGGGCGTTTGGGCGTCGCGCTGGGCTACCTCGGTATCGTGGTGCTCATCTGTCGCCTGGGTCTGCTCGGGGGTGTGCGCGCCGCGCTGGCCGCGACGGGCCGAATGGCGCTCACGAACTACCTGATGCAGTCGCTCATCTGTCTGTTCCTGTTCACGGGTGCCGGATTTGCACTGGTCGGGGCCTTTGAGCGATGGGAGCTCTACCTGATCGTTCTGGCTATCTGGGCCTTCCAGCTGGCTTTCAGCTTGTCATGGCTCAAGCGATTCAACTACGGACCCGCCGAGTGGCTGTGGCGGGCCCTCACCTACTTCCGGATTCCGGCGCTGCGCCGGGCATGACGCGAGGGACACTTTGAACGTACTGACTGACGACGAAATCGCATTCTTCAAGACGAACGGGTATCTGATCCTGCGGGGGGCGCTCGACCCGGAGGGATGTTCACGCGCAAGGGACATGTTGTGGGCGTCTCTGCCGGACGGCACGCGGATTCGGCGTGACGATCCCTCGACGCACGTTGGACCGTTCGCGGACTCGGATACGAACGACGACGTGCAGGATCTGCGCGAGGGTTACCGCTGGCAACTTCGACGTGTAGGCACCGACTCCCAGTTGCTCGATCTCGTGTTCTGTGATCGCCTGGTTGCCGCGGCCGAGGCGTTGCTCGGTGCGGGAACATTGCGTGCGCCCGTTGTACACGGCATGCCAATGGGCACGCAGGGCGCGGCCTGGCCGGGCGGGCCAGTGGACCCCGCGCTTGGGACCGAGGGTGTGCGCGGCATCTATTGCACGTTGCCCTATGGCGAGCATCGCCCGGACCGTCTCGGTTGCCATACCGACGGTCATCCGTTCAACCTCGGCATTGTCGGTCTGATCGGCGACGTACCGCCTGACGGCGGCGCATTTCAGGTCTGGCCAGGGTCACATCGGCGCCTCTACCCGACCTTCCTCATGCAATACGATCAGCCACGGATTCCGTACTACGATCACCTGCCGAGCTACAAAGGCATCCTGCATACGCCCGAGTACGAAGCGGAACTCGCGCGGGTCATCGAAGACACCGAGCCCGTCGACTGCTGCGGCGAGGCGGGGGACGTCGTTCTCTGGCATCACCGGCTCGCACACGCCGCCGGGCACAATCACACTGATGTCATGCGACAGGCAGTGCTCTACGATTTCACCAAAACCGATCTGGATGACTGTCGGAGGGATCCGCCCCAAGACGAAATGTGGCGTGACTGGTCGGAGGCGCTCAGGGCCTCGGAGGGTACGTATCCCGCGGCGATGGACCGCACCCAGCGGCCCGCACTCGCCTAGATCGAATGTCCGGAGCGACCGCGCAGGGGAAGTGCTGCTTCGCGACCTTCATGCGGGGTTGGCATGCCGGGCCCAGTGCCATGGCTCGTAGTCGATGCCTTCAGGGTTGTCCCGCGGGTAGCTGAGTGCGAAGCCGAACGCCTCTGCGCGACGTGAGAGCCAGGCAAATGCGTCGGTCGTTTCGAATGCCTCTGTGAGCGCCTCGACGCCGGGCGAAGTCAGATCGAGTGCCCGTCCGGTGTGATGTTCGCTGTGTCCGGGCGGGGCGTTGACCCGGAGGATCTCGTCGATCGAGCGCCCGGCGGCAAGCTTGCGCTCGATGACGTCACACTGATAGGCGACGGACCGGTAAGCCGAGACGAGCTGGAGTTCGATCGAGTCATTGCGCGCCGCAGCGCGCATCGCGCGCCAGGCTGCGAGCGTTGTCCGCGTCATCTGCTGCGGACGTCCGAAGAGGTCACGTCCCGCATCCACGAGCCGGGTTGCTTCGGGATACGCGGGCAGCCGGCACGCGGCGAGATGGTCCGCGGTGATACCGAGCCGGCGCCAGGCTGCCTCCAGACTGTTCACAGTGCCAGCACTCCAAATGCGAACCCGACAATGAGTCCGAAGAGCAAGAGCGGGAGGTAGCCAAGCCCGAGCAGCGCAAATTTCAGTGCTGTCCCGGGATAGCTCTGTCGGTATGTACGCTTCAGCGACATGAAGAGATACACGAGTATCCACAGCTCCAGCGCGGAGTCGAGCACCTCACCGAGGATGCCGATGGTCTCACGGGCGTGGTCCAGGGGGATGCTGATCGTGAGCGCGAGGAACAGGAAGCTGTGGTTATGGAGCGCGAGTACGAGGTGCTCGGCGTAGTAAACGTCGTGTCTGATGTAGGCAAGTTTCAGCAGGAGCGCGAAGAGGGGGAGCAGGATGAACGCGACGGGGGGCGCGATATCGAGTACCTCGTCGACGATGGCCCGCCCGCCTTCTTCGGCGATCGACTCGGCTCTGTTGAGTTTCCCGGTCAGCAACGCGATCAGCCAGGCCCGGGTCTCGGGATCGACCGCCTCCCAGGCGGAGATGCTTTGAATGTCGGCGTGAGCGGCCGCCCAGTCGGTTCGATCCCGCTGCGCTTCGGTCTGCGTGGCAGCCTCCGACGGATTGTCGTTCGAGACCGTGTTGGTGAGCGCAATCACGCCGAAGAACAGCAGGCTCGTGATCAGGTACAGGCGCACTGGCGACAGGGCGCGCGCACGTTTCCGTTCTAGGTATTCCCTGGTCAATATGCCGGGGCGGGCGATCAGGCACCAGAGCGTGTGCGAGGCGCGGGAGTCGCGGGAAAACACGTCGTCGAGCGTCTCGTTGACGAGTGACCAGTAGACGCGCCGGAGGCTCCGCTCGCGCTGCCCGCAGTCATGGCAAAAGCGCCCCCGCAGCGCGCCGCCGCAGTTGAGACACCGGTTGATGCCG
>PBVL01000064.1 GCA_002728675.1 Gammaproteobacteria bacterium
ATCCCATAGCCCGGATCTTGGGTGCCCAAGCCGGCATGCTCGTTGGGTGTCCGGCTTCATTGGCGTCATCTCTGCTGCCGCTGCCCTTGACGGGTTCCATCCTCTCCCCGCGCACAGCAGGTCCCAGCCCTTGGGTGTGTCAAGCCTCATCCTCCCTTTGGGTGTCCAACTAGGCCTCGTCTCCAATCAGGCCTTGTCCTCAGTCAGTCCAGTCCAATCAGTCCTTAATCAGTCCTGCAACAGGTTGAAGAACGCGAACATCAGCCCATAGATCGGCAGTACGAGGAGCGCGCCATAGATCAGGATGTTGTTCGTCACGGGCCACTTAACGGAATCACCGCGCGGGAACTGATCGCCAAGGACCAGCCATGTGAGGCAACCGCCGACTATCGCGAAGATGATGCTGAGAACGATCAGGCCCATTGGTGCTGCTGGCAAAGTTCAGACTTGCACATACACTTATACAAAACACAGCATCCGGTCAGACATGCAAACAGCGGACTCGACTCAACCCGTGAAGTGCCGCGTCATCAACCAGAGTCAGGACGAGAGTTTTCGGTTTATCTAGCGCAGCAACTTCGACCTGTGGCGCTATCTGGTTGTGAACAAGCATCATATCACGGTGGCCCAATCCAGCCTGTGCCTGTGGGTCAACCAGGACCAGTACTCCGCCAAGGAGGAGATCTACGCACGGGCGGGGCTAGTAGAGACCGCCTGCCGCATCACGCTGCTCGCGTTTGACGAACTCGAACACGACTACACGTCCATTCGCCGCTATACGCTGGCACAGGACGCAACCACCGTCGAACACCTACTGATCTCACATCTGTCCCGGAATGCGCGCGATCGCGGTGACTTCACACTCGATCGTGAAATCGGCTATGCCATCACGACAGACCCCATTGGCCATCGCCGTCCCGCAACGACGCTCGCCGGATAGTAGCGAAGATGTCCACAGTGACAGTCAGGTGTCCACGGTGACAGTCAGATCGGGTAGTAGCGGAGGTGGGTGTCCATGGTGACAGTCTGACCCACCTCCACTTCGGCCAGACCCGTCGCCCACGCCACAGATGACAGTACGCCAGACCCCTGATTGTGATACTTGACGAGCCCCGCGTGACCGTCGGCATTCCGTTCGAACCGAACGCGCAAATATTCACGCCGTGATCCGCCCGAGAAGTCGAACTGCGCCGGCACGTGGAACCAGGCTGGCCGACAGTCCGCGCACCCCTGCGCCGCGAACAGCCAGGGTCGCGCAAGAATCCAGTAGGTCACGAACGTCGAAACGGGGTTGCCGGGCAGACCAAAGAACGGCGTCTCCGACACGTGCCCGAACGCGAGCGGCTTGCCCGGCTTGATTCGGATGCGCCAGAGATCCAGTGCGCCTCGCGCCTCGACGGCCCGTTTGACGTGATCCTCTTCCCCGACACTGACGCCGCCGGTGCTGAGAATGCAGTCAGCACGCTCCGCCGCCTCGGCAAGTGCCCGCTCGGTTGCCGGTTGCGTGTCCTCGACAAGCCCCAGGTCCACCACCTCGAAGCCATCGCGTTCGAGGAGCGCCGTCAGCGCGTAGTGGCTCGAGTTGTAGATCTGGCCCGGCGCGAGTGGGCGTGGCGGTTCGACGAGTTCATCTCCCGTCGCCATGAGTGCCACCCGAAGTGGCCGGTAGACCTCGATCTCGTCGGTGCCGACTGAGGTGGCAAGCCCCAGGTCAGGCGGCCTGAGGCGGCGTCCGGCAGCAATCACCTCACTGCCCACGGCGATGTCCTGACCCGCCGGACGGACGTTGTCACCCACGGCGGGCAGCTCGGTGATCACGACGGCGTCATCCGCCAGTCGCGTGTCTTCCTGCATCACCACCGTATCCGCACCTTCCGGCACGGGCGCACCCGTAAAGATGCGCGCGGCGGTTCCCGGCGCGAGCGCTTCGGGCGCGGTGCCCGCCGGGATGCGGTCACTGATCTGCAGCGCATCCCCCTCGGCGACCCCGGCATGCCGAAACGCGTACCCATCCATGGCGCTGTTGTCGGCGGGCGGCACGTCGATCGCCGCGGAAACCGGGCGCGCCGCAACCCTGCCAGCCGCGCGACGGACGTCGATGCGCTCGGTCCCGGNGCGCACGACCGCCTCCCCNAGCAATCGCTCGAGNGCATCGTCCACNGGCATCAGGTCCGCCATCAGTGGGAACCTTTCTTCAGCAGTTCCGCGAAATTACAGGGCCTGAAGTTGATGTCGAGTTGCTCCAGCAGAATGCCGTTCCAGGCAGTCTTGCAGGCGCCCGTCGAACCGGGCATGCAGAANACCATCGTGTTGTTCGCAAGCCCCGCGAGCGCACGGGACTGCACGGTGGACGTCCCGATCTCTTCAAAGGACAGCTGCCGGAACAGCTCCCCGAATCCGATGACCTCGGAGTCGAGAAGCGGTGTGATGGCCTCGGGGGTCGAGTCCCGGGTGGTAAATCCGGTCCCACCCGTCACCAGGACAACCTCGACCGCCGCATCNGCAATCCAGGCGGAAACCGCCGCGCGCATCTGGTAAATGTCATCGATGACGATACGGCGCTCGGCAAGCGAGTGGCCGGCTGCCCCGAGCGCCTCACACAGGAAGTCGCCCGACGTGTCGTTCTCCGCGGTGCGGGTATCGGAGACTGTCAGCACGGCAATGTTGAGTGTCCCGTTCATCGGTGACCTCCCTCGGCAAAAGCGCGTAACGCTAAACGGTGGCGACGGCCGCGGTCAACGTCACACGCGACCCGCGGCGGCACCGCCGCCGTCGTTCGGCATNCACTGCCGGTGTGCAACCACTGTCTGACAAGGAATCCGCGCCAATGACCATCATCTCAGCCGACTCCCACGTCGTTGAAGGCCCGGACGTGTTCACCGGCCTTGCCGATCGATTCGGCGACATCGCCCCACGCGTTGTGAGCGCGCCGGGCAAGGGTGACTGCATCGTCATCCCGGCGAAGAAGAACGCCATCGTGAACGTCGGGCATATGGCGCTCGCGGCAACGCGACTCGACCGCGGCGAGGCAATCCACCGCCGCAACGCCCACAAACCGGACACGGGGATGTTGAGCGACCCGGAGATGCAGGCGTATATCACAGGGGGATACGCCGCGATGCGGCCGGGGCTGACTGACGGCGCCCGGCGCGGCGAGGACCAGGACATCGACGGCGTCTCGGCCGAATTTCTGTATCCCGGTTACTTCGCCATGTTCAGCATGCGCGACACGNATCTGCTNATCGCACTGCAGAAGAACTACAACGACTGGCTGAAAGACTTCTGCGACGCCTCGACGGGCCGCCTCTTCGGGCTTGCGGCACTCCCCATGCAGGACCCCGCCGCGGCGGTCCGGGAGCTCGAGCGCGTCATCTCGATGGGCTACAAGGGCGCCGTCATTCCGGCCAATGCGCCCAAGGGGCACAGCTACGCGGACGCTGACTACGACCCGGTCTGGGCCCGCGCCGCCGAGGCGAATCTGCCGCTGTCCGTCCACGTCGGGTGTGCGTCGCACAACCCCACGTGGGTGAAGGAAATGGCTGCCCGCGACCCGCTCTTTCTGTACGGCAACACCGCAGCACTGGTCCAGGAGACCCTGATCGACCTGATGTGCCACGGAGTCTGTGAACGCCACCCGAACCTGACAATCGTCGTGGCGGAATTCAACGCCGGCTGGATCGCCTACTGGCTCGAACGANTCGATCAGGCCTGGCAGNGGGAGTACGCCCGAAATCCGGACTTCGGCGCCCCGCGCAACGTCCGGGAGATCTGGCAACAGCACTTCTACGCAACGATCGAAGATGACCAGGCAGCCCTCAGAACACAGGACATGATCGGTGCGGACCGACTCATGTGGGGTTCAGACTATCCGCACACGGACTCGACCTGGCCGCACTCCGCACAGGTGATCGACGAGATGTTCGCAAACCTGACGGACGATTCGCGCCAGCGCATCTGCCACGACAACGTCAGGCAGTTGTACAGCCTGGTCTGAGAGACTTCCCTGCCGATGCACGGTAATCCCTTCAGACGAAGCGATGCGACAGACCGCACCAACTCGATTATGGTTTCATTAGTTGAAGGGAGTCGTGCATGAATACCGTCCAACACGCCGACACCAGCCTCATCCGACAGCTGGAGTGTTTTCGCTACCTTGACGACGACGATGTCGCTACGCTGCGTCGCTACTTCTTCCGCTACGAGTACCCGGCGGGCAGCTACGTCTTCCGGGAGCGCGCGCACGGTGGCTACATGTTCTTCATCGCCGATGGGGAAGCCGAAGTCATCAAGCAATACGACAACGCGCGCACCACGATCACGACGCTCGGGAGGGGCCATTCGATCGGGGAGATGTCGCTCATCGACGGCCGGTCGCGTTCGGCGACGGTCCGGGCCAAGACCAACCTCACCCTTGAGGTTCTGAAACGGGAACACTTCCAGGAACTGCTGGTCTCGCACCCTGGCACCGCGAACAACATCCTCATGGGAATTGCCCAGTTGCTCTCGGGCAGCCTGCGGCGAACGACCCATGAGTTTACCGAGAAGATGCTCTCGCTCTGCTGACCCTCGGTCCGGGCGTTCACCAGGTCGTGCAAGCAAATTCCGTCCGCGCAGCCGTACGCGATGGCCCGGGCCCGGCGCAGCGCCGCGTCAGTAACACAACATGCCTACCGACTCATACAACCAATGAACAACTCAGGACACCAGCGAAGCGTCAGCGTGCAAAAAGGGCCGACCGTGACACAACAGCCGGCCCTTTGAAGTTGCCCTGGGGGGTCGGCGTTACTCGCCCGACCAGTTGGGTTTACGCTTCTCGGAGAACGCGAGGGGACCCTCGATGTAGTCTTTCCCGCGGCTCATTGCGCCGACGAGATCGTACTTCGCCGCCATCGCGGCTTCGAGACTTGGCTCGCCCATGCCGTCCATCGCAGTTTGCTTGCTGGCACGGACCGACAACGGTGCACACTCGAGGATCATTTCAGCCCAGCGCCTGGCCTCTTCGAGCGCCTGACCTTCGGACACGACCGCGTTCACGAAGCCCAGTTCCTTGCCTTCGGCAGCCGGAACGTGACGACCGGTCAGCATCATGCCGAGTGCGCGCTTCATGCCGATCTCGCGGGGCAGACGATGGACGCCACCCGCCAGCGCGGCGAGGCCGACCCGGGGCTCGGGCAGTGCGAACGTCGCGTTTTCGGAGGCGATGATGATGTCGCAGGCAAGTGCAATCTCGAACCCGCCGCCCATCGCGACGCCATTCACGGCCGCAATCACCGGCTTGTAGTTGTCGAATCTGGAGGTCAGGCCGCCGAAGCCGGCCGGCGTCGGGAACATCTTGCCGCCGCTTGCCTGGTACTTCAGATCGTTACCCGCGCTAAACGCGCGCTCGCCGGCGCCGGTGATGATTGCAACCCACTGATCCTTGTCGTTGGCAAAGTCATCGAACACTTCACCCAGTTCCTTGTTGCCCGGCGGGTGCAGGGCATTCATCCGCTCCGGGCGGTTGATGGTGACGATTGTGACGTGGCCGTCCTTCTCTACAGACGAGAATTCCCCCATTTGCTGGCTCCTGGGCCGGTGAAAAAGAAGCCCGAGTCTAGCAAGTTCCAGCTACCCGCGGAGCGCTGCCACGCCCGCCCGGAATCGACTCACCGCCTCGACGAGCATTGCCTGGGCACAGGCAAAGTTGAGTCGGACGAACCCGTTGTCGCCAAACTGACGACCCGGAGAGAAGCCGACACCGAACGACTCGAAGTAGCTTTTCGGGTCATCGAGGCCGAGGTCTGACACGTCGATCCAGGCGAGATACGTGCCTTCAACGTGCGTCATCGACACACCGTCGATCCCGGCCACTTCGGCCTCCAGCCAATCCCGGTTGCCGCGCAGGTAGTCGAGGAGCGCTTCCCGCCACTCATCGCAGCGGGTGAACGCCGCTAGCATCGACTCATACACGAACGGTCCGATCGCCGCGGTCAATCCCTTGCTGACGGCCTCGAAGCGGCGACGCCGGGAATCGTTCTGAATGATCGCAAAGCCACCCGCAATCCCGGCCACGTTGAACGTCTTGGTGTGGGCCATCAGCGTGACGGTCTGGCGTGCCGCCGCTTCGGACAGCGAGGCGACGGGCAGATGCGGGAGGTCGTCGAGGATCAGCTCACAGTGAATCTCATCGCTGCACAGCGTGATGTCATGTCGCACGCACACAGCGACGATCGCCTCGAGTTCGGATCGATTCAGGACACGCCCTACCGGATTGTAGGGATTGCAGAGCAGCAACACTCCAATGTCCTCGCGCTCGGCGGCCTCCGCGAACGCATCGATCGGGAAGGACCAGCGCCCCTCATCACGGCTCGCTTCGAGTTCGATGATCCTGCGCTCCTGCTGGTCCGGGGCGGCAAGGAATGGATGGTAGATCGGGGTCGGCGTCGCAACCGCCTGATCCGGTGCCGCAAACGCCCGGCACACCACGTTCAGCGCGGGGACAACCCCGTTCAGGTAGACCACCGCCTCACCGGCGACGTTCCAGTCGTAGGCGGTCTGCATGCGGCTCACGATCGCGTCGGTCAGGGCGGGCGGCGGATCGGTGTAGCCAAGAACCCCGTGTTCGAGCCGTCCGGCCAGTGCATCGAGCATCGCCCGCGGAGCCCGGAACTCCATGTCGGCCACCCACATCGGCAGCACCTCCGTGTTGGCATAGAGATTCCATTTGAGGCTGTCCGTGCCGCGCCGGTCGATCGGTTCGTCGAAGTCCATGAAACATCATCGCGAAGGCAGACGCGCAGTATAACGAGGCGTGCCCCTCACGACGGCTGTATACTGGCGCCCTGTTGTCCACATGAATGGGGATGCTCATGGGTCTCTTCAGCTCCAAGCTCGAAATTCCGCAACCTGACCGCGCGCTTCCGGGCCGTACCGATCAAACAATGCCTGTGCCGGAACACCACTACGTGAACGGCAACCCCATGAAGGGCCCATTCCCCGACCATCTGGAACAGGCGGTCTTCGGGCTCGGCTGTTTCTGGGGCGCGGAACGGTACTACTGGCAGACGCCCGGCGTCTGGAGCACCGCCGTGGGCTATGCCGGGGGCCATACCCCGAACCCGACCTACGAGGAAGTCTGCTCCGGCATGACCGGCCACTCCGAGGTCGTCCTCGTTGTGTACGACCCCTCGGCAGCGACCTATGAGCAACTGCTGACGCTCTTCTGGGAGACCCACGACCCAACCCAGGGCATGCGCCAGGGGAACGACATCGGGACCCAGTACCGCTCCGTGATCTACACGACGACCCCCGAGCAACTCAAAGCCGCCGAAGCATCACGCACAGTGTTCGAAAAGAACCTTGCGGACGCGGGCTACCCAGCCATCACCACCGAGATTGGCGAAGTCGGAAACTTCTATTACGCCGAGCCTTACCACCAGCAGTACCTCGCGAAAGTGCCGAACGGCTATTGCGGGATCGGGGGGACCGGGGTGTGTTACGTCGAAGAGGCTGGCGCCGACGCCTGAGTCAGCGCACAGCCTTCGCCGCGCGACACCGGCCGGTTGTCACCTTCAGCCAAGCGCCTGATCGAAGTCCGCGATCAGGTCCGCCTCGTCCTCGATTCCAATCGAGAATCGGACGAGCGAGTCATCGATCCCCATCTCGGCCCTGCGCTCCGGACCCATCTCGAAGTAGATCGAGTGAGCAACCGGGATAGCGAGCGATCGCGTGTCCCCAAGGTTGCTCGTGCAGATCACGAGTTCGAGCCGATTGAGGAAATCGAAACAGTCGAGCGGCGGGGGGAGATCAATCGAAAGAATCCCGCCAAACCCGCCGAACAGCCGGCTGGCGAGCGCATGTTCCGGGTGTCCCGGGAGGCCTGGGTAGTACACGCGTTGGACACGCGGGTCGGCATCGAGCCACTTCGCGAGGGCCAGCGCGTTTGCGCAGATTCGATCCATCCGCAGGCCCAGCGTGTCGGAACCGATGGACAGATGGTGCGCCGCTTCCGGCCCCAGCGTCGCGCCGAAATCGCGGATGCCCTTCTTCTTGATTTGCTGAATGGCCCAGCCACTTGGGTCACCCTTCTTGTAGTCGTCGTAGATGTTACTGAACGATTCCCAGGCGTAGTGCCCTGTCTCGGTCACCGCACCACCCAGCGCGTTGGCGTGCCCGCCAACGTACTTCGTCAGCGAGTTGATGACGAGACTTGCGCCAACTGACTTGGGCCGGAACAGATAGGGTGTAGTCAGCGTGTTGTCGACGACGTAGATCAGACCACGCTCGGCACACAGTCTGCCGATCGCTTCGAGGTCGCTGACCTGGGTCCTCGGGTTGGCGATGGTCTCGACGAAGACAAGCTTCGTTGACTCGTTGATCGCTTCGGCAATGTCGTCAACCGACGTCGCATCGGCAAACGACACGCTCACCCCGTGTACGTCGAACGAATTGAACAGACTGTTCGTGTTCCCGAACAGGAACGACGACGACACCATGTGATCGCCGTTGCGTAGGAGCGCGAACAGCGTCGTACCGATCGCGGCCATGCCCGTCGCAAAGGCTGCGCTCGCCACGCCGTCCTCCATGAGCGTGATCTTGTCCTGCAGCGCCGTGACCGTCGGATTGACCTGACGCCCGTATGTATAGCCCGGCGACCGGCCCTGGAAGACCGCCGCAAGCTCCCGCGCATCGTCATAGCCGTAGGTCACCGCGGTGTGCACCGGCTTGTGAATCGATCCGTGTTCGATGCCGCCACGCCGGTCCGCGTGCAGCAGTTGTGAAGTAAATCCCCTCTGACTCATCTTCGTCCTCTCGGTGTTACGGCCCGTACGACCCACAACAACACACGACGCTCACGCGGCGGCGATGCGCCGCCCGGCAGTCGTTGTGTCGGGATCTTCAAAAACGGGCCTGGTTCCTCTTTAGCGGCATTTCGTTCAGCGCCCCGCAAGCTGAAAATCAAATCGGCGCAGACAGATTCTACCGCCCAGGCCGCCGCAGGAAAAACGCTGCGCACAGTCAGGCCCCACGCCGGGCGTAGACCGGCAGATGCGCGGGCTCGACACGCCTGACCACGGGCTCGCCCGTCCATGCCGGGGCCGCCTTCGAGCCCAGCGCCGCAAGAGCGACCTCCGCCAGCGCTCCGAGCAAGGGCCAACCCGCGTTCAGCGTCACGGCAAGTGCTCCCACCGCTTCGCCAACGGCGGCCCGGACCCTGCGCTCGTCCGGCTCACGCCACGGTGCGCTTCCCTGCAGATGCCGGTTGATCCGCGCGAGATCGCCCAGCAACTGACGCGCGGCACGTGCGGTCTCGAAGGCCTCGAGCGCCTGCCGGATTTGCGCCGCTCCGTCTCTGGCGTCGGCAACGAGTTCACCCGTGCGCTCGGCGGGCACGCAGCCTTCGAAGCGACGAACGATGAACTTGACGAGGCGACTGACCAGATTCCCGAGATTGTTGGCGAGGTCGGCGTCCAGCGTCCGAACGACGTCCTCACGGTCGAAATCGAGGTCCGATCCGACCCACCGTCCGCAGGAAGTAGAACGCGAGCGCCGCATTGCCGAACTGCCCGGCCTCGATGCGTGGGTCGAACACCGTCGAGGGATCGGACTTCGCGATCTTCCGTCCCGTGACGGTGAGCCAGCCGTTCACGACAATCGCGTTCGGCAGCGGCAGCCCGGCAGCGAGGAGCATCGCAGGCCAGACCACCGCGTGGAAGATCAGGATGTCCTTGCCGATGAAATGGTGAGCGCCCGCCCACCACGCCGCCGATTCCTGAGCGTCGAGCGGCCCGAGCGCGGACAGATAGCTCACCCGCGCATCCACGCACACGTAGAGGACGTGCTCCGGGTCACCCGGAACTTCGATCCCCCACCGCGTCGAGGTTCTGGAGACGTACAGATCAGTCAGGTCCTGCGCGCGCAGAAAGGCGAGCACCTCGTTGCGCCGGGTCTCCGGCCGGACAAAATCCGGATTCGCCTCGATGTGCCCAATCAGCCGGTCCCTGTAGCGGGAGAGCCGAAAAAATAGGAGTCCTCGGCATAATGTTCGAGCGCCCTTGCGTGTACCGGGCACTCGCCGACATCTCCCGTGAAGTACTGCTCGCAGTCAACGCAATAGCGGCCCGTGTAGTGTCTCTTGTAGATGTCGCCGGCCGCACAGAGGCGCTGCCAGAAGTCCGTCACGACGGCCTTGTGTGCCGGGTCGGTGGTCCGGACGAAACTGACATCGATGCCGAGGCCCTCCCAGAGCTCACGAAACGCGGCACTCCGCTCGCCCGCAAAAGCCCCTGGAGTCGCGCCCGCCAGCGCGGCCGCGCGTTCGATTTTCTGACCGTGCTCGTCGGTACCGGTCACGAGACGCGTCTCGTCGCCTGCCATGCGGGTGGTCCGTCGCGCGCAGTCGGCAAGAAACATGGTGTACACGTGCCCCAGGTGCGGGGCACCGCTCGCGTAATAAATCGGTGTTGTCAGGTAGCGTTTCACGATGATTCCTCCAAGCCGGAAATGAAAAACCCCGGTGGTCTTCACCACCAGGGTCCTCTGGAACCGACTCGGAAGGTGAAGGCCACCTTCCGTACGAACTCAAGGTCAGCCCAGGGCAGATGCCATGGACATGCGCATGCGCACCGGCGCGTTCACCGCGCTGGCTCGTGCAGGTTGTGAGTGGGTCGTGCTGATCATCACTGTGCCTGAGTTTCGTCGCTGGCCGCCCTGGGGCGGCGCGGCGCAGCTTAGTCCAGCGCCATGCGCCTGCCAACACCTGTCGGCCAGGTCAGCAGCTCTGCTGTGCATGTACCCGCCCGGCGAAGGGGGACGGCGCTGCATGCACCTGCCAGCGAAGGAGGACGGCGCTACAATCGCGAGTTCGTTGCCACTCCCACCCAGGTCATGACCGAATTCAACCGCCAACTCCTCGAGTTCCTCACCGCTTCGACAACCCCTTTTCATGCCTGCGCGGAAATGGCCGCAAGACTGGACGCCGCCGGCTTCACACGGCTGGAGGAACAGGAAGACTGGTCGATCACGCCGGGTCGCTACTACGTCCTGCGCAACGACTCGTCACTGATCGCCTTTGTTCGCGGCACCGAAGACCCAACAACGGACGGGATTCGCATGGTGGGCGCGCACACCGACAGCCCGTGCCTGCGCCTGAAGCCCAACCCCGACACGGTGGTCCACGGTTACCTGAAACTCGGCGTCGAAGTGTACGGCGGCGTGCTGTTGAACCCCTGGTACGACCGGGACCTGTCGCTCGCGGGCCGGGTCACGTTCCGGGACGCGGACGGCAGCGTCACGAGCGCACTCATCGACTTCAAACGTCCCGTCGCAGTCATCCCGAGCCTCGCTATCCATCTCGACAGAGGCGTGAACGACAGCAAGTCGATCAACTCACAGCGCGACATCCCGCCCGTCGTGCTGCAGGGCGACAGCAGCGCGAACGCAAGTGACCTGATCAAACAGCAGTTGGCCGCCGAACACCCCGAGCACGCAGGCGCGGAACTGCTCGCCTGGGAGCTTTCGTTCTACGACTGTAATCCCCCGGCAATGACGGGTCTCAACGAAGATTTCATCGCCTCGGCCCGGCTCGACAATCTGCTCTCGTGTTTCATTGGTCTGAAGGCACTGCTCGAAGCCGGTGACACCCACAGCACCCTGCTGGTCTGCAACGACCACGAAGAAGTGGGCTCGAACTCCGCTTCCGGCGCTGCCGGCCCGTTCCTCGGCAGTATCCTGTCGCGTGTCGTGACCGATCCATCCGCGCACGATCGGACGATTGCGCGGTCGCTCCTCATCTCCGCGGACAATGCACACGGCATCCACCCGAACTTCGCCGACAGGCATGACGGCAACCACGGCCCCCTGCTGAACGCCGGCCCCGTCATCAAGGTCAACGCGAACCAGCGGTACGCCTCGAACAGCGAAACCGCCGGCTACTTCGCCAATCTGTGCAAATCGCGGGACGTGCCGTGCCAGACCTTCGTCACCCGTACCGACATGGCCTGCGGGAGCACGATCGGCCCGATCACCGCCACCGAAATCGGGGCTCCGACGCTGGACGTTGGCGTCCCGCAGTTTGCAATGCACTCGATTCGGGAGCTGGCCGGCGCGCGCGACCCGGAGAACCTGGCTCGCGTGTTCGACGCGTTTTATGCCGACGCAACACTGCTCGGACGGTGAGCCGCCTATAATCGCCCGCACCCCTCCCTTGCCTCAGGAAGTACCCCATGGCTGAACCCGGCTCAGACGCCTGGCTCGCCTCCGTCACGGAGACGATCCTCGAACCCGAGCGCCGCATCATCGACCCCCACCACCATCTGTGGGCAACGGCCACCGGCATGTGGGGTCAGTACGAACTCGACAACCTCCGGGCCGATACCGGGTCCGGACACAACATCGAGAAGACGGTCTTCATCGAGTGCCGTTCGGGGTACCGGGAGGACGGCCCCGAACACCTGCGCCCCATCGGCGAGACCGAATACGTCGCGGGCGTTGCCGCGGAGTCGGCCAGGCGGGATGACACCGCCACGATCGCGGCCATCGTGGGCCACGCGAACCTGACCCTCGGCGACGGCCTCGAAGACGTGATCGCCGCGCACGAAGCCGCGGGCAGCGGCCTCTTCCGCGGCATCCGTCACGCGGGCCCGTTCGATACCACCGGCACGCTGATGAACCCCGGACGCAACACGGAAAGCCCCTACCTCAACCCGGACTTCGCAAAGGGCGTCCAGACCCTTGGCCGTCTTGGCTACACCTACGACACCTGGCACTTCCATCACCAAAACCGCGACTACCTGGCGCTGGCCCGCGCGTGCCCCGACACCATCATGGTCCTCGATCACTTTGGTACACCGCTTGGGGTCGGTCCCTACGCGGGCCGTCAGGACGAAATCTTCGAGCAGTGGAAGGCGGACATCGCTGCCATCGCCGAGTGCCCGAACGTCGTGGCGAAACTGGGCGGCATGGCGATGCCGGACAACGGCTTTGGCTGGCACCAGGACGCCGCGCCTCCGTCGTCCGACACGTTCGTCGAGGCCCAGCGCCGGTACTTCATGCACACCATCGAGTGCTTCGGGCCGGACCGCTGCATGTTCGAGAGCAACTACCCGGTTGACCGGCTGTCTGTCTCGTACCACGTGCTCTGGAATGCGTTCAAAAAACTTGTCGCGGACTTCAGCGACGACGATAAGGACGCCATGTTCTACGGCACCGCGGCGCGCGTCTATCGTATCTGAGCGGCGGAAACCGACAATAACAAGGAGACCACACATGGGCAGACTGGACGGGAAAGTGGCGGTTGTCACAGGTGCGACCAGCGGGATTGGCGAAGCCACCGTGGACGCGTTCTGCGAAGAAGGCGCGCGCGTTGTTTTCTGCGGCCGCAACGAGGAACTGGGCCGTGCAGTCGAAGCACGCCAGCCCGCGGGGCAGGCTCACTTCATGCGGGCGGACGTCCTGCACGAGGAGCAGATCGCGTCAGTCATCAACACCGCAGCGGAGAAATGGGGGCAGCTCGACATCCTGTTCAACAACGCCGGAGGCCCGTCGAATGTCCCCGGCCAGCCTCACGCGTTCAACATCGAAGACGTCAGTGAGGAGAGCTTCAAATACTCGCAGTGGTACCTCCTCGGGTCGTGCATGGTCGCGACAAAACACGCGTCGCCGATCATGCGCAAGCAAGGCTCAGGTTCGATCATCATGAACTCATCGAAAGGTGCGCATCAGGCGGAGGTTGCGGCCGACCCGCTCTACTCCGCGGCAAAGGCAGGCCTCTCGAACTACACGAAGGCAGCTGCCATGCAGCTTGGCCCTATGGGGGTTCGGGTCAACGCCGTCAGCCCCGGCGCCATCGCGACACCGATCTTCTGGGGTGGCCACACGCACGGTCAGCAGATTACAGCGGAGCACAAAGAGAAACGCCTCTCGAAGTTCGTCAATGCTGTCAGCGGCGGACTCATGCCGCTCAAGGGACCGGGTGGCGAAGCCTGGGATATTGCGCAGGCCTGCGTCTACCTCGGCAGCGACGAGGCCCGCTGGGTGACCGGGATCGACCTCGTGGTTGATGGCGGCATGCTTGCCGTCAAAGGAGATCACGTAGGCACGACCGAGCGCATGATCGACATGTGGCAAAAGCACGACGAGGCGCTCGGCCGAACCTGAGCCAGGTAGCGGTCTCGGACCGGCTCACCGTCACCGCCCGACGTACAGGGCTTTCGGGCGGATGATGCGGTTGTCTTCGCGTGACTCGATGAAGTGCGCAAGCCAGCCGATCGATCGTGCCATTGCAAAGAGTGCGGTGAAATACTCTTCGGGGATGCCGAGCGCCTTGAAGACCGCGCCTTTGTAGAACTCAACGTTCGCCCAGAGCTCCTTGCCGCGTTTGGCCATCGCCCCCGCGAACGCGGCTTCGACCGCCATCGGCTTCAGCAGTTTCGCACGCGGATCAACCTTCCGGTATTCGCGGTGCCCCATGCCCATGAGCTTGCCTTTCCGGGCAAGCAGATCGGTGACATAGGTTGGAGCAACGGCCGCGTTCCCCACTTTCTGTGCCTCCCGCAGCGCTGCTTCGTCAGCACCGCCGTGCAATTGTCCCGCAAGCGCGCCGACGCCGGCACAGAGTACCGCCTCGACCGGCGCCAGCGTGCTGGACACGACCCGCGCGGCAAACGTCCCGGCATTGAAGCTGTGCTCAATTTGCAGGATCTGGGTTCTGGTGAGCGCCGCCACGCTCGCGTCCGAAGGCGCTGAGCCGGTGAATTGCGTGAGGAAGTTGCCGAGACTGCTCCCTCCGGGAACGTGCTCCGGGAGCGCGTTCCCCAGCGAGAGTTGGTGATAGCCCGCCACGAGGCTCGGCAGTTTGCTGACAAGGACCAGACCGCGCCTCGCTTCCTCATCGAGTTCGCGAAGCAGGTCCGTGCGGGGCGTCGCCACAAGCGCGGGTAAGGCCGCCTGCAGCACCTGCATGGCGTGCAGATCGGTCGACATGCTGGTCAGCAGAACCCGATCCGACCCGGCGAGCACACTTTCCTCGTTCAGGAACTCCTTCAGCGCCGCCTGTTCAGCAGCGTCCGGTTCCGTACCAAACAGCACGAGCCATGCGACCGCTTCATAGTCGAGCTCGATGAGCGCCTCGATCGGGACACCCCGGTACGTGAGTCGCCCGACATCACCCTCGACATTGCTGATCGCCGTCTCACCGGCGATGACGCCCTCCAGCCCTTTTGCGTATACCGTACTCTCTGCCGCAGCCATGCCCTGCCCCTCAATCAACTGGTTAGGTCAGTATGGGAGCCGAATTGCGCGCAAGTAAAATTAAACCTTTTGATCAGCCGATCTGATCGGATCAGCCTCACTAATCGGACGGTCACAAAGTCTAATCCGCACGACCGCTGCGCGCGGGGTAACGCCGTGTAGAATCGATGCGTCGTCTCGCAACCCGGGCGAAACACCCGTGCCCCAGCACATCGAGACCCACGAGATTCGGGTCTTCAAAGCGGTCTACGAACATCGCGGATTCAAGCGCGCGGCAGACAAGCTGTTTGTCACGCAATCGGCGGTGTCGCAGACGATCGCCGGCCTCGAACGCAAGCTCGACACGACATTGCTCGAACGGAACCCACTCAAGCTGACCGAGACGGGTATCCGGCTACTGCACTACGCCGAGGCCGTGCTGGGTGAAGAAGCGCAGGTCTGGCGCGACATCAGCAACATCAAGAACGGCGTTCTGGGGAGCCTGCTGCTCGCGACGTCGAGCACGGTCAACGCACTCTATGGCGAGACCCTGATCATGGCGTTCCTCGAGGAGGCCCCCCTCACCCGGCTCAAGATCAACGTGATGCCGAGCCGTCAGATCAATCCGGGCGTCGAGGCTGACCTCTGGGAACTGGCGTTCGGCCCGTTCCAGCGGACGATGCCGCCGCACCTGGCGACAATCCCGCTCTTCTCCGACGACCGCCGCCTGGTCGTGAGCGAGACTCATCCGCTCGCCAACGAGATCAGCGCAGCGCCGGAACGTGCACTCAAGGAAATCCCGCTGGTTGTCTCACACCTCGAGGATCCGGACGTATGCCCTGCCATCGACAAGCTGCGCGACGTCTTCGGCACGATCTGGGAGGTCAACGATCTGTCACTCCGGATTGACCTGATCCACTCCGGCCGTGCAATGGGTTTTATGGACAGCCAGGTCATGGCGGCAGAGCCGCGCTGCACATCCTTCAGGCAGGTTGACGGTTTCAGCTTCTCCGAGATACCGCTCACCTACGGACTCATTCACCGCGAAGGCAAAACTCCTCTCGGGCGGTGCGAACCGTTTTATCGAACTCTGCGGCGCCTACGACTTCAGTCCGGCAAACGCCCCGTAAGCATGTGCTCCTTGACGAGGAGCCGCTCCAGCCCTTCGAACATCAGTTCGACGACAACCGCCAGCGCCGCTGCGGGCAATGCGCCCTGCAAAATGAGGTTCGTGTTGTTCAGCGACAGGCCGGTGAAGATCGGATCACCAAGCCCGCCCGCGCCAATGTAGGCCGCAAGCGTCGCCGTGCCGATGCTGATGATCGCGGCCGTTTTGACTCCCGTCAGGATGTTCGGCATCGCCATCGGGATCAGGACGTGCAGCAACTGCTGGCGATTGGTGAGGCCAATCGCCTCGGCGACACGTTTCAACACGGGATCGATCGTGACGAGCGCGGTTGTCGTGCTGCGCAGGATGGGCAGCAGCGAGTAGAGAAAGAGCGCGACAATCGCGGGCTTCATCCCGATCGAGAAGATGGGAATCATGAGCGCCAGCAGCGCCATCGAGGGGATGGTCTGGAGGAGGCCCGCTACGTAGACCAGCACCCTCGACAGGCGACGGTTGCGGAAGACGAGCACGCCAAGCGGCACACCAAACCCGATACCCGCGACGAGCGCGATCGCGGTGAGCTTCAGGTGGGTCAGCGTATTGGACGCGATCGAGCGCCACATGGACGTCTCCTGCACCGGCGCAACATCCGCGCCGATCAGGCCCTCGTCGATGAGGAACTCGCGTGCTACGTCCGCAAACTCCCGCTCGTGAATCACAACCTGTGCATTCAACCCCCGCATCCGCGGATCGTCGAGGCGTCCGGCAAGTTGGCCGATCACCGCTTTGACGTCCTCCGGGAGGTCGCTCCGCACGAGCGGAGCGGCGAGGTATTCGGGGAAATAGCGCTTGTCGTCTTCAAGCGTGATCAGACGATATCGTTCGAGATCCCCGTCCGTCGAGTACGCGTGCGTGATGTCGATCTTGCCTTCGTCGATCGCGAGATAACCCAGGCCGTGATCGATGCTGGACGGCTCACCGGTCAGGCCATACGTTGCCTTCAGCCCGGGCCAACCATCGTTGCGATTCATGAACTCATGGCTGAACGCCATGACGAGATCCGGATGCGACGCCAGATCCGAGACGCGGGCGATGCCGAGTCGCTCGGCAAGCGCCCCTTTCAACGTCACGGCGTAGGTGTTGTTGAACCCAAACGAATCGAGAAGCGCCACCGACTTCGGCGCCGCCGCGTTCAGCTCCGCGATCGTCGGCGTCTGCAGATCCAGTTTGAGAATCGCCTGCAGCAGCGTACCCGTGTATTCGACGTAGAGATCCACCTCGTCGTTGACGAGGGCCTCGTAGCAGACCAGCGTGCCACCTAGCCCGAAGCGGCGCTCAACCTCGAATCCGTTCGCTTCGAGCAGTTGTGAGAGCACTTCGGCAAGCAGCGTGTTCTCGGGGAAGTTCTTGCTCGCGATCCGCACCGGTTCGGCGTTCGCGGCCGGCAGCACGACGAGCAGCAGGATGATTGGCGCAAACGAGCGCAGGGCCACTCCGACCAGCACGCTCATGCCGCCGCATCCGCAAAGAGACCGGACACATAGTCGTCAGCCGGCTTGCCGCGCACGGTGTCGACCGAGCCCTCCTGCACAACCCGGCCTTCCCGCAGGATCACGAGGTGCTGTGCCAGCTTCACGGCCTCCGCCATGTCGTGAGTCACCATCACGATCGAACGTGACTCCGCCGCCTGCAGCTTCAGGACTTCATTGTGGATCGCACGGCGTGTGATGGGATCGAGGGCTGAGAACGGTTCATCGAGCAGCAGCAGCGGCGGGTTCATCATCATTGCGCGGCAAAGGCTCACCCGCTGTTGCTGGCCGCCCGACAGTGTATGCGGATACCGCTCCGCGAGCGCGCTCTCGAGTTCCAGCAGGTCGAAGAGCAGCGTCAGCCGCGCCTCGATCTCACCGGTTGGCCAACCCGCGAGCCCGGCAACGAGCGTGATGTTCTCCCGCGCGGTCAGATGAGGGAAGAGCCCGGCACCCTGGACCGCATAGCCCATTGAACGACGCAGCTCAGGGAGCCGCGCGTAGTCGACCGGCTCGCCAAATACCCGCACCTCGCCCCGTTCGGGGCGGAGCAGCCCGTTGGCCAGCTGCAACAGCGTCGACTTGCCGCTCCCGCTTTCACCCACCATCGCAACGGTGAGTCCCGCGGGCAGTTCGAGGGACAGGTCGTGAAGGACTGTCTTGTCGCCGTAGACCTTCGTTACCGCATAGAAGGTGAGGCACGGAGCGGTCACGCGGAGACACCCTGAAGGAAAGGCCGGACTATGCGTCAGGCTTGACGCGTGTTCAACCGTTCTCGCGTCCGGGTGCGTCGAGGAGCGCCGTCTGACGGTCGAGACGTGTCTCCAGCTGGTCGAGCAAACCGTGCTGATCGGCCGTTGCGGTATCGCGCAGGGCCGTGATCTCGTCGCGTGCACGTTTGATCGCCTCGCCGTCAGCCCATTTCCCGCGCAGGTAATCGTGCCAGCGTTGTGTCTCCGCTCGGTTAAGCGAGTCTCCAAAATTGCGCGCGCGATAGCGGAACAACATCTCGGGAATCCGCGCGTCATCGAACGGCGGCGGGTCGCTGCCCAACGCATCCGCGCCGAGCGTCCGCAGTCGGGCGCAGCGTGCGCGATCGTCGTCGCTGAAGAAGTCTCCCGCGTACAGCATGCGATCGGGGTCCGTGACCGGCGCAAACTCCCGCGCGCCGTATGCTGCCTGCACCTTGTCGACAAGCCCGGCCGACCCCTGCAGCGCCGCGAGATGGCGTTGGGCCTGATCGGGGTCGAGTCCAAGGCGTGCCGCAGAGTCGGGGTCGAGCGTCTTCAGCGGCGCAACCGCGGGGCAGCGGTTCAGGTGCATCACCTTGAGCGGTATCCGCTGCTCGCCCTCAGCGAGTTCGGAGCGGGGCGTGAAGGTCAGATGTTGGACCCGCGCCGCGTTCGACGTCATGAGTGGGGTCGGGTCGACGCTCAGGTCATAGCAGATGATCCCGTTCGGATTCCTGGGATGCTGGCACACGGGCATGACGATGGCCGCGCAGCTTCGCTCGTTTGGATACATGTTCGAGACATGCAGCAGCGCCGATTTGCCGAGCGGGTACACCTGGTCTGCGGCGGCATTCTTGTTCTTCAGCCGGAAGAGATAGTCATAGAGGCGCGGCTGCGCCGCACGCAGTTTCGCCGTCATCGTCACGGTCGCGAGGACATCCGATACCGCGTCATGGGCGTCTGCATGCCCAACGCCGTTGGCGGCAGTCAACCTCTCGAGCCTGAACGTTGGATGGCCTTTTTCGTTCTCTGGCCAGCTGAGCCCGTCCGGCCGGAGCGCCCGGGCCATCCGAAAGCAGTCGATGACATCCCACCGGGAGTTCCCGTTCGCCCACTCACGGGCATAGGGGTCGTGGAAGTTCCGGTAGAGCAGATAGCGGACGAACTCATCGTCAAAGCGAATGTTGTTGAAACCAACCACGCACGTGCGCGCCTCGCCCAGTTCCTGCACAACCCCCTCCGCAAACTCACGTTCCGACATCCCTTCGCGTTCGAGTCGCGCGGGACCGATGCCGGTGACCAGCATCGCCTCGGCGGACGGAATCACGTCGTCACTTAGGCTGCAGAAGATGTTGACCGGTTCACTGAGCGGTTTCAGATCGAGATCCGTCCTGACTCCCGCAAACTGAACGATTCGATCCGTTGCCGGATTCGTGCCGGTCGTTTCGAGGTCAAACCAGAAGAGGGTCTCCTGCACGCGAGGATCCGAAGAAGCCGGGACGACCGTAGTATACTCGCGCGCTGGTCCAACACCGGCGGCAAGATGTCAGACAACGCCTCCGCCCGACTCCCCTTTCTCATTCTTGGTCCCGTCCTCGGTGCCGTCGCCTTTGGCGCGCTGCAGATGACCGGATGGGACACGAAAGCGTGCTGGACAGGCGCCATCGCCGCGACGACCGTGGTCTGGTGGATCACCGAACCGATTCCGATCCCTGCGGCGTCGCTGTTGCCGCTTGGCGCATTTCCCGTTACTGGCGTGCTGTCCGCGGGCCAGGTGGCCTCGGCGTACGGCAGCCAGTTGGTGTTGCTGCTCCTCGGTGGATTCATCCTGTCGACCGCCATGGAGGCAAGCGGCGCGCACCGCCGCGTGGCCCTGTCGATGGTCAACCTGGTCGGCGGGCACAGCAGCCGGCGCATCGTGTTTGGCTTCATGGCTGCCTCCGCGCTGCTGTCCATGTGGATTTCGAACACGGCGACGACGCTGATGCTGCTCCCGGTCGCACTCGCGGTCATCGAGCGATCGAAAGACCCTGAACTGCCCATCCCGCTGCTGCTTGGCGTCGCCTACGCGGCCAGCGTCGGCGGGATCGGGACTCCGATCGGCACGCCGCCGAATGTCGTCTTCATGCAGGTCTACCGGGATACCACCGGCACCGACGTCGACTTTGTCACCTGGATGACTTGGGCCATTCCGGTTGTGGTCGTCTTCGTCCCGATCGTCTGGCTGTGGATGACCCGGCGCCTGACCTATGAGGGTCAGGTCGAGATGCCCGATGTTGGCAAGTGGGACCCGTACGAGAAGCGCGTTCTGATCGTCTTTGCGCTGACCGCGCTCGCGTGGGTAACGCGTAAACAGCCCTTCGGCGGCTGGTCCGGCCAGCTCGAGGGAACACTCGCCAACGATGCGAGCGTGGCCCTGCTCGCGGTGGTCGTGATGTTCCTCGTGCCAAACGGCCACGGCGGCAAACTGCTCGACTGGGACCGGGCCTCCACCATTCCGTGGGGCATGCTGATCCTGTTCGGCGGCGGCATCGCCATCGCCACCGCGTTTGTTTCATCCGGGCTGTCCGCCGCGCTGGGCGAAGCGCTCTCGTCGCTCGCCGGCCTGCCCGCCCTGCTGATTATCGCCGTGATCTGTCTGACGATCACGTTTCTGACAGAGGTCACGAGCAACACGGCAACAACGACCCTGCTCATGCCGATCCTCGCCGCGGCAGCCATCGCCGCGGCGATCGATCCACGCCTGCTGATGGTGCCGGCCGCGATGAGCGCGAGCTGCGCGTTCATGCTGCCGGTTGCGACCGCACCGAACACCATCATGTTCAGCACAGGTCGATTCCCGACGCGGGTGATGGCCAGGGAGGGGTTCGTCCTGAACCTCGTCGGCGCCGTCATTATCTCGATCCTCTGCTACCTGCTCGTCTCCTGAGCGTCAGCCAGGTCGGCGAGTTCCTGCAGCTTTGCGGCACGCGGCGCAGAATCCAGTTTCGACAGCGCTCGAACCTCGTCAAAGAACGCCCCGATGCTCCCCGCCTGCGTGTAGAGCGCGCGGAATGCGGGCACGTGTGCGTGGTACGTCGCAACGTTCGCCAGCTTCGCGTTGTTGATGGGCCCCTCGATCCACCCGCTGTACGGGCTGACCGGCCAACCGGCTGCGAGTGACCGGTAGCGTTCTCGCAGCGCCTCGATGATGTCCGCCTTGGCCTCGCGCATGGCAGCCGGGGCGAGGCCCGTTGCGTAGAGCGCTTCGAGCCGTTTGCGCTCCTCGAGCACGAGGGCCGTGAAGGCCTGCCTGCGCGCGGAGGAGGCCACGTGTTCATCAAACTCGGCACCCGCGCCCCGCGCGTCCAGCCAGCGCTGCAGTAGGATCAGCTCAACGGCGGTCGCGAACCCTTCGTTGAACGCCGTATCCCCCTTGATGAAGACCACCTTGTGGGCCAGTTCGTGGAAGAGCAGCGCCGCCAGCCGACCGTCGGATCTCACCACGAACGACGACAGGATCGGGTCGTCGAACCAGCCCAGCGTCGAATACGCCGCGACACCGCCAACCCAGGTATCGAAACCCTCAGCCTCGAGCGTCGCGGCGAGGGCACGGGCATCTTCCTCAGCAAAAAATCCTTTATAGGCCAGACAACCCACAACCAGATAACAGAACGTATGGGGCGCCAGCGAAAACTCCGGCGCCGCGTAGACATTCCAGACAACGTAGGGGCGCTCGAGGTCGACATATGCGCCGTAGCTCCCCCCGACCGGCAAGCCGGCGGCGGCCGCGAACCCGAGGACCCGCTCGACATGCCGGAGCTTCGCTCTGACCTCCGGGTCGGTGGAATCGTCCGCAATGACTTCAGCCAGGTCACGCCGATTCACGAGCAGCGCCATCTGACCCGACACCGCCTGCCCGTAGTAGGCAACCGAGGAGCACCCGGCCCCTGTGCAGACGCAGACGATCGCGAGCAGGGTGTGCAGTGCGCCTCGCGCCCGTCGGGACAGCTGCACCACGCCGGGGAAGGCGTTTATTTCGGCGCGTCGCGCATGTACGGTGGACGTCGTTGCCGGAGCGCGTGACAGACCAATGTTCTCTACAGTACGCGGGGTCGTAGCTGTCTCGTTAATGACCCTCAACACGCTCATCCTCTGCCCCATGCTGTACCTCACGGCTCTGCTTCGGCTGCGGGGCGGAACCGAGCACCACGGCCGAGTCACGCGAATCATGAACACCCTGGCCGAGGGGTGGATCGACAACAACAATCGCGTGCTCGATCTGACACAAAGGCTGCAGATCACGACCTCGATCAGTGAACCGCTGCACCGTGACCGATGGTATCTCGTCTTCAGCAACCATCAATCCTGGACTGACATATTGATTCTCCAGCGCGTCTTCCGAAAACGCATTCCGATGCTCAAGTTTTTCATCAAGCGTGAACTGCTCTACGTACCGGTTCTCGGGTTCGCCTGGTGGTTGTTGGACTTTCCCGTGATGCGCCGCTATTCGCGGGAGTTTCTTGCCCGGCACCCGGAACTCGCCGGCAAAGACCTCGAGGCGACCGCCCGTTCCAGCCAGAAGTTTGCGCTCACCCCGGTGTCGGTCCTCAACTTTCTCGAAGGCACCCGGTTCACACCCGGCAAACACGCGGCGCAGGACTCACCGTTCACGCATCTGCTTCGACCCAAGTCGGGTGGCGCGGCCCTCGTGGTAAACACGCTCGGCGAGGGGATCGACAGCGTCGTCGATGTAACGATCAGCTATGAAGGCCCGTTTGGATTCTGGGATTTCCTCTGCGGGCGGACCGGGGCGGTGACCGTCGAGGCGCGGACGTTCCCGGTGCCAACGGGATTCCTCGGCCGCGACTACGCCTCGGACGCGGACCACAAGAAGGCGTTTCAGGATTGGGTCTTCCAGATCTGGCACGACAAGGACGCCGCGCTCGCGAGGCTCGGGTCCTCCGACGGCAATCGCCCGCGGACCCAATAGCATCGTGTCATTACCAACCGACAGTGCGACGGAAGCGGGGGCGTTCCCGGTTCCGACTGCGGCCCCGGGCTAGACGCTGTGGACAACGAAGACGCGGTATCCATCTCGCATCGCGACCTGAGCAGTGAAGCACTCCGCGGCGTCATCGAGTCGTTTGTCCTGCGCGAAGGCACGGAGTACGGCGAGACAGAAGTGCCGCTGGACTCCAAGGTCGCCGCGGTGATGCGTCAGCTGGAGTCGGGCGAAGCCAGGATCATCTACGATCCCGTCACCTCGAGCGTCGATATCGTCCCGACCCGCGGCTAAGGCCAGGCGTTGCCCTGACCTCCGCCAAGGAAAGCAATCCCGGGCCGCTACTTCTTCTTTTTCTGGAGTGAACTGACCGCCTTCTCCAGGCTCTTGATCGTCGCCGTCAACGCCTGCAGCTGTTCCTGCACGTCGCCAGAGTCGCCGTCGTCGACGCCAAAGTGTTCCTTGCGGGACTTCAGGACAACCTCATCGCGTTTGACGTTGCTGTTGAAAATGGTGACCGCTTCGAGGTTCACCTTGCCCGTGTTGCAGAGCGCGTGAAACTGCCCTGCCGGCACGACGGCAACAGAGCCCGCACACAGGTCATAGCTGTCGTTCTCGATCTGGATCTTGCCCTCGCCGCTCTGGACGATGACGATCTCCTCAACCAGCGTATGGCTGTGCCCTTCGTTTTCCTCGCCAGGCGCCATGCAGATCGGCGCCATGCCGAGTTCGTTCAGCTTGGCGTCCCGGACCGCCTGGGCAGCGGCGAAGTCTGCAGCATTCAGTACGTTACCCATGGTCTTTTCCCAACGTGAAATTGCACCGACTGTAGACCACTTGGGTCCCCCGTGTCTGCATGGGGTGACCTTGAGAACTACCGGAATGAATGACGGAGCCGCTGACCCGGCTTCCTCCAACGCTCCGAGGCGCTCTGCCCGACGCACAGGCCTGAAGGCCGTTTGGACATCCGTCGGACGACCCCACGAGCATCGCGGAAGAGCCGTCAACCTCAAACAGTCGGCGATTCCCCCACGTCGATGTGCCCCGTAGTGCACAATAAGCGCGCCGACGCATCACGATTGGCAACGCTCGACCCAATCATCTGACTCCAACGCCGCCAACGCCATGTATCTCGACCATTTCGGGTTCAGCCAAAAGCCGTTCTCGATAGCGCCCAACCCGCAGTTCCTGTACATGAGTCCGCGCCATCGGGAAGCGCTCGCGCACCTCATCTATGGGCTGTCGGGCGAAGGCGGCTTCGTAATCCTCACGGGCGAAGTGGGCACCGGCAAGACAACCCTCTGCCGCTCGATGATCACTCAGCTTCCCGAGCATGTGGATACGGCGTTCATTCTCAATCCCACGCTCACGGTGCCGGAACTCCTGGCAACGATCTGTGACGAGTTCGGCATCGATTACCCCGCAGGTGCATCGCAGAAGGTGCTGGGCGACCGGATCAATACTTTCCTCCTGTCGTCGGCGCGTCGCGACAGGAAGGCTGTCCTGATCATCGACGAGGCCCAGAATCTTTCAGTCAACGTGCTCGAGCAGCTTCGCCTGCTGACGAATCTCGAGACCAACGAAGAAAAGCTGCTGCAGATCATCCTGCTCGGCCAGGAGGAGTTGATCGACCTGCTTGGCAGGGAAGAACTTCGTCAGCTCGAACAGCGGGTGACGGCGCGCTTCCACCTGACCGCTTTGTCATCCGACGAGTCGTCGGCGTACATTGCGCATCGCCTGCAAACGGCCGGCGGCGATGCTGAGTTCTTCTCGCAGCGCCAGCGACGCTACATCCATCGCAAGACCCGCGGCATCCCGCGCCTCATCAACGTCGTCTGCGATCGGGCCCTGCTGGGCGCGTACGCCATAGGGGTCCGCCAGATGTCCATGGGCATCGTGCGGACCGCAGTGCGTGAAGCGCTCGCGGACCCACGTCTGAAACGCGCGCGCCCGCTCCTGCCCTGGGTCATTGCCGGCGTGGCGGTTGCAGTTCTCGTTGCGGTGCTGACCACGGTGCAACCCCAACTGCGGCCGGCAGAGACTGCGTCGACCGGGACTCCGCCGTCAGACAACCGGCGAACCACGGCTGACCAGAATCGCCCGAACGACCCTCCCGTCGAGGCGACTCCGGAGCCCAGGCCGCCCCCGGCGCCCGCCGCTGAACTCCGGCAAACGCCCGAGCCGGCGTCCATTGCGACGCTCTCACCGGTGCAAACGCCTAACGTCGCCCCCCCAACGCCTCAGCTTCTCTCGTTCAATGCAGGTGACTCGAGTCTCGGCGGGCTCACCGGCCATTTCGAGGAGGTCGATGCCTTTGTCCCGCTCTTCGCGGTCTGGGGCACCGACTACGATCCCGCGCAGGCCGAACCCTGTGTCAAAGCGGTGACGGTCGGACTTCGCTGCCTGCGGCGCCCCGGCTCGCTCGAGGACGTGGTCAAGTTGAACCGACCCGCCATCCTGCGGCTCGGCGACGATGCAGGGTACGTCACGCTGATGTTCATCGAGGGAGCCGTTGCCTCGATCACCGATCAGGACGGCTCACGCGAGGTCCGCCTCGACTCGCTCGAAGCCGCCTGGCAGGGTGAGTACATCCTGCTGTGGCGGATGCCGCCGGCGTACACGGCGCCGGTTCACCTCGGCGATTCGGGAGCAGCCGTCGACTGGCTCACGTATCAGCTCGACCTGATGGACGGGCGCGCTGCGCGACTGTCCGCCGATTCCCGTTTCGATGCCGCACTCGAGGCGCGCGTTCGGGCTCTGCAGGAAGCGAACGGAATACTTGTGGACGGGATCGCGGGCGCGGAAACGTGGATCGCGATCAACGCCTTCGAGGGACTTGGAATCCCGTTCCTCTCAGCGACGGATAGCTGATGTCGTACATCCTCGATGCGCTGAATCGCTCGAACGCCGAGTCCGTGCAGGACCCGCGTGCGCTGCTTGCGGCGCAAACCCCACCGTCGCGCCGCGGCCCCGTGGTGCCGGTCCTGCTGACCGCCCTTCTGACCGTGAACGTCGGACTAGGGGCATGGTGGCTCTGGCAAAATCAGGAGGCAGCGCCGCTGCCTGCGCCACAGACCGANCCNCCTGCTGCCGCACCGACGGCGTCGCCCCCTCCTATCCCGNCCGCCCGGGAAGTGCAGCGCGACAGTCCGCCCGTTCAATCACCCTCGTCTGCAGTCCCNGNGCGTGCGCCCGCGCCGCGCACGGCTGCGGTGCCGNCACCTGAGCCTGCGGCACGCCCCNCGGCNCCGNCGACCGCGCTGGCACCGGAGGAAGAACTCNTCACGCCCGAACCAGCACGCAAGCCGCGCCCCGTACCGATCGGCGCGCTCCCTCGTGGTGTCCAGGAGCAGATNCCAGACCTTGCGTTCTCGTCGCACATCTACGCCGAGGACCCGGCGTTGCGCATGGTAAACATCAACGGTGAGCTGTACCGACAGGGCGACACGATCGCCCGAGGGGTCAAGCTGCTCGAGATTACTGAAGAGGGCGCAGTGCTTGCGTACCTGCACTACACGTTCGAAGTGGGTGTCCTGGAGGACTGGGCGCTCTGACCACTTTTGCCCTGGCCCCGCCAGGATGGGCGCTCACTGAGCCGAGGTGACCGCCGGTGCGTCGACCGTCTCCTGCAGCATCCGCCGCAGCTCGAGGATTTGCTTGTTGACCTGAAGTCGATACTGGTCGATCGCGGCAATGTCGTCCTCAGCCTTGTCGACCTTCTTCTGCAGCGCCGCGATCAGGCGTTTGTTGCCACCCACCTCGACGGCCGTGTCCTGCACCTGACCCCGAACAATCTCCACCTGCGTGGTCATTTCCTCGCTGTCGTCCTGGACGAGCTGCTGGACCTCCGTCATGTCGGTGTTCAGACGCACGAACTCGGACTGTATCGTCGACACGGTGGAACTCATCTGCTCGTTCGACAGGCTCACTTCGGCGAGCCGCGTCTGAACGGCTTTGACGTTCTTCTCGTTGTCTTTGATCCACCTCCGGTTCCGCTTGTTCGAGACATCCCAGAGCTTGCGGATCTCACTCTCGTTGACGTCGATCTTGCCTTTGAGGACCTGCAGCGTCCGATCGACGCCGGTCCCCGTCGCGGCAATGTTGTCCGCGAGATCCTTGTCTGCTTTCTGGCCTTCGGCCAGCAGCTGGTTGGCTTCCTCCAGCTTGAGCTGGACTTCGTAGAGTACAAATCCGCCGACACCCATGATGATCGCCATCAGGACGATGACGAAGACCAGCATGCCGTTGAAATTGCTCTGCTTGGGTGCTTCCGACCGGCGACTGTTCTGGAACGCGGCAACCTCGTCCTGATCGGGCTTGATGCTCGGCATCAGGTTGGATTCGCTTTGCCTGTCGTTCATCGGGTCGAGTGTCTCACTCAGTTGTCTGGTCCCGCTGCGGCAAACATGGCGTTGCGGGAAGCGGTCTGCGGACCGCCTGGCGACGGCCCGCAGCACGCATGCACTGCTAGAGCAGCGCCATCACGAGATAAAGTACAACGGTCAGGGCGACGCTACTACTGATGACGCCCGATACAGAGGTCAACGGTCCCTGCTTGCCGACAACCGCGTTCGCTTCGAGTGCCAGGACGATGCCGAATGCAACGATCATCGAGATGACGCTCGCGTCCGAGAAGAGTCCGGTCGGCAGGTGTGCCGATGAGCCCATCAGGAACAGCATCGGGGCCGAAAACAGCGTGTTGGTGCGCGAAGCGAGTGCAGCCTTCGGCGCCGCGCCAGCAGCGGCCGGATCAGCCTCGCCACCCTCTGCAACCTGCACGGCGCTGGCGATCACGATCTTCTGGTTCGGCCAGATGATGAGCCAGACATTCAGGAACATCAGGGTTGCCATGCCGGCACCGACGACGATGTCGTAGGTCAGCCCCGCGCCTTTGAACCCAAGCAGAACGCAGCCGGTGATGAACGTGAACATCGCGCCCCACCGAAACCACCAGAGCGCACGGGGAACGAGTTTACGAATGGCCCCGGCGCGATGCGCGTCCTCGGCCTCTTTGAAGTATTCCGTCTGCACGAAGTTGAAGTAGTAGAGCAGCCCGATCCACGCTACGCCAAACACCATGTGACCCCAGCGGAACAGGTGCTCCACTCCGGCTCCCGAGAACAGTGCAATGTCCATGTCATCCCCCTTTGATTATTGTGTCACCCCGGTTCCTGCGCGCGCTCGCTAACCTCCTGTTTTCACACCAAGTGTGAAAAATGCGCCGTAGGCACATGATTACGTTGGCAGTTTGACGCGCTCGTCACCCGTAGGATTCGCGAATATTACCCTTCATCGACGTTTCCGGGTAGTATGCCGTCCGCCTTTTCGGNCCTTCCTGCCCCGCCTATGAGAACCCTNCTTGCCGCATGTCTGATGTCGTGCGCCGCAGCGGCCTCTGCATCGGAAGAATCGCCGCACACATGGCGGGTCTATTCGAATCTCGATGTCTTCGGCTACAGCGAGCCGGTGTCGATCAAGGCGTTCGCAGACAAGTTCGACGACAGCCTGGAAAGCGGCGACACAGCCTTCACCCACAACCGCTTCGAGATCGGCGCCGAGTACCGCGGCGTGTCGGTCGCGCTCGTCCAGCGGTTTGACTACGTCACCGAGTTCACCGAAGACACCGCGCTCTTTCACCATTTAAGCAAGAACGGGGTTCCGATCGACCCAAGCCGCGTGTTCGATCTGCATCTGGACGTCGAACGCATCAACGCAACCGGGCTCAAGGTCGGATATACGTGGGACGCGCTGCCTGAGGTCCAGCTGCACGGTGCCTTTACGTGGTACGTCGATGCGAGCCGTTTGCAGTCGGGTTCAGCATCGGTCGCCGCCACTGAAGATCTTGTCGATCCTCAACTTCTCACGGACATCCAGGCAGTCCTGGACGCGCAGTCCGGCAGCTCGAACCCTGACCTCTCCGCCATCTACGACCTGATCCGGGACGTCCGTGGCGGGTTCAGCATCGACTATGCGTACAACTCACCGCGGTTCAGCGAGGATGCGTACCGCCAGCCCGTGCTGACGGGCCCGCAGAACCCCGTCATCACCGGCGTCGACTTCGATGCTCCGGAAGGGTTCGGATATGCGGTGGACGTTGGTGTCACCTGGCAGGCACGGGACGATCTGCGCCTTGCCCTGCACCTCTGGGACGCGTTCAACGAGTTCGAGTGGGACGGCGCGCCGCAGACGACCGCGACGTTCGATCTGAATCCGTTTCTGAATGACTTCGTCAGCACCGCCCAGGATTTGCTGGACGGCCTGAACGTCTTCCCGAACAAAATCGTGGATCGCAACTGGGTAACCAACATCCGCAACCAGACCTTCCGGCAGAAACTGCCGGCGCGTGCCGAACTCTCCGCGGCCTGGGCGCAGACATGGCGGCCCGGGATCTTTGGCTGGAAGCCCGGAGTGACACTGCTCGGCTCGTACTACCACACCGCGTCTCAGGGTTTCCCCCGGCTGGGCATCGCGCTCGACAGCTTCCGCTTCGAGTACGACACCGCGGCCGGGTCAGTCGGGTTTGGCTGGCGAGGACGTTACGGGCACGTCAGTCTCGTGACGGACGATTTCGACTTCGACAAGGCCCGCACATTCGGGCTTGCCGTTGGCCTCAACCTCCAGTTCTGAAGGCGGACCCCCGAAGGGCGGTTCCCCGGTCAGGCGGCGCGCGGTACGCGCGCTCCTCTGGTCCGACGCCGGGCGGGTCCTGCTGATTCGCGCCACCACGCCCGATACGCGAATCGACATCTGGCTGCCACCGGGCGGCGGGATCGAGACGGGGGAGACCGACCACCAGGCGCTGCAGCGGGAAATCTGGGAGGAAACCGGGCAGTACCTCACAACCGACGCGGGCCCGGTCTGGTGGCGTGAACACACTTACGCCATGGACGGCAGGCAGGTCACGCAGACTGACGTCTTCTACTTCCTGCGCGTCCCTCACTTCGAACCCACGATGCGCCACAACCCGGAACAGCGGGAAACGGACGACTTTCAGGAGTTCCGGTGGTGGACGACGCGCGAGATTCGACGCGAGGGAGGTATCTTCGTTCCAAGCCGAATCGCCCACTTCCTCGAACCGCTCGCGGCAGGCGCGGTGCCTGCCTCCGCCCTCGACGTCGGCCGCTGAGGGCTGTCAGAACACGTCGAGTGTCGGGAAGCTGGCGTCCTCCTCGATGCAGCCCACGAGATAGATCGCGAGACCAGGGTCACCGGTCCACAGCGTGAACCGCTGCTGACGGTGCTTTGCCACCTCCGCGTGGAACTGTTCGATGGAATGTTGCCGCAAACATGCGCGCACGCTCCAGCCACAGCGTCTCGCCGGTCCGCTCAAAGAGATCGAGGAACGCGTAGCCGTTGCCGGCGGCACCGTGACAGAGCCCCGCGCCTTTGCTGAGCGGACCGGCGTGCCACGTGAGTTCCGCACCCTCGGCGAGCAGTTCGTCCACCTCCGGATCCGACTCGAGATGCCTGCAGCACACGATCACGCCCGGCGCGCCGTGACAGATTTGCAGCATCATGGACGACGCGAACGGCGCGGTATCGGTCCCGTGGGGAACGAACTCCGGCGCCCAGTTCGTGCCGTGCTCACCCCNGCTGGCTGACTCGAACAGCCAACGCCGGGCATCGCTCGTCGCGCGTTCAGCCATGTCACCGGGCAGCGTGCTCCGGCGTTGCAGCAATGGGAAAATCTGCCCCGCCATGCCGTGTACCGCACCGTTGAACACCTTGCTNCCGCCGTAGAGTTCTTCCTTCAGCACCCGCACGCCGTGCGTGCTAACCGACCAGGCTTCGAAGAGCTTTTCAATGTTCTGCATGTCGAGGTGCGCAATTTCATCGCGCACGGTCTGATCCGCCACGAGGTGGGTTGCCGTCAATACGCCGGGCGTGCCCCACATGAGTTCCCGGACCGGGGCGTCGACGCTGCGCCCGACCTCCCCGATGAGCGCTTCNCGCCATCGGTCTTCGCCGGTCAGTTCGACCAGCATCATGAGGATTGGCATGCGCCCAAAGAGGTACGCAACTTCACCAGCCATCGCGGGCACGAACTTCGCGACCTCCTGCTCACACCGCTCGACGAGCGGCGTCAGCATGTCGATGAGCCACTCTTCGTCGAGTCTCGTATAGCCCTTGCGGTGCAGGTACCACAGGGTCCACAGGACACCCGATGCACCGATGTAGAACGCGGNCCCGGGNGGCAGCCCGTCTTCGCGGGGATGCGCGGGGTAGCCGTNTGTCCTGTGGTACGCGCGCACGCTCTCCTCGGCGATCTCGGCAANGGTTGCACGCGCGGNCTGCTCCGACCACTCGCACGAGTCGGATCGAGGTTCATGTCGCGTCGGATCGTAGTTGCTCATTTCGGACCGCTNTGTCCACCGCGTGATGGGCGCANCTTACAACCCTGGCGGAACGCGAAAACAAAAAAGGCCCGCATGAGCGGGCCTTTTCGTGAACGTTTCTTTCGAAACCGGAACCAGCATCGAACATCCTGGCTCCGCTGGGCTCGGGGCNATTTACATCATGCCGCCCATGCCACCCATGCCGTCCATACCAGGCGGCATTGCCGGTGCTGCAGCGTTCTCTTCAACCACTTCGGTGACCATGCACTCGGTGGTGATCATGAGACCGGCAACCGACGCAGCAGCCTGCAGCGCGGTACGCGTGACCTTCGTCGGATCCGGAAGACCCATCTTGATCATGTCACCGAACTCGCCGGTAGCTGCGTTGTAGCCTTCGGCTNCGCTCATGCCGCGGATCTTGTCGATCACAACCGATGCTTCACCACCCGCATTCGTGACGATCTGACGCAGCGGACCTTCCATCGCACGACGACAGAGGTTCACACCCACGTCCTGATCCGGGTTGTCGCCCGTCACACCTTCGATGGCCTGCAGCGCGCGAACGAGTGCAACACCACCACCCGGGACGATGCCCTCTTCCACTGCAGCGCGAGTCGAGTGCAGCGCGTCTTCGACGCGAGCCTTCTTCTCTTTCATCTCAACTTCGGTNGGCGCGCCAACCTTGATGACCGCAACACCGCCGGCCAGCTTCGCGACCCGCTCNTGGAGCTTTTCGCGGTCGTAGTCGGAGGAGGTTTCTTCGATCTGCGTGCGGATCTGGTTCACACGGGCTTCGATGTCGTCAGACTGGCCAGCGCCATCGACGATCGTCGTCGCTTCCTTGGTCATGCTGATGCGCTTGGCCTGACCGAGGTCTTCCAGCGTCGCGCCTTCGAGCGACAGACCAACCTCTTCCGAGATCACGGTNCCGCCGGTCAGGATCGCGATGTCCTGCAGCATTTCCTTGCGGCGATCGCCAAAGCCGGGCGCCTTGGCAGCAGCCACTTTGACGATGCCTCGCATGTTGTTNACAACCAGCGTTGCCAGGGCTTCACCTTCGACGTCTTCAGCGATGACGACGAGCGGCTTGCCGGCTTTCGCGACAGCTTCGAGGATCGGGAGCATCTCGCGGATGTTCGAGATCTTCTTGTCGTGGAGCAGCACGAACGGATCTTCGATCTCCGCACTCATGTTGTCNTGGTTGTTGATGAAATAAGGCGAGAGGTAGCCACGATCGAACTGCATGCCTTCGACGACTTCGAGCTCGTTCTCGAGACCACTGCCTTCTTCGACGGTGATCACGCCTTCTTTTCCAACCTTGTCCATCGCGTCGGCGATGATGTCGCCAACTGCGGTGTCGCTGTTGGCGGAAACGCTGCCAACCTGCGCGATCGTGGTGTTGTCGTTGCAGGGCTGGGACAGGCCTTCGAGCTCGGCGACAGCGGCGACAACCGCCTTGTCGATGCCGCGCTTGAGGTCCATCGGGTTCATGCCGGCTGCAACCGACTTCAGGCCTTCGTTGAGGATGGACTGGGCAAGGACTGTTGCAGTCGTCGTGCCGTCACCCGCAACGTCAGAGGTCTGGGAAGCAACTTCCTTGACCATCTGTGCGCCCATGTTTTCGAACTTGTCTTTGAGTTCGATTTCCTTGGCGACCGATACGCCGTCTTTCGTGACCGTGGGCGCGCCGAACGACTTGTCCAGAACGACATTGCGGCCCTTTGGTCCGAGCGTGACCTTGACGGCGTCAGCCAGGATGTTCACACCGGCCAGCATGCGCTGACGGGCGGAATCACCAAATTTTACGTCTTTAGCTGCCATATCTATTGATCCTTAAGTGTCTGTTGGCCTTGGCGTTATTCGATGACGCCGAATACTTCGCTCTCGTTCATGATGAGGAGTTCCTCACCGTCGAGCTTCACGGTGCTGCCCGCGTACTGACCGAACAGAATCTTGTCGCCAACCTTCAGGTCGACGGGTTGTACTTCTCCGGACTCGGACTTCTTGCCGGGACCTACAGCTACCACTTCGCCCTGTGAGGGCTTTTCGGTAGCGGAATCGGGGATCACGATGCCGCCAGCGGACTTCGTTTCCTCTTCCGTGCGGCGTACTACCACACGATCTTGCAATGGACGGATCATTCTTCTCTCCATTGACAGGCGTACACGCCTGTACTGATTGAACCACGCTAGAATCGGCTTCCTTTTGGTCGGATACAGCCCTTGTGGGCTTTGACCTGCGACCGAATTAGCACTCTCCTCAAGAGAGTGCCAATCATATGAACCGAAATGCGGGTGTCAACCGCAATGAGCAAAAAAAGTGGCTCTGAGCCGCCTGGTCCGGCCCGCCCGGACCTCGACGCCCTCCGCCAACAGCTGTGGCAATGGGTCAATGCCATCCCGGAGGGGCGGGTGGCAACCTACGGGCAGCTGGCGAAGCTTGCCGGCGCTCCGGCGATGAGCCGGTTCGTCGGGCGGGTCATGTCGGAACTGCCGAAAGGGACGCAGTTGCCCTGGCACCGTGTCATCTCGGGCAGCGGTGCGATCACGAACCCCAATGTCACGGAACAGGCCAGGCGTCTGAGGGCCGAAGGCGTACTTGTCAGCAACGGACGCCGGGTGTCACTTGCGCGCTACGCCTGGGAGCCCTGAGCGCGACGCCTGNTGAGCAGTGTCACAAGGTAGATGGCCGGCAGACCCAGCAGCGCCGCCACCACGAAGAACGCCGTGTATCCGGCATTGTCCACGACGACACCCGAGAAGCCGCTNATGAACTTCCCCGGGAGGGTCATCAGGGACGAGAAGAGTGCGTATTGCGTCGCCGTGTACGCACGATTGGTGAGCGACGAGAGGTATGCAATGAAGGCAGCGCTCGCGAATCCGCCGGAAAGGTTGTCCGCGCTGATGACCACAGCGAGACCCGCCGTAGTCGGCTCGAGATTCGCGAGCGCCGCGAACAGCAGGTTCGTCGTGGCGACCGCAATCGCTCCCGCCATGAGCACGGGCAGGACGCCGTAGCGCAGCACGGCCAGCCCGCCGCAGGCTGAGCCCGCAATCGCCATGAAAAAGCCGAAGAACTTCGCGACCGCCGCGATCTCGCCCTTGGTGTAGCCCATGTCGAGGTAGAACGGGTTCGCCATGATCCCCATGGCAATGTCGCTCAGCCGGTAGCACGCGACAAAAATCAGCACGACCACCGCAAACCGACCGTTGCGGNTGAAGAAATCGACAAACGGATTCACNACCGCCTGCACGAACCATGCGCTCAGCCTGCTTGCCGCCCCTCCGCNTGCCGGCGTTGCCTGGGGCTGGTGCTCAGGCTCACCCACGACGAGCACTGTGAACATCCCGACGGCCATCAGACTTGCCATGGCGAGGTACGCGAGCGTCCAGTTCCAGGCTTCCGCCAGGAAGANCGCCCCCGCGCCAGCCGCCAGCAGCGCGATCCGGTAGCCGAGAATGNAGGTCGCGGACATGGCACCCTGAACGTCCTCGACTTCGGCCTCGATGCGCCACGCGTCGATGGCGATGTCCTGCGTCGCTGACGAAAACGCCACGAGCAGCGCCGCGAGTGCAAACGGGACGAGGCTGTCACCCGGCCCGATCATCGCCATGAGGATGAGTCCCGCGGCAATCCCGGTCTGTCCCAACAACATCCAGCCCCTCCGCCGACCCAGGGTCCTCGTGACGCCGGGCAGCACGAGACGGTCGACAACAGGTGCCCAGGCAAACTTGATCGAGTAGGTCATCCCGATCCACGCAAAAAAGCCAATTGCGCTGCGGCTCAGGTCCTCGTCGCGCAGCCACGCGGACAGCGTGGAGAACACGAGCAGGAAAGGAAGTCCGGCGGAGAAGCCGAGGAACGCCATCGCGACCACGCGCGGTCGCAGGTAGACACGAATCACCTCACGCCAAGGAAGGCGCCCTTCTGTCTCCGACATCAGGCGGGCGAACCTGGGAGCATCAGTCCCTGAAGTTGTTGTACTGAAGCGGCAGGTCAATCTCCGCTTCCTTCAGCATCGCCATGACCTTCTGCAGATCGTCGCGCTTCTTGCCGGTGACCCTCACCTTCTCGCCCTGGATCGCCGCCTGCACCTTCATCTTCTTCTCTTTGATCATCTTGACGATGCGTTTGCAGAGGTCGCTGTCGATGCCCTGGCGGATCTTCACGGACTGCAGCAGCCGTTTGCCGCTCGGCGTGTGCTCACCCACATCCAGCACGCCGGTGTCGACGGACCGCTTGACGAGTTTCGCTTTGAGGATGTCCAGCATCTGCTCGAGTTGGATATCCGCCTCGGCCGCCATCGACACAACGTCATCGTTCCGCTCGAAACTTGCGTCCACGCCCCGAAAGTCGAACCGCGTCGCCAGTTCACGATTGGCCTGATCAACCGCATTGTTGACCTCCTGGAGGTCTACTTCGGATACCACGTCGAATGAAGGCATACCGCACTCCTCTCTCGGATGACAGCTGTCGGGAACAGCACTTGCCCGGCCCCATTTGGCGACCGGTCGTCGCTGTGTCAGGATTTCGCGGTCCCACGGATGTCAACGTGAGACTGCCGTTGGTCACTAGGGTCGACGAGCATACCAAAGCCAAAGGTGGAACTGTGCAAGCAACCATCCTCGTCGCCTCCGCGGACGCTGCCGCGGGCCAGGTCGTGGCCGAAGCGATGCGGGGACTGGGTTCCGTCTCGGTCTGCGTCGGCGCCGTCTCGGCACTTCAGAAGTTCGAAGAATCCTCAACCGACCTCAACGTCACGCATCAGACCATGGATGACATGTCGGGTATCGAGTTCGCCGAGTCGGTTCGCGAGATCGAGGCCGATACCGGCAACTTCAGCTACATCATGGTCATCGGCGACGAACTCGAAGCGTTTGACGGTGCCGTCAATCAGTGGCTGCCCGCGAGTGAGGCCGACGTACTGCTGCCGAGCGCGGCGCGCGCCGCGCTGCGTCTTGCGCTCGACACGCAGGAACTCCGGGACAAGAACGCCGCGTTGCGCCGGCTGAACACGGAGCTCGAGCAGGGCCAGTTGCAGGACACGATCACCGGTCTCGGCAACCGGCGCTTTGCAATGCAAACTCTCGATGACACGATCCGGCAGATCGAAGCACGCGTCGGAGCCGTGTGTTTCCTGATGATCGGAATCATGAAGCTCGATGAGGTCAGCGGTCAGTACGACCAGACCATCAGCAACGAACTCATCAACGCGGTCTCCGCCCGAATCCAGAATCTCGTGCGACCGCTGGACGTCGTAACCTACCTCGGACCGGGCCGTTTCGCGCTGATCCTGAACCAGCCGTCGATGGCACAGTGCACGGCCGAGTGCTACGAGCGCATCTACGACGGCGTCCGGCTGAAGAGCTACAAGACAGCGGTCGGGTACCTGGAAATTCAGGTGGGCATGAGCCTCTGCGCAAGCGAAGCAGAGACAGGAGCGCCGAACCCCGGCCGGATCGTCAGCATCACTGAGCGCAATCTGGACGAAGCCCACCGCAGCGGCGCTATCGCCGTCCACCACCTGACACAAGCGTTTGCTCAGCAAACCCGTCCAGTGACCGATGCTCCCGCAGCCACTGTCGTGGCGAAACACGCCCGGCGTGAGTTTGCATGGCAACTCGGCAAGGAAACTCCGGAGCCCGGGCCTTCGCGATTCACGCAAAGCAAATAAACAGTCACACGCGAAGTTCCCGACCCGCTAACCCCCTCAACGACACCCCCCCAACTGGCTACACTACCCCCATGGGCAAACGACTCTCCAAGATCTACACCAAAACCGGCGATGACGGCACAACCGGCATCGGTGACGGCTCCCGCGTCCCGAAAACGGACGCGCGCATCGAGGCAATCGGTGCAGTCGACGAACTGAACAGTGCACTCGGGATGCTGACTGCCGGGCTCACCCGGGACGATGCCCGGTTCGAAGGCGCGCAAGCCTTCATCCACTGGCTGCAACACCGCGTGTTCGATCTGGGCGGCGAACTGTCGATCCCCGACTTCGTGCTCATCACCGAAGCCCACGTGGAACGAATCGAAACGGAACTCGACCTGCTGAACGACGCGCTCGATCCGCTCCAGAACTTCATTCTCCCCGCGGGCTCCGAGGCCATCGCGCGTGCACACATGGCGCGCAGCATCTGTCGCCGGAGTGAGCGTCGACTTGTCGGGCTTGCCGCGGCGACGCCGATCAACGAGCCCGGCCGGCAGTTCCTGAACCGGTTGTCCGACTATCTGTTTGTACTCGCGCGACACATCGCCCGGCTGGACGAAATACCCGAGGTCCTCTGGCAGAAGGACATCTAGAACGTCATTGGGGACGCTGCGCGGGCGGCGTCTGTTCGATCCCCAATTGTTTGCACGTTGCCGCGGGCACCGCCTCGCCCCACGTGGTTCGTTTACAGAGGTCGGTCAGGCGCAGCGCAAGCTCGTTGTCGCCGGCAGCGGACGACGGCTCGGGCGTGCGCTCCCTGAGTCCGGCCGCCACAACGAGCGTTTCGAGTTCGCGGATGCGCATCTCCTGCTGCGCGACCGTGCTCCTCAATTCGCGTAACTGTTGGCGCAGGAGCCAGTTCGCGTTCATGTCGCCACGCTGCTGAAGCTGGTTGCGCAGATCGGCGACCTGGGCGCGCAGGCTGCCAACCTCGTCCGCCTGAAGCGCCGGGGCGACCACGAACATCAGCGCACACAGCAGGATTCGACCGATCATGGGATGTTCCCGAGGCACTCTCACCCCGATTATCCGCGCCAGCGCGGCGCACTCAATCTCTGCGGGAACTCACAGCAGCAGATTGCGGATATCGGTCAGCACGTCCGTCAGGTAGCTCGTGAACCGTGCGGCCTCCGCCCCGTCGATGGCGCGATGGTCGTAGGAGAGTGACAAGGGCAGCATCGTCCGTGGCTCGAACGCGCCATCCGTCCACACGGGCTTCACGCTCGTGCGCGAGACGCCGAGGATCGCAACCTCCGGCGCGTTGACGATCGGCGTGAACGCCGTGCCGCCGATCCCGCCCAGACTCGATACCGTGAAGCCGGCACCGGAAAGATCACTCATACCCAGCTTGCCGTCGCGCGCCTTCGCCGCAAGCTCGGCACATTCCTCGGCGATCGCCGCGACACCCTTCTTGTCCGCATCCCGGAGCACAGGCACGATGAGCCCGTCCTCGGTCTCCACCGCGATTCCAATGTGATAGTAGTGCTTCAGGATCAGGTGCTCGCCGGCAGGATCGAGACTCGAGTTGAACTTCGGGTACTGCTGCAGGGCCGCCACACACGCACGCACGAGAAATGCGAGCGGAGTCAGCTTCGCAATGTCACCCTTCGCGTTCCGCGCCTTGCGGAACACCTCGAGTTCGGTCACGTCCGCCTCGTCGAACTGCGTGACATGCGGGACGTTGAGCCAGCTTCGATGCAGATTGCGCGCTGAAGCCCGTCGAATTCTCGACATTGGTGCAAGGCTCGTTTCGCCGAACTTGCTGAAGTCGACTTCGGGCACGGGCGGGATTCCACCACCCGATTGCTCCGACTGTGCGGGCTGCGCAGCAAGCCGGGTCTTGACATAAGCCTGCACGTCTTCCTTCAGGATGCGGCCCCGTTTGCCGCTGCCGGTAACGACCGACAGGTCGACCCCGAACTCCCGTGCAAGCTTGCGCACGGCCGGCCCGGCATGCACGGAAGAGGACGCCTCCTGCTTCGCCTCGGGCTGCGGAGGGGGCGCAAGCGCGGGGCCGGGTGTCGGTTTGTCCTCAGCAGCAGGTGCGGCAGAAGGGAGCTCCGCCTTCGGTACGGATTCGGACCGAGCCGCCGTGTCCGTCGCGACCACCAGGAGCGAAAGGAGCAGGTCGCCCTCTTCCACCTCCTGGCCAAGCTCCACGTTGATCGCCTCAACCGTACCGGCAGCCGGGCTTGGGATCTCCATGCTGGCCTTGTCCGACTCCAGCACGAGCAGCGAGTCTTCGAGCGCAACCGCGTCACCCACGGCGACCAGAATCTCGACCACCTCGACGTCTTTCGCTTCACCGACATCCAGCACCATGACCTGCATGCTGACGCCGGAGCCCGTGTCGTTCCCGGCTGCTGTCGCTTCGGCCGGCTCACTGGCAACGGGTTCCTGCGCAGCGGCCTCCGGTGCGGGCTCCGCAGCCTCCGGGGCGAGCACCGCAGCTTGGGGGGCGGGCTCCGTGGCCCCGGTCCCGGGTTCATCCGCCGACGCAGCGACGGTGCCCGTATCGACTTCGACCAGCACGTCACCTTCATCGACCGTGTCACCGATCGCAACGATGACCGCCGTCACCAGCCCCGCAACTGGAGACGGCACTTCCATGCTGGCCTTGTCGGACTCCAGCACCAGCAACGACTGATCCACCTCAATCGTGTCGCCCACTGCCACGAGCAGTTCGATGACTTCTACGTCCGTTGCCTCGCCGACGTCCGGGACCGTGATCTTGTGCATGGCTGACTCCCGCCTCAGGCCGTCGCCGGATCCGGTTTCTCCGGATCGATCCCGAACTGCTCAATCGCGTCCTGCACCACCTTGCTCTCGATGATGTTGTCCTGAACGAGCGAATGCAGCGCCGCAACCGCGATGAAGTGCCGGTCGACCTCGAAGAAGCTGCGCAGGCGTTCACGGGTGTCGCTACGCCCGAAGCCGTCCGTACCGAGCGCCGTGTAGGTGCCGCTCACGAAGTCCGAGACCTGATCCGCGTACGCCTTCATGTAGTCAGTGGCCGCGATGACCGGGCCCGGCGCTTTCTCGAAACACGCCTCGACGTGAGACTGCCGCGGCTTCTCGGTTGGGTGCAGCATGTTCCAGCGTTCCGCCGCGAGTGCCTCCCGCCGCAGTTCATTGAAGCTCGTCGCGCTCCAGATGTCCGCGACAACGCCGAAGTGCTCCTTCAGCAGGTCCGCCGCGGCAATGACCTCGTGGAGAATCGTTCCCGACCCCACCAACTGCACCACCTTGCGCGAGCGGGAAGTCGAGTTCTTCTGCAGCCGGTACAGGCCTTTGATGATCCCCTCTTCGCAGCCCTCCGGCATGGGCGGATGCACGTAGTTCTCGTTCATGATGGTGATGTAGTAGTACTTCGGCAGGCGTCGAACGAACATCTCCTCGAGGCCGTGCTGGATGATCACCGCCAATTCGTAGGCGTAGGTCGGATCGTAGGCCACGCAGTTGGGAACCGTCGCCGCGAGGAGATGGCTGTGCCCGTCCTGGTGCTGCAGGCCCTCGCCATTCAGGGTTGTACGGCCCGAGGTACCCCCCATCAGGAATCCCCTCGCTTGAAGGTCGCCGGCCGCCCAGCAGAGGTCGCCCACGCGCTGGAAGCCGAACATCGAATAGAAGACGTAGAACGGGATGAGCGGACTGTCGTGGGTACTGTACGAGGTCGCCGCCGCCAACCAGGCCGCGAACGCGCCGCCCTCGTTGATGCCCTCCTCCATCACCTGACCGTTCTGGTCTTCGCGGTAATACATGATCTGCCCGGTATCCGTGGGCTCGTACAACTGCCCCACCGAGGAGTAGATTCCCAACTGCCGGAACATGCCTTCCATGCCAAAGGTCCGTGCCTCGTCGGGCACGATCGGCACGATGCGTTTGCCGATCTCGCTGTCCTTGACCAGCGCCGAGAGCAACCGGACGAATGCCATCGTCGTCGAGATTTCCCGATCGCGCGTGCCGGAGAGGTGGCTTTCGAGCCGGGAAAGCGGCGGAATCGAGAGCGGTGCGAACTGCGCCTTGCGCTTCGGGAAGCTCCCCCCGAGCGCAGCGCGGCGTTCGCGCAGGTAGACCATCTCGGGTGAGTCAGCAGAGGGCCGGTAGTACGGGACCTCCGCCAGGTCCTTGTCCGCAAGGGGAATATCGAAACGATCCCTGAAGTCCTTGAGCGCATCGAGGTCGAGCTTCTTAACCGAGTGCGTGAAATTCAGCGCCTCACCTGCGGGGCCGAGACCGTAGCCTTTGACCGTCTTCGCCAGAATGACGGTTGGCTGCCCCGTGTGGTTCGTGGCGGCCGCGTACGCGGCGTACACCTTGTACGGGTCGTGACCGCCGCGGTTCAGCCGAAAGATGTCTTCATCGGACAGATGCTCGACCATCTCCAGCAGTTCGGGATACTTGCCGAAGAAATGCTCGCGCGTGTAGGCACCCGAATGCGCCTTGTAGTTCTGATAGTCCCCATCGACCGCCTCGTCCATCCGCTGCTGGAGCAGGCCGTGCTTGTCCTTCTCGAACAACTGGTCCCACATGCGGCCCCAGACGACCTTGATGACGTTCCAGCCGGCACCGCGGAACACGCCTTCGAGTTCCTGGATGATCTTGCCGTTACCCCTGACGGGACCGTCAAGGCGCTGCAGGTTGCAGTTGACGACAAATATGAGGTTGTCCAGCCCTTCCCTGCCGGCGAGAGAAATGGCCCCCTGGGACTCCGGCTCGTCCATTTCGCCATCACCCGTAAAACACCAGACCTTGCGGTCGGCCGGGTCGGACAGATCACGAAAGCCCAGGTACTTCATGATGTGCGCCTGGTAGATCGCCTGCAGGGGTCCAAGGCCCATCGAAACGGTGGGAAACTGCCAATAGTCGGGCATCAGCCACGGGTGCGGGTAGCTGGACAGGCCGTCTCCGTCCACTTCCTGACGGAAGCGGTCGAGCTGATCCGCTTCGAACCGCCCTTCGAGGTACGAACGCGCGTAGATGCCAGGCGCGCTGTGCCCCTGGATGTAGACGAGGTCGCCCCCGTGCTCCTCTGTTGGCGCCCTGAAGAAATAGTTGAAGCCAACGTCGTACAGGGTGGCGGCGGACTGAAAACTCGAAATATGTCCGCCGAGGTTGCCGTCCTTCAAGTTCGCGCGCATGACCATCGCCATCGCGTTCCAGCGGATCAGCGAGCGAATGTTCCGCTCCATGAACAGGTCGCCCGGCATCCGGGCCTCGTCCACGACCGGGATGGTGTTCCGGTACGGCGTGTTGATGGCGTAGGGGAGCTGCGCGCCGGTTTCTGTCACCTTGGATGACAACCGCTGGAGCAGATACTGGGCCCGCCCGACTCCGGCCGAGTCGATAACCGAGTTGATCGCCTCGATCCATTCCTGGGTCTCGACGGGGTCATCATCGCGATCGGCTTCACTCATGACCACAGTCCTCCCTGGGTTCGGTCCTGTTGGTACGCCCCAACGCGCCGTTAAGTTTACTCCTGCCAGAGCCAGGCTGCGCCCCGAACGCCACTCGAGTCGCCGTGCCGCGCCTTCACGACCTCGTTTCTCACCTCGTCACTGAAGACATACCGCGGCAGACGCGCGTTGAGCTCAGGGTAAAGATAGTCCACATTCGACATCCCTCCTCCCAGCACCACGCGCGCAGGGTCGAAAATGTTCACGACGACGGACAAGGCAAGGCTCAGAAGTTCCGCGTACTGGCTGAGCAACTGGTGCGCGAGGTCATCGGTGCCGGCTCGCCCGACAATCTCGGCGGCCGTCAGGGACTGGCCCGTCCGGAGTTCGTAAGACCGCGCAAACGCCGGCCCGGAAAGCCAGGCTTCGACACAGTCCACACGCCCGCAATAGCAGGGCCTGCCGGGTGTCGGCATGTCGATCTGCTGCCCGTCGAACCGCTGCAGCGCTCCGAGTGGCAGCGGGTTGTGACCCCACTCGCCGCAGATGGCGTTGACCCCCTGGAGCAGCGTACCGTTGTAGACGAGACCCCCACCGACACCCGTGCCGACGATGACGCCGAAGACACTGTGCGCACCGGCCGCCGCGCCGTCGCTGGCCTCTGACAGCGCAAAGCAGTCCGCGTCGTTGGCAATGCGGACCTCGCGGCCGAGGCGCTCCGTCAGGTCGTCGCGCAGGGGCATGCCGTTGAGGCACGTCGAGTTGCAGTTCTTCATGAGGCCCGTCGCGAGCGAGATGGCGCCGGGTGTGCCGATGCCCACCGGGAGTTGCGCGCCGCTGCCCGCCTCTTCTTGGAGCCCCGCGACGAGGTCGGTCAAAGCCGTGACAGTCCTCCCGTAGTCGTCCTGTGGCGTCGGTATCCGCCGACGGGTCCGAATCTCGTCGCCATCGAGGAGAATCCCCTCGATCTTCGTTCCGCCAAGGTCAATGCCGATTCGCACGCAACGCTCCGTCAGTACTCCCAATCATTTCACAAAGCCGTGCGACACCGTCAATCAGCCGTGTCCCCGGTCGGGAAATCAGATCAGCATTGATGACCTTGATCTGCCCGAACCGGACGGCGGCGACCGAGGGGTAATCCAGCCACTTCGACTCCCACGTGTGTTCGACGCCCAGCGGGCGGCTGATGACAATCAGTTCCGGATTCGCCGCGACGACGGTTTCGACCCCGACCGTCGGTACGGCAAGGGGCTGCGCGTCAAAGATGTTGGACGCGCCACAGAGCGTGAGCGCCTCACCGATGAAGTGCGCCCCGCTCACCGTGTAGAGGTTCTGATCGGCAATCTGGAAGAACGCGCGTGGCCCGTCATCGGGCGCCGTTGCGCGCAACTCGGCAAGCCGTGCGCGGGTCGCCCGCGCGCGCGTGGCACCGGTCTCCGAGGCACCAAGGAGGGTTCCGAGACGCTCCTGGCTCTGCGCGATCTGATCCAGTGTCTTCGTCACGTCGAAGTAGACGGGGATACCAAGCGCTTCGATCTGCGCGACCGGGCGCCCGAGGCCGCCGTCGGCCCATGCAAGAACGAGATCCGGCATCAGCGCAACAATCGTCTCGACGCTCGCGGACCACGCATCACCAACGCGCGGCACGTCTTTCGCCTCGGGCGGCCAGTCGGAAAACCGCACGGTACCAACGAGCCGGTCGCCCGCGCCAAGATCGAAGACCACCTCAGTGATGTGCGGCGCGAGACTCACGATGCGCCGCGGCGGACCGTCCAGGGTCACCGTGCGGCCCTCGCCGTCCACCACGGTCAGGGGGGCAGCGGCCCAGAGGGGGTCTCCAGCCAGTAACGCAAGTGCGAGGCAGGTACCCGCCAGCAACCGCAGGCTCATGCCTGACGCACCCTGGTCCAGTCAAACCCCTGACCAGGGTCGGTTTTGCGCCCGGGCGCAATGTCGCTGTGGCCCACTATCCAGTCTCCCGTGATCCCGTATGCCGCGACGCAGGCCTCGATGACCCCGTTCAGTGCCGCGTATTGTGGCCCGGTGAAGGGGTTGGTGTCCGTTCCTTCGAGTTCGATGCCGATCGAAAAGTCGTTCCAGGCCGTCCTGCCGCCGTAGTCCGACTGCCCGGCATGCCAGGCGCGCCCGGCAAAGCTCACGAACTGCAGCAGTGCGCCATCACGGCGGATGACAAGGTGTGCCGACACCCGCACCCCGTCGAGGTCCCCCAGATCCGGGTGCGCCCTGGTATCGAGGTCCCCGGCGAACAGTGCCTCGATCCAAGGCCCGCCGAAATGCCCCGCGGGCAGGCTCATCGAGTGGACCACGATCGCACTGACTTCGCCGGCGGGTCGCTCGTCACAATGTGGGCTGGCGACCCGCCGTGCGGCCGACAGCCATCCGTCCTCGATGTGCATCGCGCGTCGTCGGAGGCAAAAGCGCCATTCTACGCTGACGTTCCGGGCCCGGGAGTGACCGACCACCCTTTATACTCACAGTACGTCGCGTGGAGCCTTGTCTTGGAGCCCAGTTTTGCAAAGCGAAAGCACCGGCCGGGGCATGATGGCCGCCGGCTTCATCCTCGGCATCGTGCTATTGACCGTCTTTTTCAGTGATGTTCTGGACCGGCAGCGCAATCCCAACCGTGACCCGTACTCGACAGTGCAGGCCGGCTCGGTCGAGGTCCGGCTGGACCGCAACCGGTATGGCCATTATCTGGCCTCAGGCACGATCAACAGCCGTCCCGTGGAGTTCCTGGTCGATACCGGGGCGACCGACGTCGTCGTGCCAGCCGATACCGCACAACGCCTTGGGCTGGTCAGAGGCCGGCAGGGCATCGCGCGCACCGCAAACGGCAACGTCACGATCTGGGCCACCAACATCGCGCGCCTGACCCTCGGCGACATCGAACTGACGAACGTCGCTGCGAGCATCAATCCCGGCATGCGCGACCAGGAGATTCTCCTCGGGATGAGCGCAATTCGCCGGGTGGAACTCCTGCAACGCGGTGATACCCTCACGCTTCGCCAGTTTCAGTGAAGAAAACCATGGACGACGCGCGGGTCCCACCCGATGTGGTGACCGCCAATGTTACGGGCGCGCTCAGTGAAGACCTGGGCGACGGCGACATCACCGCAGAACTCATCGACGCGTCGCGGACAGCGCACGCGTTCGTCATCACGAGGGAACACGCCGTGTTGTGCGGCACCGACTGGGTCGACGAAACCTGCCGCCAGGTTGATTCGTCCCTCGAGATCGAATGGCTCGCCGGCGACGGCGACATGCTCGCGCCGAATCAGCGACTCTGCAACATTCGCGGCGTGGCCAGAAGCCTCCTGACCGCCGAACGCACCGCCCTCAACTTCCTGCAGTTACTCTCGGGCACCGCCACGAGCGCCGCGCGCTACGCGGGGCTCGTCGCCCATACGTCTGCGACTCTGCTGGACACCCGCAAGACGGTCCCGGGGCTCAGGCTCGCGCAGAAATATGCCGTGCGCTGCGGCGGCTGCGAGAATCACCGCGTCGGCCTCTACGACGCCTTCCTGATCAAGGAAAACCACATTGCCGCCTCGGGCAGCATCGCCGCCGCAATCTCCCGCGCGCGGGGGCAGCACCCGGATCGGCGCCTCGAGATCGAAGTCGAGTCGCTCAGCCAACTGCGCGAAGCGATCGACGGCGAGCCCGACTGGATCATGCTCGACAACTTCCCGCTGGACGACATGCGGCGCGCCGTCGCCGAGAACAACACGCCCATCCGCCTGGAGGCGTCCGGCGGCATCGAGTCGGACGAAGACCTTGTCGCGATCGCCGAGACCGGCGTCGACTACATTTCAATCGGCGCATTGACCAAACACGTGCGCGCCGTCGACTTATCGATGCAGTTCGAGACCTGACGCCCCCGTCGGGATGGACCTTCCACTACAATCCGGACCCATTCTTGTTCGCCGGATGGATCCGGCCCGGCACCATGTTGCTCAACTTCCACGACCGTGACGTATCCCGCTACGAGGCAGCCTTCTACCACTTCTGCATCAGCCTGGTGGTATTCGTCGGGTTGGCCTACCTCGTGCTCTTCGAGTGGTTTCCCGACTTCTTCTATGACATCGACGGCGGCTGCGAGGGCATGCGGCTCATCATCGGCGTGGACCTTGTACTCGGCCCGATGCTAACCCTGGTCGTGTTCAAGGCCAGGAAAGCGGCCTGAAGCTCGACCTCACGCTGATCGGGCTGTTCCAGACTGTCTGCCTCGCTGCCGGCACCTGTGTGGTGTACTCCGAACGACCGACGTTTTTCGTCTTCTACGAAGACCATTTCTACAGTGCGAGCGCCGACAGTTACGAGCGTTTCGGCGCGCGCCCGCCTGATCCCACGGCCTTCACGGACCGGCCACCCGCATTCGTCTATGCGAAGACCCCGGACGATCCCATCGAGGAAGCCAACCAGCGACGCGTCCTCTACCAGACTGGCATGCCGTTCTGGGCCAACTCACCCTCGTACGTTGCGCTGCAGGACGAGGGCATGGAAAAGGTGTTTTCGGCGGGCACAGGCGAATTCGAACTCACCAGGCGAGACATCGACGGCAACCTCGGGCCCTGGCTTGCGCGAAACGGCGGCAGCTTCGATGACTACGTCTTCGTCCCGATCCACTCCCGCTACAGAGACGCCTTCATCGGCATCCGCAAGGCCGACGGAGCGTTCATCGACATCGTCGAGATCCCGCCGCCTATGTAATGCACCCGCCAGACGGCCGGCCCTCCGTGAAATATGGATTTTCGCCCCACGCCGCCGTAATATGCGCCCCCGTGCCGGAATAGCTCAGTTGGTAGAGCAGTTGCTTCGTAAGCAATTGGTCGGTGGTTCGAGTCCACTTTCCGGCACCA
>PBVL01000065.1 GCA_002728675.1 Gammaproteobacteria bacterium
TCTGTCTCGGCNCCATGATGTTCGGCATGCGCACCGAACCTGACGACTCGTACGCCATCGTCGACCGCGCGCTGGATGCCGGAATCAACTTCATCGACACGGCCNACGTCTACTCACGCGGGCGGAGCGAAACGATCACGGGCGAAGCGCTCGTCCGCAACGGCAAACGCGANCGGGTCGTGCTCGCAACGAAGTTTCACGGCGCCATGTCGGACGATGATCCGAACGATCGCGGCGCGAGCCGGCGCCATATCATCGCTGCATGCGAGGCAAGCCTCAGACGGCTGCAGACCGACTACATCGACCTCTATCAGATCCACAGGCCGCGCCCCGATACCGCCATCGATGAGACCCTGCGGGCACTCGACGACCTCATTCGTGCCGGCAAGGTTCGCTACGCGGGTACGTCCACCTTCGCCGCGTGGCAGTTCGTCGAGTCACTGTGGACCTCCGAACGCTACNGACTCAACCGATTCGTCCTGTGAGCAACAGCCCTACAATCTGCTCGACCGGCGTGTCGAGCGTGAACTGATGCCGATGGCGGACACCTATGGCGTTGCCACCATTCCATGGAGCCCGCTCGGCGGCGGACTGCTGACGGNCAAATACAGGCGCGGGGAAGAGCCGCCTGAGGGCACCCGGTTTGCCAATGCGAACGCCATGCAGCGCCGGCGTTTCAACGAGCGCATCTTCGACGTCATCGAAGGCGTCACGCCCATTGCCGAGGGGCGCGGCACCACGTTGTCCCGCTATGCACTCGCCTGGGTGATGGCTCAGCCCGGCGTCACGAGCCCGATCATCGGGCCGCGCACGATGGAGCAACTCGAGGACAATCTTGCCGCGGCCGAACTCACNCTTGACGAGAGCGACATGGCAGCGGTCGATGCCGTCATCCCGCCAGGGCATATGGTTGCACCGTTCTACGAAGTGGACTTCGGGCCGCACCCGTTTCGCGTGTGAGGCGATGACGCTGCTTCAACAGCGTGCGTCGCGGCTGTTGCCGTCGCTCAGTAGCTGATCGACGTCCCGAGCGTGACCCAGCGACCGTCCTGGATCTGTGACAGAACGGACCCGTCGACGCCTTTGTGGTCCTCCGGACCGAACGTCAGCGTGTAGCCGAAGATGTCCGTGTACTCGGACATTGCTTCCACGGCCGCAATCAGACCCTCGCGGGTCAGATCCGCCCCGGCAGCCTCCAGCGCCTTCACCGTCAGGTCCGCGCCTCGGTAACCGACCATGGCGGGCAGCCCCGGACTCGCACCAAATTCGTTCTGATATCCCTCGTACCATGCACGGACGGCGGGNGCCATCTCATCGTCTTCGTACAGGAGCGCCAGNGGCACGAACGCGTAATAGCCTTCGCCGGAGCCGCTTTCCTGATCAGCNATCNCCTGGCCGTANGCCGCCTCGTTGCCCACCCAGGCCACGTCCTCCCAACCGTTCTTGCGGGCGGCTTCGAGAACNAGAATGGTGTCCCGGTGTACGGTGCCCATCAGCACCAGATCACAGCCGGCCGAGCGCAGACGCAGAATCGCCGCCGTGAACTCACTTTCGGTCGGTTTGTGGGCCGAGGTTGCGGCAATCTCGATCCCCATTGCGGCGGCCTGGTCCTGCGCGCCCTCCANGATTTCCTGCCCGTAGTCGGTGTCCTGATAGATGACGCACGGGGTCGACTTGCCCTCCGACTCGATGAAATGCCGGACCGCTGCGCGTATCTCGTCGTAGTANATGCCCATCTGGGTCACCATGAGCTTGCGAAACGGGGTGACCATNGAGCGCGCCGCGGTNAGGGGAAACAGATTGGGAACGCCTTCCCTGAACTGCGTCTCCATGACCGCATTGTTCATGGGCGTACCGGCTGCAAGGAGGATCGCAAACACCTTGTCCCGGTGGATCAGCTTGTTGGCGGCACGAATGGCCTGCGGCACCTGATACTGGCTGTCTTCGACGATGAAACGAATCTGGCGGCCATGCACTCCGCCGTTCTTGTTGACCTCGTCGATCCGCATTCTCGCGCCGTTCGTGGCGCCAACCCCCCAGATGGCAATCGGCCCCGACAGATCCGTATGACTGCCGATGAGAATCTCGGTTGCGGTCACTCCGACATCGCTCGAGCCGTTCGCGCCCGCTTCGGTCTGCGGCGCCTGGGAGTCCCCACAGGCAACGAGCGCCAACAGCGCGGGAATCAGCAGATAGGGACGTCTGGTCATCATTGGCACTCCGTCGGCGACCGGTGATCGTCCGAGTGTACTCCACCCCGCNGGCGCCCGCGTCCTNGAATCTCAGGTCCTATGGGCCGGTCCCTGATACTCCACATCGAACTATGGATTCCCTTGCATGGTTCGATCGGCGGGAGTCCAATCCCAAAGACAGCCAGCAACGGAGCAGCGTGATGCCGATCCGCCCTCTCTCCGAGTTCCTAGAACACCGTAACGTCAGGTATTGATGTTACAACCACCACCCGACCTATACCGCGGAGGCCACAGCCCACGCACTGCACCTGCCGGACGACATCGTCGCAAAGACGGTGCTCCTGCGCGCGGACGATCAGTTGATGCTCGCAGTGCTGCCCGCAAGTGAGGCGATCGATCTCGCGCGCTTCGCGACGCTGACCGGCACGCACCATGTGACATTGGCAAGCGAAAAGGACATGGCGTCCATTGCCCCGCTGTGCGACCCCGGCTGTCTGCCGCCGGTTGGCAATCTCTTCGGCCTCCCGGTCTACGTCGCGGCCAGCCTTGCCGCGGACGATGTCATTGCGATCGACAGCGGCACGCACACAGAGTCTGTGTGCATGACATACGCGGACTTCGAAACGATGGTCCAGCCACGCGTCATGCGCTTCTCGCATCACTGACCTGGGTACCGCCGAGCCGGCACGAAACGTACAAGTGGCCCGGGACCGAACCGTTTAGTGGGCGGTCGGAACGATGGCCCTCAAACACATCGCTGCCTGACGGTCTGAGCGTCGTGGGCCGCATGGTCATCATGACGGAGAACCGTGTCCGCCGCACCCTGTTATGGTTCCACGCTGATCGTTGTGTGCGCGGGACGAAATGATGGCAGTTGCTCAACCAAACATCGTTTTCTTCATGACCGACCAGCTCCGGCGCGACGCGCTGGGGTGTTATGGCAATCTGCTCTGCCAGACACCGAACCTCGATCGGCTCGCCGCTGACGGCGTTCGGTTCGATCAGGCATACACCGTTTCGCCCGTGTGCTCACCGGCACGGGCGTCGCTCCTGACAGGACTCTATCCGCACAATCACCGCGTCATGGTGAACACGCACATTGCGCCTGCGCTCGGACCCGGACTGTCTCCCGAACTGCCGACTTTCGGCACGCTGCTTCGCAATGCGGGATACGAACTTGATTACGTGGGCAAGTGGCACGTCCACCAATCCCTGACACCGCAGGACTTCGGGTTCGCGCGGGCCGAGGCAGGGAGCCTCGGCTTCGAAGGGACGCAGAGACTGCAAGGCAAGACGGAGATCGTGCCCGGCAGTGAGATCAACGTGGACTTCGCGAACGGCCGGCCGCAGGTGATCGCCGGCGTGAACGGCGCCGCCGAGGAAGAAACGTGGCTCGCGCAACGCACCAGGGTTGGCATCGAGATGATCCGGGACCGTGCGACGCGCGCCCGGCCCTTCATGGTGCGCATCGACATGCCCGAGCCACACTTCGCCTGCCTGCCGGTCGAGCCGTACGCCTCGATGTACAACCCGGCGGATATTCCGCCATGGGACAACTTTGGCGACACCTTCGAGGGCAAGCCGCCCGGGCATCGTCGCAAGCTGCTCGAGTGGAATCTGCAGGACAAGGACTGGGGCTGGTGGAGCCAGGTTGTCGCCCGGTACTACGCCGTCATCTCGCAGATCGATCGCTGCGTCGGCGACGTGTTGGCCGCCATCGACGACGCGGGCATCGCCGACAACACCATCTTCGTCTTCTGCACCGATCACGGCGACGCGATGGGCAGCCACGGCCACTTCGAGAAGGCCGGAACGATGTACGACGAAGTCTTCAGGATTCCGCTGCTCATCAAGGGTCCGGAGGCGTGGGTAACCCCGGGCGCCCCACAAGCGTTCGTGCGCTCGCTCGACCTGATGCCGACCTTCATCGAATGGGCCGGCGCCGAGCCCCCCGAGGGCATCGACGGCATGACGCTCGCGGGACTGACACGCGGCGAATCCCCGGAGTGGCCCGACTCCGTCTACTGCGAACATCACGGCGAGGTGTGGGGTTACCAGTCGCAACGGATGGTCCGCACCGAGCGATGGAAGTACGTATACGATCCACATGCAATCGATGAACTCTACGACCTCGCAAGCGACCCGGCGGAACTCGTGAATCGTATCGACGATGCAAGCCTCGCTTCCGTTGTCGAAGAAATGAAAGCACGCCTGCTCGGCTGGAACGATGCAACCAACGACATGCTTCAGTGGCGCTGGGTCCGCTGGAACTTCCCGGAGCCGGTGGCGCCGGAGGACGCACCAGGGCAGAGTCAGCTGCCGGCGTGAGCCAGCCGATTTGAACCAGCGTACCGAGGACCGGACTTTCAGTCCGGCGGCGTAATCCCGCGCGCCTCATAGTTCCGCCGAATCGCGGCCCGGAACTCCTCGGCGGCTTCATCCGGCACCTCAGGTACCAGCGAGTTACCCAAAAATCGCAGCGCTTCGGTGATTCGGCCCGGGAGGCTCGCGCCAATGTGGTCAGCGCCGAGAATCGTCCGGTACTCGTGTTTGATCCCGTGATCGAACAGAACCCGATGCAGGAACTCGACGTTGTGATGGTTGAAGAGGCCGTCGTGCGTACCGACTTCGATGAAGATCCGCAGGCCGGACGCCTTGAGCCGGTCCGGATCATCTGCCGCAATGCTGGCGGGGTTCAGACTGCGCCAGTAGGCCTCGTCGACCGGTACCCCGAACTTATCGCCGATTCGCGCATCCTCGGAGTGCGCATACCACGCCGGTTTGTCCGCGAGCCGCAAAAAGGGGTCGACCCCGGCTTCGAGGGCAGCGACGGCGACGAAACGCCCGGGGTGCCGGAAGGCGAGGCGCAGGCTGCCGACGCCGCCCATGGACACCCCCGCGATCACCTGGCGATCGGTGTCGACACCGTAGTCCTGGGCAACCTGATCGGTGAGGACCGTCATGATGGCCGTTTCCCAGCGCTCATCGCCGTCGATCGAGTCCATGTAGTAGGACATCCCCACAGACGGAGTCACGACGACCAGCGGCTCAATCACGCCTTGCGCGACAGCCGCTTCGATCAGTGCCACCTGGTTCTCGAGCATGCGCCGGTCGCCACCACCGCCGTGCAGCAGAAACAGCAGCGGGAGGCCGCCCGGATTGTCATCAGGTGCCAGCACCCCGTACTTGAGGCTGTCCCTGACCAACGCGGTCTGCAGTGAGGCTTTCCTGTAGCGCATCAGCAAGCGGCCCTCGGGATGGAAGGCCCGCGAGTGTGTCATGGTTTGCGGACGCAAACAGCACTCGTCGGGCGCCCTCAGTCCAGCGCGACCTCACGGCGAACGAATCGCCACCCGGCCTCCTCCCGCGCCAACACATCAGCATAGCGGCCGGTGCCGAGGACATTCGAACCCCGCAGCAACGCAAGATCAACCGTCATACGCGCGTCGCCCCCGTCACCCTCGATGACGAAGTTGGTCGTCCAGTGGCGTTCGCCCGAGGTCGGATCCATCCCCTCCACCATCGCGACGAGGGCTTCGCGCCCTGTCACAGGTTCCTGACCGATGACCTGAAAGACGCCGCCCTCGACAAACATCCCCGCCCAGGCCTGCGCATCGCGACCGTCAATCGCCTGGTTGTACCGGGCGACGAGTTCCACGATCGCCAGTTCGTCTGTTGCATCGAAACTCATTGCGCACCTCCCATGCCGTCAACGGAAACCGCCCTGGACCCGAACAGCCAGGCGCCTCCTTCTTTGACCACGGTGTCCGCGTAGCGCCCCGTCATGCTGATCCCCGTCTTGCCAAGCATGGCGAGATAGCAGCGCACGGACGCCTCCGCCGCGTTCCCCTCGATGATCGTGTTGGTCGTCCAGTGTTTGGCATCCGCGGGAGGCAAGGACCTGACGTAGTCGGCGAGGGACTCCCTGCCCACAATTGTCGGACCGCCGGCAATCTCGAAGCGACCGTCGTCGACGAACGTCACGGCCCACGTCTCCGCGTCGCGAGCGTCGACGGCATTGTTGTAGCGGGCAATGAGGCCGAGGATTGCGATTCGGTCGGCTGCGGTCAGCACACCGTCCGCCGCGGCCGGTCGCGGCGGCGCGCTCGCCGGGTCCCCCGTATAGCGATGGTGAACGAGCTTCCAGTCCCCATTGAGTTGTTTGGTGAGTTTGCTGTCATAGCGACCGGTCGCAAGCAGGTCGCCACCCTGTCGAATCGCCGCGTAGTACACGGTGGACTCGGCGGTGCTGCCGCTCCCGTCGATCACGATGCTGTTGACCCAGTGCATCGGTTTGTTCGGAATGCGCCCGATCTCGGCAATCTGTTCGGTCCCGCGCGCCTGCCAGGCGCCGCTGATCTCGAGAATGCCGTCTGCCGTGAACTGCGCTGCGGTTGCGTCCCCGTCGCCGTCATCGGTCGCATGACAATAGCGTGCGATCACTTCAGAGATCGCGAGGCGATCTGCCTCTGTGAGTGACATGTTGACCCTCCTCATTGCAACGATTGTCTGTCCTGCCTGACCCGTAGGCGAACACATTGGAACTCGCGGCACAACAGGCGCGACGACCGGCCGTTGGAAGTGTGTGCCCAGAGATGCCAGCCGACCCCGGGCCGCCCAAGTCACGACTGCAACGAGCCGAGTGCGCAACGCCTCTGTGTTGCCATTGCTTCTCACGGCAGTTGTCAGGCGGTCATCGCGTGGGCGGCTTTGCAGGCCCGACGCCGCTCGTCTGCACCCTTCAGGCAGGCCACGAAACCACGGACTTCCAGGTTCTGCGGGACTCCGTGGCGACCGACAACAACAGGGCGAATACCGTTCTCAGACGGCACTCGGCGTGTCGCATGGCCGAGGCGCCCGGCTCTCCGCAGATGACCGGAACACCTGGATCCGGCGCAGTTCCTGAACCTGCTGCCGGGCGAACTCAACGGCAGCTGAACCCGGCCCCTGCCCACGATGGACCGACATTCGCATGTGACCCGGATACCCCTTAAACTCGACGCCCTCCCGCCTTCGAAACAACATCGACTTGTCCGAAGTCACCCGCATCGACACCGTGCGCACCGCGCCCGATGAGCCCGCGAACCTGCCCGTAAGGCGCACGTTTCAGCCTCGCCAGATCGTCATTGCAGGCGTCGGGCTGGCCCTGCTCGCGTGGGCCGCATGGTGGCTGTACGACCGGCTGACCCATGTCTACGTGCTCGACGCGCGGATCGCCTCAGAGATGGTGCTGATCTCGTCACGGGTTCCCGGTTGGCTGGTCGCTGTACCGGCAACCGAGGGCTCCAGGGTCGCGACGGGCGACGTGCTGATCAGGATCGATGATCGGGAAGCAACATCCCTGCGCGGCGAACTCGATCTGGCGGTGCAGGCGTTCGAGGCCGACGCGGAAACGACGCTCGCGCAAATCGCCATGGTCGAGGCAAGAACCACAAGCCGCTGGGAAGCCGCTAAAGCACGGCTGTCCGGTACCGAATCCGAATTGGCCGCTGCCCGTTCCGAACGCGAAACGGTAGAGGCAGAGTGGGACAGAGCCAACACGCTGCGCGACCGCAATCTCGTCTCGCTGCAAGAGTGGGAGTCCGTGCGAAATCGGCACCGCACCGCGGAGCAACTTGTGATCCGCAATCTGGCGAGCGTCGCAACGGCTTCGGCAGACCTTCTCGAAGTCGAGTCGGAGCGCGCTGAAATCACC
>PBVL01000066.1 GCA_002728675.1 Gammaproteobacteria bacterium
GGGGCCGGGGGCCGAGCCTCACGAACTTTGGCGTCAGCGGCGCGCTTTCCGACCCCGTGCTGACGCTGACCCGTCTCACCGGCGAACTCCTCGACACAAACGACAACTACGGCGATCACGGCGCATCGGCGAATCTCCCGACGGACCTCGTGCCGACGAACGCCAGCGAGTCCGCCATCATGATCACTCTCGATCCGGGGGCGTACACCGCGATCCTGAGCGGCGTCGGCGGCGCCACGGGAATTGGCATTGTCGAGGTGTTCGAGGGGCCGGAACCCGCTGCAACCGCCCAGTCCTTCTTTGCCGACAACGTCGCGAGCCAGGTCATCCTTGGCCGTTGTCAGGTCTGTCACAACCCGACCGGCATCGCTGCGGCGACGTCGCTGCTGTACACCACCGATCCCGGGCACGAGACCGCCAACTACGACACCCTGCGTGACTACGTGGCGGCGGACACCAGTCGTGCCACGACCATCCTGCAGAAGGGCCGCGGCGAGAGCCACGGCGGCGGCGCGATTCTCTCGACCACCGAGCAGGCGTACACCGACCTTGCCGCGTTCCTCGAACTGCTCGTCGCGGAACTCGGCAACGGCGCGCAGTCGTTTTTCGCGGACAACGTGGCGGGCCAGGTCATCCTCAGCCGCTGTCAGGTCTGTCACAACCCGACCGGCATCGCCGCGGCGACACCGTTGCTGTACACCACCGAACCCGGGCACGAGACCGCCAACTACGACATCCTGCGTGACTACGTGGCGGCGGACACGAGTCGTGCAACGACGATCCTGCAGAAGGGACGCGGCGAGAACCACGGCGGCGGCGCGATTCTCTCGACCACCGAGCAGGCCTATCTCGATCTGTCCGCGTTCCTCGACCTGCTGGTTGCGGACCTCGGCGGCGGCAGCAACGAGCCAACCGCCGAATTCTGGGACGGGGTCGCCCTCGCCAGTCCGGAAGAGACGCTGCGCCGCGCCGCGCTGATCGTCTCCCGCCGCATGCCCACCGACGAGGAGATGGGCCTGGTCGCGAGCGGCAGCGACGCGGATCTGCGCAGCGCCGTGCGCGGCCTGATGGACGGGGAGGGCTTCCATGAGTTCCTCATCCAGGGTGCCAACGATCGACTTCACACGGACGCCTTCCTGAACGGCCTGTTCCTCGAGGTGGGCGACCTCAACATTTCTGGCATCCTGCCTCTCGGCGCGAACCTTTACTCCAGCTACCCGCAGAACGAAGTGGGCGAATCGAACCGCTACATGTGGATACGTGGCTGGCAATACGGGATGGCGAGGGCCCCGGCCGAACTGATCGCGCACGTTGTAGAGAACGATCATCCCTACACGGAGATCCTCACCGCCGACTACACGATGGTGAATTTCAATGCTGCATACGTCATGCGCAGCCAGACTGACCCTGATCCGGCCTTTAGTCCGGTTTTCGCCAGCGAGGGACATCTGGAGTTTCGTCCCGGCCGGCACCACGGCCAGGTCCTGAACGACGACTCGCTCGTGGCGGAGTTCACGCAGGGTGTCGGCACGGTTGTCTCCGCTCACGGTGACTTCATTGCCTATCCCCATGCGGGGGTTCTGAACACGGGGGCGTTCCTGAACCGCTACCCGACGACCGAAACCAACCGCAACCGCGCCAGGGCGCGCTGGACCTTCATGCACTTCCTGGGTGTCGACATCGAGGCTTCCGCGGCGCGCACCACCGACCCCGTGGCGCTCGCGGACACGAACAATCCCACCATGAACAACCCCGCATGTACCGTCTGCCACGCGGTCATGGACCCGCTCGCCGGTACGTTCCAGAACTACGGAGACGAGGGGTTCTATCGCAACAGCCCCGGCGGCATGGACGCGCTGCCCGCAACCTACAAGCACCCGCAGTGGTTCGACGAGGACGCTGAGCCTTCCGACTATCAGGACGGTGATACCTGGTTCCGCGACATGCGTGAGCCAGGACTCGGTGACCTCGTCGCGCCCGATGCCAGCAACTCACTTGCCTGGGCCGCGCAGCAGATCGTCGCCGATCCCCGCTTCGCGAGCGCGGCCGTCAAATTCTGGTGGCCGGCGCTGATGGGCGACAGCCTGCTCGACAATCCCCAGGTCAGCACCGACCAGGACTTCGACGCCCGCCTCGCTGCATTCGAAGAGCAGGACGCCTATATCGGCACCCTCGCGCAGGACTTCGCAGTCGGGATCAACGAGGGCGCCACCTTCAACATGCGGGACCTGCTCACCGAGCTGATCATGAGCCCCTGGTTCCGCGGTCAGGGCGCACCCTCCGCCAATCCCGGCCCCGCCTTCGATGTGATTGGGGCAGGCGGCCGCAGGCTCCTGACGCCGGATGAACTCGATCGCAAGACGGCCGCGCTCATTGGCTGGCGCTGGGATGAGAGCGAAAACGAGTACGAGATCGATGGAATCTGGACGTCACTTGTTGACCGGTTTTCGGCCTACTACGGCGGCGTAGACCACAACGGGATTCAGACCCGCGCTCGGGCGTTGACGTCCCTCATGGCGAATGTGGCAGAGCGGCACGCGATCAACATGGCGTGTCCCGCGGTCGTCATCGACTTCGAACGTCCCGACAGTGAACGCATGCTGTTCGACGGCATCGCGGCATCAATGACGCCGCTGACCGAAGCGGGCGCAACGCACACGATTACGGCCGACGTCTTCGACACCGCACAAACGTTCACGCTCAGCACCGACATGGCGGCGGGCGAGACCTCGCTCGTCATCTACTTTGCCAACGACTGGTACGACGCCGAAGCGGACCCAGCCGATCGGAACGTGATTCACGACCACATTGTCGTCCGACGGGTTGGCGGCGATGTCGTACTCGACCTGCCGGCTGCGGACCTTCCGGATCACCCCGGCGTCGGGATCGGCTGCGGCGCCGTGCAATGGAACCCGGTGACCGGTCAGGAGGACATATTCAATCAATGGTCGAGTTGCGACATCCGGATTCCCGTCACGCTACCGGCTGACGGCACCTACGCGTTCGAGGTGACGAGCCGCGCGGAGCAGGCCGGCCCCGACCACCCCATCCTCGAGATGCGGATCGAAGCAACCGATGCCCTCGCCGGCAACAGCCAGGGGGCGAGCGCCATCAAGGCCAAGCTGGTCGACCTTCATGAACGGATGCTCGGCGAACGGCTGCCCGTCACCCATGACGAGATCAACGAATCTTATCGACTGCTCGCCGAGACCTGGCTCGCGCGACGGGCGGGTGAACACGCCGATCAGGCCTGGTACTGGGAAAACGAACTCTGCAATATCCCCGCGGCCTACGACGACGGCGGCGCCAACCGTCGGTGGGAAGACCCCACATCGATGCTGAACGCGTGGTCCTCCGTGATGATCTACCTCATGACAGACTTCAAGTACCTGCACGAGTAGGAGGGACGGATAATGAAACGACGAGAGCTTCTGAACCGTTCCTTCTGGCTGGGCGCCGCCGCGCTCTCGCTGCCGACAACCCGACTGTTCGCCGCCGACGACGGCTATGCGGGTCCACTGCTGGCCGTCTTCCAGGCCGACGGCGGATGGGACGTCACCAGCTACTGTGACCCCAAGGTCAACGTGAGCGGTCAGCCCGATATCACCAATTGGTCGAGCACCTCAGGCATCCAGACCGCCGGCAACATCGCCTACGCCCCGTTCGGAAACAATGCCTGGTTCTTCGACAAGTACATGAACGACATGGTCGTCATCAACGGCGTCGACGCCCAGACCAACTCACACACCACCGGCGTCCTGCACAACTGGAGCGGCCGCAACGCGCGCGGCTTTCCAACCATCACCGCGATGTTCGCTGCCCATCAGGCGTCGACGTTGCCACTCGCCTACATCAACTACGGCGGTTTTGGCGACACCGCGAATCTGATCCGCTTCTCGCGGCTGAACGACGTCAACTCACTGCGCCAGTTGCTGAACACGAACCAGCGCGCGTGGGATCCGACCCAGACCGATCGCAATCCTGACGACATGGCACGCATTCGGGCCTTCCGCCGGGCCCGCAATGCGCGAATGCTCGATGACGAAGCGCTGCTCGCACGGACCCGGGACAACCTGCAGGCCTACGACTCGGCCCTCGCCGCGGCCGGAGAGCTGGAGCGTTTTGCCGACTTCGTGCCGGACGACGCCGATGTGCTCCCGCGGGTCACCGTCAACCCCGAGATCGACAGCAACCTGCCGCAACAGGTCCAGCTCACGGCGGCCGCGTTCGAGGCCGGCGTGGCCTCGGCTGCCGACCTGATCCTGTCCGGCTTCGACACGCATCAGAACCACGACTCGCTACACGAACCGCTGCTCTCGCATCTGAACGAGGGGATCGACCTGCTGTGGACCATGGCGGAGGCGCGCGGCTTCGCCGAACGGCTGACCGTGGTCATTGGCTCCGACTTCGCACGCACGCCGCGCTACAACGCGGACAACGGCAAGGACCATTGGCCGATCGGCTCCGTCATCGTGATGCAGAAGAACGCAATCTGGGGCAACCGCCAGGTGGGCTTCACCGACGAGGGGCACAACGCGTTCGGGATGGACCCGGCAACACTCCAGGTGGACGAGACGAACGGCACGATCATCTATCCGAAGCACGTGCACAAAGCGCTGCGTCGTCTGTTGGGCGTCGAGGGCACGGCGGTCGAGTCCGGTCTCGAATTCCGCACAACCGAAGACTTCGGGTTCTTCAACCCATCGGTTTCCCGATAACTTAATGATTTGTTTGCTTTTTTTGGAAACGTTCCCGAAAATCGTCGTCGCGCACAGAGTCAGCAAGGGGCGGAAGTGAAAGACGGGGTGTTCATCGTCTTCGAGGGAATCGATGGTTCGGGCAAGACCAGCCTGGCAGAAGAAGTGGTGCGTGCCCTGTCCGGCGTTGCCGGCGTCAGCGCCAAGCTGACCTTTGAGCCTCACGACCCGTCGAGTGCGGGCATTTTCATCCGTCAGGTCCTCACGCGAAAAATCGCCAACGTGCCGAACTGGACCCTCGCGCTCGCGTTTGCCACCAATCGGGCAGACCACTGCAGCCGGGAGATCGACCCGTTCCTGAGGGACCCGGACGATGGTGCCACCCACATCGTGGTGTGTGACCGCTACTACCTGTCGAGCCTCGTCTACCAGAGCGATGACAACACCGACTTCGATCGGGTCATGGAGCTCAACAAGTCCGCCCGGCGCCCGGATCTGACGCTGTTCATGAACGCGAGCAACGAGACCTGCTATGCCCGCATGAGCAAACGCGACCAGCCCCGGGAACTGTTCGAGCAGGGGTTGACCGCGGTCAGGGACAAGTACCTCGAGGGAATCGACTACCTGCGTGCACGGGGCGAAACGATCGAGATCATCGATGCCGAGGGCAGCTTCGAGGAGGTGCTGACCGGCACATTGCGCCGCATCCGCGATCACCTCGAAGGTCTCACGCCGTTCAGTCCGCCCCTGCTGGTGCCCGTCACGTCGGAGCGGACGCTTGCTGCTGAACCGGAATCGATCGACGATTACTGCCGTGACCTGATCGGGTCGGAGACACTGCAGCGGCCGACCTTCGACGCCCTCGTCAGGAAGGTTGACGAGTCGGTCGACGCACTGCGCCCCCAGGAAGTCGCCGGCATGTGCATCGACCTGATCGCGCGCAAGGGCTACAACCCGGGCGACCCTGTGCCGTGGCTCGATCTGAACGCGCTCACGCTCGAGTGCCGCCTGCCGCTCGGCGTCACGCAGCATGGCGCTGTAGTCGTGCTCGGCGAAACCCAGCGATATGACACCGTGCTGGGCAAACTGTTGCAGGGCGATAGCGTGGCGACATTGAAGCGCATGTCGGACTTCCTGTTCCTCATCGACACCAACCCGGGTCACCTGGTGCCGGAGCAGTACGGCGAACGGGAAAGCGTGGCGTTCGACGCCGAAGCGTCGCTCTCGCCAAGCATCGTGCTGATCGGCAGGGAGCGCCTCAAGACCGAGGTGTTCGCGACGATCGTGTCACTGATGGGCGACAGCTGGCCGGACTCGACGGTCGCCTCCGAACGTCTGCTCCAGGCCTCCAACTTCGCAGACATCAAACGCGTGCACTGACGTTTCGGCGCATCACGCGAAGCGCACGGCAGACATGCACGTCGCAAATCGCTGTCGCCTCGCTGACGACGGCGAAGGCATAATCGCCGCCCTATGAACGACACCCCTCAAGCAACGGCCGCGCCCCGCGTCCTCGAACTCGCCGGGAACGCCGGCACCGCATGGGCGGCACGCCTGCTCGCGGACCACGGCGCAGACGTGATCAAGGTCGAGCCGACCGGCGGCGACCCCGCCCGCCACCGCGGACCGTTTCAGGGCGACGTGCCGGACCCCGAGCGTTCGGCCCTCTTCCACGCGCTCAACCCGAACAAGCGCTCGGTGACCTTCGAGCCCGGGGACCCGGCACTGCCGTCTCTGATCGACTGGGCCGATATCCTCGTGGTCGGGCTGTCACCGGCAGAAGCAGGAGCCACCGGCCTGTCCGCGGAACAACTGCGGGCCGACCGGCCAAGCCTCGTCGTGCTGTCGATCACCGCCTTTGGCATGACAGGACCCTACGCTGACTACGCCGCGACCGAATTGATCCACGCAAACTCCGGCGGCTGGGCTGCGCTGACGCCGGGCACGGACCCGGACCCGAACAAGCCGCCACTCAAGGTCTTTGGCCACCAGTGTGAACTGATGGCAGGCGTCAACGGGGCCATGGTGGCGCTCGCAACCTGGCGCGACGCTGTGCGCTCCGGCGTCGGGGACTTCATCGATCTCTCGATCCAGTCCTATGTGGCGTCGGTCATCGAGGTCGCCCTGCCGAACTGGAGCTACATGCAGAACCTGCCGCTCCGCTACCACTCGCGGCGGCTGATCCCATGGTCGATTTTCCAGGCGGCGGACGCGCCCATTTTCCTCATCTGTGTCGAGCAGGATCAGTGGGATCGTCTGGTCGAGTTCATGGGCAACCCGGACTGGGCGACTGTCGAGATGTTCAGCGAACTGCGGGGCCGCACCGACAACCCGGACCTCATTCACAGCCTGGTTGGCGAATTCATCTCACAATGGAAGGCGGCCGATCTCTTTCACGAAGGGCAGCGNCGGCGCATCTGTTTTGCCCCGGTGATGAGCTTCAAGGATCTGCACGAATCGGAGCACACGCGAACGCGCGGCTTTTTCCAGGCGGTCGAACACGAAGCGACCGGGCACGCCGAGCAACTCGCAGCGCCCGTGCTGACGCTGAACGGCCGGGCGCCGCTGCGCCGCCCGCCGCCCCGACTGGGCGAACACGCGGGCGACGTGGAGCATCTGCCCGCGCCGGCGACACCCCGCGGAACGCCGGTCGCCGCACCCCGCCGACCGCTCGAGGGTATCCGTGTCGCCGACCTGTCCTGGGCCTGGGCCGGCCCCTTCTGCACGCTGAACCTCGCGCATCTGGGCGCCGAGGTGATTCGTCTCGAGTCCGCCTCCCGGCCCGACATCTACCGACGCTACATGATCAACCCCCCGGAGATGACACCGGACCTCAACACGTCCGGCGTGTTCAACCAGTGGGGGCAGGCCAAACNCAGTGTCAGCGTGAACCTCCGCACCGAGGAAGGCATCGCGATCGTCAGGGATCTCGTTGCGGAAAGCGACGTGGTGGTGCAGAACTTCGCGACCGGCGTCCTCGACAGGCTGGGTCTCGGCTACGAGACCCTGCGCGCGATCAAGCCGGATATCATCCTCGCGAGCGTCAGTGGCTTTGGGCAGTCAGGACCATTCGCCAGATACATCGGCTACGGGCCTTCGTCCGCCCCGCTCACGGGCCTCTGCGACATGACCGGCTACCTCGGCAGCGGACCGGACGAGATTGGCCTCTCGATGCCCGACCCGACTGCGGGTCTCACTGCCGCCTGGGCGGTCGTCTCCGCACTTGCACGCCGCGACGCGACCGGCGAGGGTGATCACCTTGATATCAGCCTGTGGGAAGCGACCGCGGTACTCGCCGCNGAAGGCTGGTACGACTACGTGTGGAACGGGGTCGTCAGTCAACGCNGGGGCAACCGCGACATNGCCATGGCGCCGCACGGCGTCTTCCGCTGCGACGGCGACGGCTNCGACGACGACCAGGCCTGGGTCGCGATCGCCTGCCGGAACGACGCCGAGTGGGCGGAACTGGCTCGAATCATCGACCCCGAACTCGCCAACGACGCCAGTCTCACGACGTTACAGGGGCGCAAGGCCCAGGAGGATCGACTCGAGGGCATCGTTGGTCAATGGGCTGCGTCCCGGTCACCGTGGGCTGCCACACATGTGCTCCAGTCGGCGGGGATTCCAGCATTTCCGAGCTTCACCGCGCGGGACATCGTCGCTGACGAACACCTGAACGCGCGCGGCTTCNTCGAGCGCCTCCCGCACCCGATCGTCGGCGTGCGTGACCATTCGGGGATCCCATGGCTCAACGCGGTACGCCCAAACGGCGTGCGGGCGCCCGCTCCACTCATGGGCGCCGATACGGACGACGTACTGACACGCATCCTCGGCAGGACTGCGGACGAAATTGCGGCACTGCGGGCAAGCGGCGCGCTGCACTGACGCTTCGATCCACGTCGTGACGGATCCGGTGGCGTCGCCGGCGCCGAGTACGGAGGCGCGTCAGGCTCGAGCCGCGCCTGCTTGCGCGGCTCCGAACCTGTTTGTATAACGCACACCTGCCCGCCCCCGACATCAAAAAGGAAGATTGTATGGCNCTCCGACTCGCCGTTTTCGGACAGGCCCCGCTGGCCAACGAATGCCTCGACCGACTCCTGGCCGACGGCCATGAAATCGCCACCGTGTACGCACCGGAGGACGGTTCACGCCCTGACGCGCTTGCCGCGCACGCGCGTGAACTGGGCCTGCGCGTGGTCCAGCGCCGCTACTTTCAGAAAAAGTCNGGGGACCCGATCGCCGCAGCGCTCGAGGACTACCAGACCCTCAACGTCGACCTGAACGTGCTTGCCTCTTTCACGTCGTTCCTTCCCGCGGCGATTACCGACGCGCCGAAACACAAGAGTGTCTGCTTCCATCCGTCCATCCTGCCGCGCTACCGCGGCGGCAACGCGATGCAGTGGCAGATCATCGACGGCGAACCGGAAGTGGGCGTGACAATCTTCGNGCCCGATACCGGGGTCGACACCGGTCCCGTCGTGGTTCAGAAGGGCGGGGTCACAATCGACGCCACCGANACGACCGGAAGNCTGTTCTTCAACAAACTCGCACCGCTGGGCGTGGACGCCATCGTCGAAGCAGTCAACCTCATCNACACCGGTGAGGCGAGCCTTGACGTGCAGGACGAGTCCCGGGCGACCCATCAGGGCCTCGTCAAGGATGCCGATGCCGTAGTGGACCTCAGTCGGGCAGCGGAGGAAGTTGACCGGCTGATCCGCGGCTGTGACCCCCAGCCGGGCGCGTGGGTGAGGTTCAACGGCGATCCGGTNCGGCTCTACGATGCCGAGCGGGTGGACGGCGGCGGGACCCCTGGGGACATCCTGAGCTCCGACGACAACGGCATGGTGCTGGCGGTCGGCGACGGTGCAATCAGNATTGGTCGGGTTCGCGCCGATTCGGGCAAGGAGCCAGCGCAGGCGTTCATCGAACGTTCCGGGGCAACCCGCTTCGATTCAGCGTGATCAAGGGGGCGTGGGCGGGTGNGGGTTCTCGCCACCCGTTGGTGCCCCGCACCAACGCCCGGCGCCCGATTGGCCGCACGGTCTTCCGCAAGTCCATGATTCTCCGCGCTAAACGTCCGCATACGCGCTTTGGCAAGGTGTTTGCTTGCTCGGTAGTNATNCTCCACGGCAACCGAAGCGAGGGCCATGCNCATGGCCTCCACGACCCACGATGCGGACGACCCCGTGCTGCGCCGGCGCCGGCGTAACTCGTTCTGGAAAGACGTCGGCCGGGCCAAGCCGGGCTGGGTGATNCTCGCCGCGGTCGTCGCACTGGCCNGTCCCCACATGATCGGCGAAATTCGTCCGTGGGCCGGCAACGGGAGCGGCAGCACATACGTGGACTCATCGTACGCCCGCACCGCNTCCCATGACTGGGANGCGCGCCAGGCGACGAATCGCCACACGATCGACCGACTCGACACGGGGACTTCGCGAGCGTTCGCCATGGCCCGGCTCGGGGCGCCGGACTTCGTGGAGACCTACGGCGACAACGTCGACGTCGTCTTCTACCGCACCTTCAGAGTCACCGACGACGGACTCACGACCAAGCGCACTGAGACCACCCCCATCGTGTTCCACGACGACGTCCTCGTGAACCACGGCCGGTACCAGACCGGGTCGACATTCTGTTCTACCGGACACACCGGGACAGCAACGACGGCCGCACCAGCAAGCTCCGGGAAACCACTCCACTGGTGTTCATCGACGGCCAGCTTGCGGCAGTCGGCTTCAGAACGCCTCTGAACCAGAACAAGCCGCCGGTCGAAAGCGCCGAGACGATTCA
>PBVL01000010.1 GCA_002728675.1 Gammaproteobacteria bacterium
CGAATCCCGACCCGGTCAGGAAGCCAAAGCCCTGCTGCCGCGCGGCCGCATTCTCCGCGAACTGTTTCCTGATGGCGTCGAAATAGCCGCTGTAGTTGAACTCCTCAACCACGACCCCTTCGAAAAGGTCATCCTTTAACTGCCCAAAGCGCTCCGTTGCATCTTCCATTGCCTTCCTGAACGATGCCTTGAACTCCCCAGGATTGTGCGTGTGCCCATGCCATGGACCAGCAGAGTGGCTGTAGACATGAATCATCCTCCCTGATTCAGTAAGAGTGGCGCGATACACCGCTACTGTGCTGGTGGAGACGACAATCTCTCACACGACGAGCGCTACGAGTCCATCTCGCGCAGCTTGCCGAACAGATCTCCGTATACGGCGTCCCGCACGACAAAGTAAGCCTGCTGGATCAGGTGGCGCCGCTTCGAGTAGCTGAAGGTCCCGTCGTCCTGTGCGATCGGCGCGTGGGTGAGCTGCGTGGGTACCCACTTCGGGTCCAGCAGCCAGCCGACACACGCAATGTCCCAGATGACCTTGGACCAGGCGTGCTCGCGCCGGTACTCGTAAGTCTCGACGAGTTCCACGAGGTAGTCGCCGATCGCCGTGCGACCTGCCACCTGATCACGCATTTCGGCCGGACTGGTCAGCAGGTGGGACGCGACACCCATGCAAGGGATGTGAATGAGCGGAACGCCGCTGCCAAAGAGCGCCCGGACGCCCGGCACATCCTGGAAGTGATTGAACTCTTTGGTATGCGGCCACCATGACGCGTGGCTGCCAAGCCAGACCACGACAATGCGATCGACAATGTCCGGCGCCGCCAGAATGGCCGACGCGACATTGGTAATGGCGCCAATCGCCATCACGTACAGGGTTTCCTCACTCGAACGTGCGCGGGCAATCAGGTCTTCCACGGCGTCACTGGTGGGTGCAGGTGTCGCGTCGTCCGGGAGATATTCCGTCGAGCCGCGATACACCCGCCCGTCGGCGGATCTGCCCATCAGTCCGAGAACCCGCACGATTTCGTCGTACGACTTCTCCATCCCGTCACCGGGCCCGGTCGAACGCGGCTTGGGCGCCCGCTCGGCGAAGAATGGCGCGGCGTAGATGGCCTCCACGTCGAGGCGGTCAGGAGACAGCAGCGCGTGGACAATCGCGAACTGATCGTCGATCTCGTTGTAGGTGTCGGTATCGATGACGAGCCGCACCCGGCCTTCGGGCGGCTGCAGCTTCGCGATCCGGGTCATTTCGTCCATGCGTACTCCGTTGCTTCCTGACGGCCCTAGTCCATCCGGGCAGCGCCGACCGGCGTTGCCATTTCCGTCTCCGTGACAAGCCGTTCACTGTAGTGGCGCTCGCCGCTCGCATCCTGCCAGAAGGGCAGTTCGTCTTCCGGGTCCGGATCAACGAGCGTCACCCGTTCCATTTTTCTCTCGTGCGGCCAGAAATCACCGACCGCATAGTGCTGACAGGCACGGTTGTCCCACATGGCGACCGATCCCGTGTACCAGCGATATCGGCACATGTACTCCGGCGTCGAATACATCTTGGCGTAGAGCTGCGCGAGCAGCCGGGCGGAGTCCGCCTCGTCCATCCCCTCGATCGAGTTGGTGAACGTGGGATTGACGTAGAGCGCCATGCGCCCGGTGACGGGGTGGGTCCGGCAGACCGGATGCGCCACCTCGTCCCGACCGCCTCTGCCGTGCAGGGCACGCTTGCCTTCCAGGAACTCCTTCAAAACCGGGTTCAGTGCATCCCAATGGGCATACGAGTCGGCGAACATCGTGTCCCCGCCTACCGGCGGCGCCTTGCGCGACAGCAGCAACGATCCAAGCGGCGGCCGATCCGACCAGCTGACATCAGAATGCCAGTTCGAGGCCGAGAACGGTCGTTTCTCGTTCGAATAAAGCTTGAGTACTTCCGGCTGGTCGTCGAGCGTCTGCGTCGTTTCGGCCAGCTTGTGTTGCCGACCGTAGGCGAGACCAATGTCCGCGAACCGCTTTGCAAACGCCATCTGCTCATCTGATGAGATGTGGCCCTGATCGCGGAAGAACACAACCTTGCGCGCAAGGAAGATCTCACGCACATGGTCGACCTGCGTATCGGTTGGCCGGGCGAGGTCGATGCCGTGAATGACGGCGCCAATGCCTGGAGTCAGCGGTTCCACGCGGAGGCCCGAGTCGGCAAGGCGGGCCGCAAACGTCTCATCGGACTCCCGCACCTGTTCAGCCACATCGGCAGCGTATTCCGGGTCACCCACCATGCGCCTGCCGTCGGCGCCCACCCGGCTGGCCGGGGTCTCCTGGTAATGCCCGAGCCACGTATCCGCACGGCCGCCAACCCACCCGTCGGTCCGGGCCTGACGACCCTGCAGGCGGTTCATGTCCCTTGGTTCGAAGATGTCGCTCATACACGTTTGACGGCCGATGTCGCCGGCCATCCTCCTTTCAGTTCTGATCGTTCCAACGCCCTCTACCGTACCCCACGAACCCCTCCATGAGAAACGCATGCAAGAGCGGATCAAAACGCCCAAATGGATCGTGCCATGATGCGGTCATGGACAACGATACGCTCTCTCCTTCGCAGCAGAAGGGCTACAGCACGCTCGCGGTCACCCGGGCACAGCTACCCGCCGTCGAAGACGACCTCATGGAATCGCTCGGCGAGGACGAACAACTGTCGTTCGAGCTCTATGTACCGTCCGGAGCAGCGAGCGAACCGCCCGGACTCCTCGTCTACATCAGCCCCAAACCCGGCGCGCGCATGCCGCCCGACTGGGCGGCGGTGCTCGACGCGGAGAACCTCGTCTGGATCGGTGCAAACGACTCGGGAAACGAGATTGCGGTGACGCGGCGCGTCGCGCTCGCGCTCCTCGCACCGCTTGCGGCCGCGCACCACGCGGCAGGCATCGGCCTCGCTTCCCTCAACGCGGAGCGCACCTTCCTGTCCGGGTTCTCGGGCGGAGGGCGCGTCGCGAGCATGATGATGCCGCTCTACTACGAAACCTATCGCGGGGCGATCTACATTTGCGGGGCCAATCCCGTGGAACCGTTGAATGACACCCAACTCCGGGCCCTCTCGGCCCATCGTTTCGTGTTCCTGACCGGCAACGAAGACTTCAACCATCTCGACACCCAGTTTGCGATTGGTCTCAGCCAGCGCGCCGGCCTGGGCGGCGGCGCGCTGTACGTCGTCGACGGACTGGGCCATGCGTTGCCCGACGCAGACCCGCTCGCCCGCAGTCTGCGTTTTCTGCAGGGCGAAGACGACGCTCTCATCGCCGAGGAGTAAGCTGCAGGGCCACCCAGGAAGAAAAGGGGGAGACACACCATGACCATCACCGTTCAGCACAGCTATTTCGAGGACGATCAACAGGCACTCGACGAGATCGAGAGAGACGGCTTTCACGGCTCGAAATTCGAGGCACCACCGTCGGCGGGCACGCCAATCCACTGGCACGATGTCTCCATGCACATCTACATCACCAGCGGAATGTTCCGGTTTCAGGACCCGGCAACCGGGGAAATCCACGAGTGTGTCGCCGGAACGCGTTTCGATATCCCCGAGCGCACGCTGCACATCGAGGAAGAACACAACGGCTATACCGGTGTCGCCGGCATGTCGAAGGCGGAAGTACCGCAGCCCTTCGTCAGGCTGCCGGAGGAACTGGACGCCTGAATCCGCTTGCGCGGATCCCGTTCAGACAGACTCACCCGAGCCGAGTGACCTCGACGGGTATCGCATTCAAGGCGGCAGTGCCGCTCAGGCCGTCAATATGGTCGGCCGGCGCCAGGCGATTGCTGTTGGGGCCGCGTCGCTGCTCAGGCTGGCTGGCATCGCTCAGTTCGCTGAAGCCGTGCGGCAGGACGACGGTGTCCGGGTCGCCCTCGGCGTGCAGTCGCACGGTTGCACGCACTTCTGCCGCGCCCGATGCCACGCAAACCTCCTCACCATCCGCAATGCCCCGGGCGTTCGCGGCGGCGACATGCATCTCCAGTATGGCCCGCCGGGGCCCCGCACCGAGTGCGGGGAGGTTGTGCAGCCACGAGTTGTTGGTCTGAATGTTCCGGCGGCCAATCAGCAGCAGCCCGTCTGACGTCCCCTCCTGACGCAGTCGTTCGATGTCCTGAATGATTGCGTCAGGCCCGAGGTTGATCTCGCCGTCTTCATTGAAGACAACCTCAGCAAGGCGCGGTCGCAGCGGTCCCTGATCGATCCCGTGCGGGCTCGTTGCCATGTCCTCGAGAGTGATGCCTTCCCGGGAACCAAACCCATCGCCCCAGGGGCCGGCACGCACGCCAAGGTCCAGCAGGCGCTCCATGCCGCACGCGGGACCAATTGCCTGGAAGATCTCGTGAGGGTCGCGTCCACGAAGCACACCGTCGCCGCCAACGTGGCGCGCTATTGCGGCCACGACGACTTCGTCTTCGAACGCGTCCAGTTCTTCCGGCGCGCCGGGGCGCCCTTCACGGATCGCAACTGCCATGCCCAGCATCATGCGCCACTCGTCCGGGCGATCGCGAAGCGGCAGAACCGGAGGCGAGTAGCGGGCGTTGTTCCGATATCCCATCGACCCGAGGAACTGATCGTAGTGACTGTCATTGAACGGCGACGTGCCCGGCAAAATTACGTCAGCGTGCCGGGTGGTCTCGTTCAAGTAAATGTCGGCTGACACCATGAATTCGAGCTGGCCGAGCGCCCGTGCCATGCCATCAGAGTCGGGCGTGCTCACGGCTGGATTGCCCGCAATCGTCACCAGACCGCGGATCTGACCGGTCCCCTCCGTCTCGATCTCTTCGGCAAGACCCGCCACCGGCAACTCTCCCATCACTTCGGGATAGCCGCGGACCCGGGACGTAAATCTGCCAAACGTCTGCGCGACGCGTCGGCGCGGCGGCGCGACGTAGGCCTGCTCCGGAAACAGCGCGCCCCCCGCGCGGTCGAGCGACCCCGTCAGCACATTCACACATTCGATGAGGAAACTCGTCAGTGTGCCGAAGCGCGTGAGCGTTGTTCCAACGCGCCCGTACACGGCCGGTCTGCGCGCCGCCATGAGCCGGTCTGCCAGTGCGTCGATTGTTCCGGCCGAGAGCCCACACCGAGTCTCGGCACTGCGTACGGTTGCGAGCGCGTCAGTCAGGAGCTCGATACCCCGGGCGGGCAGTTCCGGGCGGCGACCACGCTCAATCAGACGGGCACACAGCCCGGCCAGCAGCCAGGCGTCGGTCCCGGGGCGGACGGCCAGGTGCAGGTCCGCTACCCCGGCGGTTTCACTGCGCCGCGGGTCGACGACAACCATCTGTCCGCCGCGCGCCTTGAGCGCCGCCAGCTTCCTGCGGAAGCCCGGCACGACCCACAGGCTGCCGTTCGAGACGATGGGATTCGCGCCGATAACGACGAGGCAGTCGGTGCGTTCAATATCCGGCACGGGTACCGCATTCCCGTTACCGAACATGAGCATGGACGCGAGATTCTTCGGGAGTTGATCGATGCTGCCTGCACTGTAGAACTGGCCCGGAGACAGCGCCTTTACAACTTCGGAAAATCCCAGGGTCAGCCCGAAGTTGTGGACAGTCGGATTGCCCATGTAAACCGCCAGCGCCGCATTCCCGTGTCGTTCCCGGACGCCCCCAAGCCCCGCCGCGATCGCCGCATAGGCTTCGTCCCAGGAGACCGCGACGTGCGCGCCGCCCCGCTTCACGAGCGGCGCGCGGATTCTTGCCGGATCGTCATGCAGTTCCGGAAGCGCAAGCCCCTTGGGGCAGACGTGGCCGCCGGAAAACGTATCCGCCGCGTCACCGGTAGTCGCGATGATGTGCTCTCCCTCGAGCTTCACCTCGAGGTTGCACGCGGCTTCACATATGGGACAGATCCGAAAGCGACGCTCTGACATGTCTGGCACTATACCAAGCGATCCCATCCCATCACGGAGCCCCCATGCAGTTTGGCGCACAGATCAGTAACTACGGCACGACCTGGAACGACGTGCTGGCGACCGTCAAAACGCTCGAGGCCGGCCGCTGGAACAGCGTGTGGTTCTCCGATCACTTCATGCCGCCCGCCAATCCGGCCGGGCGCCACGGAGACGCGCTGGAAGGCTGGACCCTGGTCACCGCAGCAGCGTCAGTGACCGAGCGCGTGCGCCTCGGGATCCTTGCGACCGGCAACACGTACCGGAATCCGGCGCTGCTCGCGAAGATGTGCGTAACGCTCGATCACATCACGGGCGGCCGCATGGAGTTGGGGCTGGGCGCGGCCTGGTACGAGTATGAACACGATGCCTACGGATGGGACTTCCCGAGTCTGCGGGAACGCTGTGACCGGCTCGAGGAGGCCACCCAACTCATCCGCATGCTGTTCACCAAGCCGGTCGGCGAAGACGTCAGCTTCGAAGGTCGGTACTACCGACTGAAAGATGCCCCACTCGCCCCCGGTTGCACCCAAAGTCCGCACATTCCCATCCTGATCGGCGGCAACGGCGAGAAACGCACGCTCCGCACGTGTGCGCGGTATGGCGACATCACCAACATGGACTTCTGGCACCCGGGCGGGATCGACGTGTTCACTCACAAGATGAATGTGCTGACCCAACACTGCGAAGCGTTCGACCGTGACCCGGCCGAGGTCAAGCGGACCGTCTGCCTGCCTCTGCGCCTCTTCAGGGACGACAAGGAAGCGGAAAAGGCGCGCCAGCCCTGGTACTGCTGGGGGACACCCAACTACGTGCAGGATCTCTGCGGTCAGTACATCGATGCGGGCGCTGAGGAGATCATGTTCGCGGGCGTGCGCACGAACGCAGAATCATGGCAGCGCGTCGAGGACCTGGTCCTGTCCGCCTTCGACTGAGGCCCGNGTCTCAGGCCGGCGTGTTCCGCAGGAGGAACTCCCGGACATGCTCGACGGTCGCATCGACGTTGGCCGGCGCACGACAGTCCACGTCCATCAGTTCGGCATCCGGCGCAAGTGCCGCAAGCTTCTCCGCCACCCCGGTGGGATGCAGTTCGTCGCTGCCGGGCAGTATCAGAAGCGGGTGGGGAATCCGTTCGACCGCAACCTCGTTCACTGAGATGAAGGGTTGCTGCCATGGCCAGATGCCGTCCCGGAAGTCGATCACGGTTGCGATGTATCCCTCACGGCCCAGCGACATGAGCGCTCCCTCGAAGGCATCCTGATCGTGCAGGCGCTGTGACCACGGACCGCCCGCGGGGTTATCGACGAAACGNGGATTCTGCTTCGCCGCGGCAACCACCGCGCCGAGACCTTCGGCCCGCGCGACACGAATCGTCTCGTTGAAACGGCGGTAGTAGGTTCCCATCCCGTTGGTCTCATCGAGACCAACCGGGTCCTGGAGAACGGCAGCACTGACCCGCGCGGTCGCCTCATCCATCATCCGCAACGCAAATGCACAGCCGATGCAGCCGCCCATGACGTGCGCCCGCGGCAGAGTCAGGTCGTTCAGCACGGCGATCTGATCNCCCAGGGTCTGCTCGTAGGAGAAGGNCACGAGCGGTGCCCGACTTCTTCCAGCGTACCGCTGATCCATGGCAATCACCATGAAATCGGAGCTGAACCGTTCGATCGGGTTGAACGCGCTACGTTCCCACGCGGCAATCTCGCTGCTGACACCACCGGGCGCGAGCAAGAGGAGCGGATAACCCGAGCCGTGGACTTCGTAGTGAATCTCCGCGCCGTCGGGGCGAATGAGCGTGGGCATCGCGTGTTGTGCTCCCGTAGCTGTCCTGGACTTCGTGACAGGCCGTAAATGGCCATGATAGGTTGCCCAAACGCTACCACAGAGGGAATACATGAACGCACAGCCGCTAACCCTCGCCAACCTGGACATCACGGATACCGGGCTCTACGTCAGAGACGGATACCCGTGGGCCGCGTGGGACCTGCTCCGCCGGGACGCGCCCGTCTTCTGGTACGAACGCCCGCACCATGAACCGTTCTGGGCGATCACCAAACACGAAGACATCGGATTCATTTCCCGCAGTCCGGAGCTGTTCTCGAATACCCAGNTGTTGCGCATGTCCGACACCGAATCAATTCAGATGGGGCAGCGCGGCAGAGTCCGCGCCGCAAACCGTTTTGGCGGCTCACCGGAAGACCCACCGGACTTCATCTTTCTCGATCCACCGGAGCACCGTCAGCACCGCTCGCTCGTCAGCAAACACTTCACCCCGCGCATGATGCGCGCACTCGAAGATCACTTTGGCCACATGGCGGAAAACTACGTCAGCCATTTCGCCNACGTGCTCGCCAAAGACCTCGCCGCCAAGGGCAGCGAGGAAGCGGTCGACGCCGTTCACGAGCTTTCGGCCAAGCTGCCCGTCGCTGCCATCTGCGAGATGGCGGGGGTGCCCGAGGAAGACTGGGANAAGATCTTCCACTGGACCGAAACCCTGGTCGGCGCGGCCGATCCCGAGTACCAACTCCCGGGTGAAAATCGCGAGCAGACGCTGCGCCGCAACGGTGAGGAATGGCGGCTCTACAACGAAGCGCTCGTCAAGAAACGCCGCGCGGACGGCCTCGGCGACGACATGCTCTCATCCTTGCTGAAGGCGGAGGTTGACGGCAGGGAACTGAACGCGCGGGAGATTTCCGCGTACTTCACGATCCTGCTCGCGGCCGGCAACGAAACGACGCGCAACTCGATCACCGGCGGCATCAAGGCGCTGATCGAGAACCCGGACCAACTTCAATTGTTGGTCGACAACCCAGAGCTCGTCCCGTCGGCGGTTGAGGAGATCCTGCGCTGGACGTCCATTGTCATCCAGTTCCAGCGGACGGCAATGGAGGACGTCATCATTCGCGGCCAGACGATTCGCAAAGGTGAGTCGGTGGTCATGTGGTATCCATCCGCCAACCGCGACGAAGAGGTTTTTCCCGACCCATATCGATTCGATATCACGCGGGATCCGAACGACCACTTTGCATTCGGCGGATTCGGCGAACACTTCTGCCTCGGAGCAAACCTCGCCCGCTGGGAGATGCGCTCGATCTTCCACGCGCTGCTGCCCGTTCTGCCGAAGCTCGAACTTGCGGCGGAGCCTGAGATGGTGCCGCGTTCGCTGCACGTCGGCGGGATCAAACGCATGCTCGTGAGAGCGGTCAAATGAGGTGTCCTGGACGCTCGCGCGCCGAACAAACCGGTGGGGCATCCAACGCATGAAGATCACGATCGATGAGTCACTTTGCGAAGGTCATGCGAAATGTATGGAGCGGGCACCCGAGGTGTTCGAGGTTGGTGAGGACGACCTGTCGCACGTGATTGCAACCGACTTCGACGACGCGCTGCGGNCTAAGGCCGAACGCGCGGCGCGAAGCTGTCCACGTCAGGCAATCACCATCGAGCCTTAAAGCTTCTGCTTCAGGCGCGGCAGCGCCTCATTGATGAAGCCAAGGTGATTGCCGATGAAGAAGTCGTCTACCAGGCGGTCGACGATCACGCCATCGCTGCCGATCGCAAACGTCGCTCGTCGCACCCCGAAGCCAAAGGGCCCGTTGACGCCAAACGCGCGGATTGTGCGCTTGCGCCGGTCGACAAGGAGCGGATAGGGNAGCGAGTTCGCAGCCGCGAACCGACGATGGCTCAACTCGTCCTGCTGAGAGATACCGAGGACGTTGACCCCAGCCGCTCTGATTTGCTCGTACATATCACGTATGCCCCGCGCCTGAGCGGTTCATCCGGGCGTGAAGTCAGCGATGTAGAAGAACAGCACGAGCGGACCCTGCGCCAGCAGTTCTTCCGAGCGCACGGTCTCGCCCTGCTGGTCCGGCAGTGCAAACGGCGGGATCGTCGCTCCGGCTTTGAGCAAGGTGGGTACTCCGTATGGACAACGAGAGTATCCGGACCCGTCCGATGGAGCGCAACGGCTGCGTTACAGCCGCGGAGGCCCCATGCCATACTGAGCCGCCAACACCGCTGATCCATCTATGGGACTGCGCCACACCTCAGCCGCACTGCTCCTGCTCGGCGTCGCCTCACTCGCGATCGCCCCCGCAGTGATCGCCGACACCTACGAGTTCCGACACGGGACGTCGTATCTGCAGCCGCTCAGGTACGGCCCCGACTTCAAACACTTCGACTGGGCCAACCCGAACGCCCCCAAGGGCGGCACGATCCGGGCCGCTGAGATGGGCACGTTCGACAGCTTCAACGGCATTCTGGACAAAGGCCGGGTCGCCGCCGGCGTCACCCGCGGCGGTCTGCACGCATTGATCTACGACAGCCTGCTGGAGCAGGCACAGGACGAGCCCGCGGCGTACTACAGCAGGCTCGCCGAAGGCATCTGGGTAGCGGACGATTACCGCCGCTTCGCCATTCGCCTGCGCAAAGACGCCCGTTGGCACGACGGCAAGCCGTTGACCGTCGACGACGTCATCTTCACGTTCGAAACATTGCGGGACAAGGGCGCCGCCGGGGTGCGTACGGCCTTGCGTGAACTGGGCACGATCGAGCAGATCGGCCCGCGCGAAGTACTCTTCGCGACGCGTGAAGGCGCGCTGAGCAATCCGGACCTCGTCTACGTCGTTGGCGGCTATTCCGTCCTTCCGAAGCACTACTGGAAAGACCGCGACATCACGAAGACCACGGTCGAACCCCCGCTCGGCAGCGGCCCCTATCGGGTGGGCGAATACTCGCTGGGCCGGAACCTGACCCTCGAACGCGTCCCCGACTACTGGGGTGCCGAGTTGCCGGTCAACGTCGGACGCTACAACTTCGATCGCATCAAGTTCGACTATTTCCGCGACGAGTCCGTGATGCTCGAGTCCCAGAAAGGCGACGTCATCGACGTACGCACCGAGACGGTGTCCAAGAACTGGATGACTGCCTACGGCTTCCCGGCAGTCAGGGCTGGTCACTTCAAGCGTGAACTGGTGGACCTCTCACGCCCGTGGGGATTATGGGCGCCCGTCATCTGGAACCTCGACGTGGACAAGTTCAAGGACATCCGCGTACGCGAGGCGCTGTGGCTGATGTCGGAGTTTCGGTGGACCAACCGGGTACTGATGTACGGCTTCTACAACTATGCCAAGAGCTACTTCTACAACTCGCCAATGGCGTCGAGCGGCATGCCGTCCGAAAAGGAACTGGAGTTGCTCGAACCCTGGCGCGGGAAGATCCCGGACCGGGTCTTCACGCACGAATGGGTCGGCAACGAAACCGAAGGTTTCGGCTACAACCGCGAGAACGTCAAGAGAGCGCTGGCACTGATGAAGGAAGCAGGCTGGGAGATTCGGGACGGCGTCATGACCAACGTCGAAACAGGCCAGCCGTTCGAGATCGACTTCATCTTCGGCTCGCCGTTCGGCCTCCGTCAGGAACTGCCCTTCATGGCGTGGCTCAACCGGATCGGCATCGAGACGTCCGCGCGCGCCATGGAAACCTCCAACTGGCTCTACCGGACGCGCAACGGCAAATTCGACGCGACCCACATGGGTTTCACCGCGTCGAATGTGCCCGGCATCATGTTGCGCAACCGGCTCGGGACAAGTGCGGCGGATTCCGACGGCGGTCAGAACTGGGGGAATATCCGCAATCCCGCGGTCGACGCCATGATCGAACACGTCATGGCTGCGCGGAACATCGACGACTTCTATGCCGCGACGCGCGCGCTTGATCGCATCCTGCTGTGGAGCTTCTACTACGTCCCGGGGCTCGCTGCTCCGGGCTATCGGCTGGTCTACTGGAACCGTTTCGGTCAACCGGACGATCCGCCGAGGCTGCTGCGGCCCGCATGGCTCGACACGTGGTGGTGGGACGAGGAGAAGGCGGGTGTGGTCGCAGAGGGCATGGCGGAACTTACCGGCAAGTAGCCTGCATTGAAGCGGCCCTGGGGAGGCGGCTCTGGGTGGCTTCTGGACTGCGACAGGGGAAGGTGAAAGGCCTGCGCGGCATGCAACCCCTGCGCGCCGACCGGCGTCCAATCTCTGTGGGCGCGCAGCACCTTTGCGCCGGCGCGAAGACGACGCTCACGGACTTCATCAAGCGGATCGAGGCCGCGGGCGCCGTCCAACGCTTGCCGCGAAGGCGCGGCTCGGCCAGATCAGGACTCGATCCCGCCCGTCTCCGGCGCAGGTCGTGCACGCTGGTTGTAGAGCATCGCGCGCAGGCGTTTCGCTTCGTCTTCGGAGATGTCCGCAAAGCTGTTCGCAAGGTCCGAGCCTACGGCCATACCCCGCTGCACCGCGGGCCGATCGCTCAACTCATCGAACCAGCGCTTGAAGTACCGGAACTCGTTGATGTCCTGTCCCTGGGCCTCCCAGCCAACCGTCCAGGGGTAACAAATCATGTCCGCAATCGTGTACTCGTCCCCGGCAAGGTAGCGCCGATCGTAGAGTCGGTTGTTCAGGACTCCATAGAAACGATTGACCTCGTCCGTGAAGCGCGTCACGGCGTAGGTCTGATCTCCCTGTCCGTCACCCAGTCGGCGGAAGTGCCCACACTCGCCGGTCTTTGGCCCCTGGTTGGCCATCTGCCACATCAGCCACTGCACGACTTCGTATTTCCCGCGCGCGTCCGACGGCATGAACTGACCGGTCTTCTCCGCCAGATAGAGCATGATCGCGCCCGACTCGAATACGGACAGCGGACCGTTTCCGTCCGCGGGATCATGGTCGACCAGGGCAGGCATCCGGTTGTTCGGGTTGATCGCAAGAAACTCGTCCTTGAACTGATCCCCCCGACCGATGTTGCACGGCACGATCTGGTAGGGGAGCCCACACTCCTCCAGCTGAATGGTGACTTTCTTGCCATTGGGAGTTGGCCAGTAGTGAAGATCGAGCATGGGTAGGCTCCTTGGATGGTCCTGTGTGGCTCACTCCGCTTCGCGGTACGCCGGGGAGGATGCTTTCATGACGCGGGACTGCATGAACAGGCTCGCAACGAGCGAACCCGCCTGATCGTGTGCGGTGGTCTCGTACCAGACGATTTCGGTTTGGGGGCTCTGACCGACTGACACGACCCGGCTCTCGAGGTGGTAGTTGTGGTTCAGCAGGAACGGTCCGTTGACGTGACCGACCTCGATCGCGCCAAAAAGGCCCACCCAGTCTTCGCCAACGTGGGGCCGCATGCCCTGCATCGGGTAGGCCCACAGATACTCGAGGATCGTGCAGGGCGCAGCGACGCACTCACCCCATGGCGAGCCGTGCCGGTACCAGTCGAGCGGATCGCTGATCACGCCTGTGTCGAACCGCTGGAACTGCTTGTCGGGCGACGTAAAGACGTCGTACTCCCCCAGCGAAAGACCCGGGTGGAGCCGGCTCATGATCCGGAGTTCGCTGGGATCGCACGGACGCAGATCCCTGGTGCGCAGTTCCGAGCCTGAATGATCTCCAAGCGCCGCGGTGCCGGCACAGACGAGCAGGCCGTCTTCACGTTCTATCCACACCTGCGTCTGATGCGAACCCGGCTCGAGCGGATCGACAAAAACCTGAACCCGCTCGCAGTCGACCGTTGCATTGCGGAAATTGAGCGACAGGTTCCCGCGTTCGAACCACGCATCGCCGAACACTTCGATCAGGACCGGCGGAAACTGGTTCATGTGCACATCACCCGCGACAGTGCCGCCGCGAAAGCCGAGGTCTTCGGCCGTTGCGTCGTCGTGAATGCTGCCTTCGCCCGCATCAGCCGACCAGTTGCGTGCGGCCCATACCGGCCCCGTGATTGCTTCAGCCATTGGCGGGTGCCTCGTCCTGAAAGTCGGCCGGCGCCATGAAGAACCAGATCGGTCGCTTCTCACCGGATTCGCGCATCGCCGCGCGGGCGGCCATCACGACCTTGCCCGCTTCAGTCTGATAGGCAAACCACCGTGTTCCCGACCATGCGGAAGGTACGTGATCCGACAGACCCAACGCCGCAAGTTCGTAGTAGCCGCGGATGTCCTGCGCGACCCGGGCGGGGATCCCGGGTATGCCTGCCTCTTTCCAGGGCGTCCCGTCGATGACGCGGACGAGCGCTTCGATCGCCTGCTCGAGCCCGTCCGCGGATACCGTGCGACCCGGACCCGCATGGTTGCCATATTGCTCAACCGCACGCTCATAAGCGGATCGAAGACCACGAAGCTCATCGATGGCCGGATGCAGCTTGTCGTTCAAACGAGGCGGCAGCGGGCACGCAAGACCGGACACGCCATCGTCCCCGATCGTCTCGGGAAACGTCTCGAGGATGGGCGCTTTCGCATCGAGCAGCCCGAACGCATGTTCCAGGACCGCGTGCTGAAACTCCGGATCGCGCGGTTTGCCGAGCGGTCGTCCCAACGGGAAGTCACAGTACAGACCCCGCGGCGGCGCAACGCCTTCGATCTGCTTCTGAATCGACCCCAGCGTGACGGTTGCAAGGCCTTCGGCTTCGAAGACGTGGGCAAGCGTACTCACGGTACGCGTACAGAGCGGTCAGACAGGTGTCAGCAGAACGATGTCAACGCCGCGTTCACGGAGCAGTTTGGCGCCGGCCGGCCCGCTGTCGAGGCGCACGCCTGACAGGTCGAACTGATTGCCCGCATAGGACAGGTGCGTCTCTGACACCCTGCCGATCCGGCCCGACTCAGCGAGCTCGTTCAGGCGATCGATCGGGAAGACGGTATTGATGTCCGCAGCAAATCCCACGCTGTCGAAGTTCGGGCTCCAGTGCCCCGTCTGATAGTCGCGCTTGGACCCGGACAGCTCGCGATAGCCGATGTCGGTCGGCGCAAAGTCTTCCTGGCCTGCATGGTGCAGCGATGCGGAAGTCACGATGGCGACCGTCGCTTCGGACAGCGGCGGGGGCCGCGTGAATGCGGTGCTTTCGAATTCAGGAATCTCGACCTCCGATGCCCCCCGCTTCTGATCATGATCCGCCAAGTGAACCTCCTCGATACCGATGACGCCGCCAGCCTACCGCACCGGTCGGGTGGAAGGAACGTTGCTNGCGCTCTCCNGCGNGAGCCACTCGCGAGCTGTGGAGCAACACCGCCATTGACCTGTCCCGGGTCATCAGGACACTGGTACCCCTGTCGTATTGCGCNGAGCGCACCCATGGCCCGATTCGACCAAGCCATCGTTGTCGGTAGCGGAATGGCGGGACTCGTGTCCGCGCGCGTCCTGTCCGACCACTTCGATCAGGTGACCGTCCTCGAGAAAGACCCCGCACCGACGGCGCCTGCCTTCCGCCCCGGCATNCCCNAGGGTCGGCACTTCCACGCGCTCATTCCGGGTGGCCTCAAGATCATGGCCGAACTGATGCCNGGCCTGCTCGAAGACCTGCGCGAAGCGGGCTCGGTGCTGCCGCGCCNGGACCAGTTCTACTTCTTTCTGCCCACNGGCAAGTCTTACGCGATGGGCGCGATGGTCCCGAAACCGCCACCCGCGGCCGGGCGACCCATGTACGTACAGACCCGGGGGCTTCTCGAATATTCGGTGCGGCAACGGGTCGAAGCTCTCGGCAATGTCACCTTCGAATACGANGTCCGTGTCCGCGATCNGCTCAGTGAGGACGGGCGTGTACTCGGGATCGTGGACGACGCGGGCNCCGAACGTCGTGCCAGCCTCACGCTCGATGCGATGGGGAAAACCGGGCGGACGCTCGAGTNGCTGAAAGCGATGGGCTACGACGCACCCCCGGAGAACGTCGTCAACTGCGACTTCGCATACACGAGCGTGTTCATGCAACCGGACGATCCGGGCCTGTTCGAAGACGTCGGCTTTTTCGTCGCGCCGCTCCCCGACTCCGAGTACCCGACGCNCGGCGGGGCGCTGGNCCGCATGGAAGACGGTACATGGCTCGTGTCATGCGGAGGACGCTTCGGTGACTATCCGNCGCGGGACTTCGAGGGTTTCCTTGAATACCTCGCAACCACGCCGCCCTCGCCGCTGCATGAACTCGTCGCTCACGCGACACCGATCGGAGAACCCGCGCACTACCGGTTCCCGAAAGGCATCCGTCGGCGCTTCGATCAGTTGGAGCGATTCCCGGAAGGGCTGCTCCCCGTCGGCGACAGCATTTGCCACTTCAACCCGATCTACGGTCAGGGCATGTCAGCGGCTAGTCGGCAGGCGTTGGGTCTTGGCCGTGCACTGGACGAGGCAGATTACCTCGCCGGACTCTGGCGCGGATTCTTCCCGGAGGCCTACCAGGAGACACGCGCACCGTGGCTATTCGCCGCGATCGCCGACTTCATGCACCCCGACTGCAGCGGCGACTTTCCCGCCGAGGAAACGGCGACGCTCGGCGCCTACCAGCGCGCGCTGGGGCTTGCGCAACAGGGCGACATGGAAGCAGCACGGCTGACCGGAGCGATTGGTGGGCTACTCGAGCGGCTCGATGTACTGGAGCGGGAACCCTGGAGCGGCCGGCTCGCTCAGGCTGACTAGGCTCAGCGCCTCGAAGCTGGTGACCTTGTGTCGACGCGGGCGGCCCGGCACGACGGATCACTNCCGCGTCGCATCNCGAACGATCGGCGCGGTCAGCGGCCAGCNGTTACGACTCGGCAGACGCCGCTNCGGACNCCAGGCGNCGCTCCGCAAGGACATTCGCGTCCCTGTGCAACACGATCNCCCAGGTCAGCAGACTGCCGGTACCAATGTGGCCGGCGATCACGATCACGTATTCGACCGTCTCAGGGACTTCGACCAGTCCCACCTCCATCGTGACGGGCGCAATGACTGCAACCGCTTCCAGGACGACGCCGATGGTCAGCAGCGCGGGCTGCGCCCGACGAAACAGGGATTCAGCGNCCGCGAGCGTTTTGAACCGTTCCGTCAGTCGATACGCGCCGAAACCGAACCACGCGTTGAACAGCACCGCGACTGCCAGCCCCGCGCTGAACCAACCTCGCTGCACGCTGGTTGCGGCGTCCCAACTGTCCCATGTCCCGTACCCGCTGACCGCGAACGTCGCGAACATGCCTGCCGTGAACACGACAAACAGTGCCAGCCACGGCGCGGCCGGCGGATCGATGCCCGGCCGACGGGGATGCTCCTGCTGAAGGCGGTACAGCCAGGCGATCGTGTAGACGCCAACCGTCAGCAGCGACAGGGCCAGGACCAGCCAGCCATTGCGCACCCGGGGTTCCCGAGTCGGCTCTGACCAGTTTGCTTCGTTCAAACGGCGCGCTCCGGGAAGGCGTTGGCGCTATGCTATACCGGACTTTCACTCTGCAGGGCACGCCATGCTCCTACGCGAGGACATCCCTGAGCCTTTCCTTGCGCCCGCCGAAGCGGCCGTGCGTTGGATCAACGAGCAGGAGGGGCGCTCCTACGAGCTGACCGGNCTGGCCGACGCACCCGCCACCCCACACCCCGGGAGCCCGATCGAACTGGGGCTTGTCCTGTGTGACGGAGAACTCTGCTCGCGCGAGCAGATCCGGATAACGGGGTCTGACGGGAAGTGGGAGTTCGATGCCGGTCAGGTTGCCGCGCAGGAGATTCCGCCCCTGCTCGACCCGCCCGCGGGCGTGCGCCGCACATGGCTCGAGGCACAGCTCGGGAAGTTCGAGTTTGTGCTACTGCTTTTCTATCGCGGACGTTGGTGACCGCCATGCCGCTTCGAGTTACGAAGCTACAAAAAGTCCGGTGTCCTCGACGAGATTCGGGCTGCCGGCGGCGAAGTGTTCGCGATCACGAGCGAACCGCAATCCCTCGCGACCGAGGCCGAGGATGACTGGGAGTTCGGCTTCCCCTGCATTGGCGACCCCCACCACGAAATCCGTGAGGAACTGAAAGCCAAAGGCTGGCTCGACCTGTTCTACAACGAAGACTACGGGCACCTGTACGAGCGGCCGTGGGCAAGCCACCCGAAAGGTTATTACCAACCCGGCGTCCTCGCGGTCAGTCGCGAGGGACAGGTTCTCTACCGTTGGCGCTGCGTGCCGAAGTACAGCAACATGAGCGGCGCGGGTGCACGCCCGGAAGCCCGCTACACATGGGAGAAAATGCAGACGGCGCGTGCAGGCGAAGCCGACGCCGATGCCGACCGAACGCCAGTCATGGGATCGGAGACGATCTCCTGGCCGCGCTTTCTGCTGATTCTCTTTGCGCACGGTTGGTTCGTCCGCGCCAAGGCGTTCCCGTTGGGCCGCGAAGACGACACCCCCAGTGTCAGTCCCCGGAAGATGATGCAGCGCGTCTACGGCTTTGTCGCAATCTGGATCGCCATCTTTGCCCTGCTGCCCATTGGCTGGTCCGCCGCTCTGGCCGCACTCTGGCTCGCGCGCATGACCCCCGGAATCATCGAGATCCATCGACAGTTCCAGAACGAACCCGATACGTACTGAGGCTCGAAGGCTACTCCGGCGCCGGCCCTGCGATCAGGTGGCGCCAGAAGCGGCGGGGTTCCCCGAGCGGGAAGTTCCCTTCCGCCTTGTGCTGCACACTTGCGTTGTCCCAGATCAGCACGTCGGCGTCCTGCCAGTCATGTTGCGCTTTGGGTGCGTGCGCCTCGGCGAAGTCCTGCAGCGCCTGCAGTATGTCCCGCCCCTTTTCTGCGGCCAGGCCTTCGATATGCGTGGCCCGGTCGAGATCCATGAAGAGTGCCCTGGTGCCCGCCACCGGGTGAGTGCGCACGAGAGGATGGGTCACGCATTCGAGCGCGTCCGACGGCCCGCTCGCCGCCGCGCGACCGGCAAACACACCTTCGTTGTTGTACGCGTACGCGACGTCAAGATCACGGATTTCACGCTGCCACACAGCGTCCAGCAGGGCCCATGCGGCGCGCATGTCCATGAAGTGGGTTGGCCCACCACCGGAAGGCGGCAGCGCCCGCTCGTGCAGCACCGTCGCACGGGCGGGCTCGGGCGTGAACGTATCGTCGCAGTGCCAGGTTTCAAACAGCGCCTATCGTCGAGGCCGCCGTAGGTCCGCGCGCCGTCGTTCCGAAGTTCCTCGTCGGAGACGACAAAGCCCGCATCAATGTGCTGCAGTGGCTTGCTGTATTGATAGGACTCGCCAGAACGCATTCGGCCGACCGGGTCTTTGATTTCGCCAAAGAGTGATGCCAGGTGTTCGAACTCCGCCTTGTCGAGACGCTGCCCGAGATGGACGCACACCACTCCGTGAGCCGCGAGCAACGCCTGCAACGCAGGCGCATCAGCGCGACAGATCTGATCGACCTCCCATACCTCTGCGACACCGAAACCGGATGGTTCCGCAACGTGCATCAGGCGGCCGTCAGCTTGGTGATCGCTTCCTTTGGATCCGGCCCGAGCGCGAAGAGCGGCACCACCAGGCGATGAATGCCCGCTTCTTCGAGACGCGCAGCCTCCTCCGCGCCGCCGCGACCGTTCCACATGCAGGTGATTTCGATTTCGCTGAAGTCCCGGCCAATTGCATCGCACTCGGCACGAATCCCGTCGAAGTGCGCCTTCAATTCAGCGGGATCGTTGGTTGGCGCATACCAACCGTCCCCATGCCGCGCGATCCGTTGATGGATCTTGCCTTTGATCCCGCCAATGACAATCGGCATGGGGTTCTGAACGGGGATCGGATAGCTCTTGAAGCCGTGCCATGAGATGAACTCGGACTCATGCTCGACAACGTCGCCGGACCACACTTTACGCATGGCGGTCACGTAGTCGTCAAACCGGGCACCTCGTTTCTCGAACGGCACGCCAACCGCTTCGAATTCCTCGCGCAGCCAGCCGATGCCCACCCCCAACATGAAACGCCCACCCGACAGCGCATCAAGACTGGCGGTCTGCTTTGCGACGTACATGGGGCTTGCCTGAGACAGGATGTTGACGCCGGTACCGAGCCGAATCGTGCTGGTCGATGCGGCAACGGCCGTCAGCGCAATCAACGGGTCGACGAACGGCGTCTCCGGGGACATTCCCATCTTGCCGCTCGCGTTGTAGGGATACTTCGATTCGTATTCGAGCGGCACGATGACGTGCTCGAACGTCCATACGGACTCGACCCCGCTGGCCTCCGCGTGCTGCGCCAGCCCGACGATGTGCTGAAGATCAGCCGAGCCGATATTGATGGGGATGATGCCAATCTTCATGGCCTCTCCGGATAGATGAGTCTGGAGCGTATTCTAGTGCGTCATACGACCCAATGGTCGGCTCTGAAGGTCTTCCCCTCCGGTTTCGGACGCGGATCAGGCAGTCCGGAAAGACACCGACTGCGCGCAAGGTTTGGCTGACTCCGCCAACTGACCACATAGCCTATGTCGGGCACCGTTGAGCAAACCGAACCCGACGCCGCCATCTGATGTCATATGATCTGTGCCCTCGACTTCCACCGGTAGACCCAATGCGTTATCTGACTGTTGCCCTGCTCGCGTTCTCAGTTTCCGGTTGCATGACCTACGACCCCTATACGGGCGAGGAGCAGGTCAGCAAGGCCACCACCGGCGCGGCGATCGGCGCAAGCGTCGCCGCGATCATCGCGGCCATCGACAACAACGACGAGGACGCGCGCACCCGCAATCAACGCATCCTGAAGGCCGCTGCCGCCGGCGGAGCGATTGGCGGCAGCGTCGGCTACTACATGGACCGTCAGGAAGCCAAGCTGCGCAACCAGCTCGTCGGTTCCGGAGTGCAGGTCGTTCGGGACGGTGACCATCTAATTCTCGTCATGCCGAGCAACGTCACATTCGATACGGACGAGTACCAGGTGCGCCCCGCGTTTGGTGACGTACTCGACTCGGTTGCCATCGTTCTGACCGAGTTCGACAAGACACTGATCGAGGTCACCGGCCACACGGACAGCACGGGTTCGGACGGGTACAACCAGCTGCTGTCCGAGCACCGCGCTGACGCGGTCGCGGACCGGTTGCGAGAGCGCGAGGTCAGCCCCGGTCGCGTCATCACGCGCGGCTATGGCGAGTCCCGCCCGATCGCATCGAACGCCGATGAAGACGGACGCCAGCAGAACCGCCGGGTCGAACTGATGCTGGTCCCTTTGACAGGCTGACCCGGACGACGATCACACCGTCCTTGATAGGGGCAGCAAATTGGAACCACAATGGCTCCAATTCAGAGGCAATAGAGAGCCATGCCCAAGGCGGCCAGTGGGAACGCGTCAAAGCCCACGGCCTGTCGACCTACGATGCGGCATACCTGCAGCTTGCGATGGATCTGAAGGCCCCGCTCGCCACATTCGATGAACAACTCGCCAAGGTTGCCAACCGGGTGCTTGGCGGCGAGTAGCCTTCCACAACGAGAACAGGCATGTCCCAACCCATCTCGATCGCGGTCGTCGGCCTCGGCTTTGGAGCCGAGTTCGCGGCCATCTATCACCGCCATCCAAACGTGCGGAAGACCGTGATCGTCGACAGCAACCCGCGTCGACTGGGTCGCGTTGGCGACCGCTTCGACATCGCTGACCGGGTCGAAACGCTCGACGCCGTATTGGCCGACCCCTCCATTGATGCCGTGCACATCGCGAGCGGGATCCCTGACCACGCGGAGCAGACTCTGGCCGTACTGCGCGCGGGCAAACACTGCGCCTGTGCCGTCCCCATGGCGACTTCCATCGAAGATCTGCAGGCCATCGTCGACACCGTTCGCGAGACCGGTCTCAACTACATGATGATGGAGACAACTGCCTACGACCGTGCGTTCCTCTGGGTTCGGGAACAGCTCGAAGCCGGTGTGTTCGGAGACATTCAGCTGCTGCGTGGCGCGCATTACCAGGACATGGAGAACTGGCCGGCGTACTGGGCCGGCTTACCGCCCATGTGGTACGCAACACATGCCGTGAGTCCGATCCTCGGGCTTTGCCAGACACGCGCAACCGATGTGCACTGCTTCGGTTCGGGATCAATGCGCGAGGAACTCATCGCGCGCTACGACAACCCGTTCCCGATCGAGACAGCGATCTTCCGGCTTGCCGGCTCGGACGCTGCGGCGGAGGTCACCCGGGCTCTTTTTCACTCGGCACGACCCTACGTCGAGAGTTTCGACCTGCACGGCTCGGAGGCCACTTTCGAATGGCAACAACTGTGGGGCGAGGCGCCGATCCTGCACACGCTCTCGCCGCTTGGGGAAGGCAAAGGGCCACGCCAATCGACGAGTAAGCGAATCGAACTGCCCGACTATGCCCACCTGCTGCCCCCCGAGATCGGCCGGTTCACGCAACGCGGTGTGTACGATGAGAACCATCAGCATCTGTCGTTCGAACACGGCGGCGGGCACGGTGGTTCACACCCCCACCTGTGTCATGAGTTCGTGCAGTCGATCGTGGAGGCCCGCAAACCGGCGGTTGACGAGATTCGTGGTGCCGACTGGACCGCTCCCGGGATCTGCGCACATACCTCGGCCCTGCGGAACGGCGAACGAGTGACGGTGCCGCGATTCGACTGACCCGGAAGCACGCCAGCCAAGAGGCACGCCGCGCGGGCATCATGCGAGCTAAAGTGCCGGAAAACTGCGCGGTACGCCCCATGTCCGAGCAAACCAAAGACGCCCCCGAGACGGGCGGCCCGTACGCCCACTATGTCCTCGCCACGCTCGTTGTCATTTACGTCTTCAACTTCATCGACCGACACATCCTTTCGATCCTGACGGAAGACATCAAAGCGGACCTCGGCGCAACAGACGCCCAGATGGGGTTCCTCTTCGGCACCGTATTCGCCGTGTTCTACGCGGTATTCGGTATCCCGCTCGCGCGCTTCGCGGACGTTTGGGTGCGGCGCAGCATCATCGCGGGCGGACTCGTCGCATGGAGCGCCATGACGGCCCTGTCGGGCCTCGCCAAGTCCTTCCCCGTGCTTGCCTGCCGCATCGGTGTCGGCATTGGCGAGGCTGCCGCGTCTCCGGCCGCTTTCTCGTTGCTTTCCGACTACTACCCCCGGAACGCCGTGCGACAGTGATCGCGATCTATTCTGCTGGCGTCTTCATCGGGGCAGGCATCGGGCTATTCCTCGGGGGCTCCATTCTCGATGCCTGGAACGCGGCCTACCCTGACACCTCACTTGCACCGTTTGGCCTGCGGGGCTGGCAGGTTGCGTTCATGGCCGTTGGTTTACCGGGGATACTCGTCGCGATCTGGGTTCGCACGCTGAAGGAACCCATTCGCGGGCAGTCAGAGGGCCTCGTCACCGAACCCCATCCTGCACCGTTCCGGCTGTTGGGGAGTGAGTTGGCCGCCGTCATCCCGCCGTTCAATCTGATCAGCCTGATGGGCGAGCCACGCGCCCTTGTGATCAACGCCATTGCCGCGGCAGCAATCGTCGCCGCAGCCGCCGGTCTGATCGCGTTGACCGGTAGCTGGGAGCAGTGGATCGCCTTCGGAATCGGCATCTACATCTCGTTTACCTGGGCCCAGTCGCTGCGCATTCGCGATCCGGCGACGTTCGGCATGATCCTGCGCTCGAAAGCGATCATCTACACGTTCATCGCCTTTGCCCTCGGGCCGTACGTCATTGGTCAGCTGAGCGACGTGTTCAACCGTCGCGGCATGGAGTCCGGCGAAGCGCTGCAACACGCGATGGCGCTCTCGATGCTGATCTTCAGCGTGACGCTCATCTGTATCTGGCTCGCCCAGCGCCATTTACCCACCGAAGAGGCCAACCGGCTGGAGCGGGCGCGTGCACTTGGAGAGCCAGTCTGAACTGTGGACGGGACCTTCACAGTCCGACTGCGCAAATCAGGGCAAACGGTCGAAGTCGGGCCGGACGAGTCGATCCTGACGGCGCTCAACCGCATCGGCGTGCATCACCCGTCGTCGTGCTGGGGCGGCATGTGCGGCGTCTGCCTCGCCAGGGTGGCGAGCGGCGACCCGGACCATCGCGACTTCATCCTCAACGAGCGCGAGCGACAGTCGAAACTCATCGTCCTGTGCTGTTCACGATCGCTCAGCCCCGTGCTGGAACTGGATCTGTGATGCTTAACCTGTGCCGCCGCTGGTATGGTGGCGCATCCCGCTGGATTCCACATCTCTGATGCATGAGCTCATCTACTCTTTTGGTCAGCCAACTGACGCAGTCCTGCCCGAGCTGTCCGAGGTTGGCGGCAAGGCGCTCTCGCTGATCCGCTCCTCCGAGGTCGGCTTGCCGGTCCCTCCGGGTATCGCGCTCGGCGTCTCGTTCTTTTCCGACTGGATCGCAGAAATCAAGAGCACTCCGGAGTGGTCAGACGCGCTCAGCGAACCAACGCTCGAAGGCTGTGACGCGCTCAAGTTGCGAGTGGGCGAACTTCGCTTCGACGATGGGCAGTCGGCCGCACTTGCCGATGCCGTCGAGGCGCTTGCCGGCGACCGTTTTGCCGTGCGTTCCTCATCGCCCGAGGAAGACCTCGAAGGCATGAGCTTCGCGGGCATGTACGAGACGTTCCTCGGAACCACGCGCGAGAACATCGAGGCGAACGTCCGTCGCGCATGGATCTCCATGCTCGACTGGCGCGTGGTCGAGTACAAAATGCAGCAGGGCATGCCCATCGACAATCCCGCGATCTCTGTAATCGTGCAGTGTCAGATCGCGAGCGAGGTCAGCGGCGTCGGATTCTCGCTGAACCCCCTGAACAACTGCTTCGACGAAGCCGTCATCAACGCGAGCTTCGGGCTTGGCGAAGCGATCGTCAGAGGTACGGTGACGCCCGATGCGTACATCGTCGAGAAGGTCCGCCGCGAGATTCTCAGCAAGACTGTGAACGAGAAGTCCCTCATGCTGCGCCTCGCGGACGACGGCGGCATCGAAGAGGCAGTGCCCACGGCCCCGTTGGCGCAGGCGCTGAACGACGCGCAGATCATGGAACTGACCGACCTGATCGGCCGCTGTGAGGCGCACTACGGTCACCCGGTCGACGTCGAGTGGGCGTATGCCGCCGACGTGCTGTATCTGCTGCAGGCCCGGCCGATCACCACTTACGTGCCGCTGTTCCCGGAAATGGTCACCGCGCCGGGGGAGCGCAAGCAGCTCTATATGGACCTGATCCCCCTGTCGCAGGGGTTCGACGACGCGTTGTCCGTGCTCGGTGCGGACGTATGGTCAATCGTGCTGGACAGGCTGAAGATGGGCGCAATGCCGTCAGGGCCGGGCGGCTACATCCGCAACATCCACGGCCGACAGTACATGCAGCTGCATCACATGATGAAAGGACTCGGCAAACGTGTCTTGCCGCTCCTCGACGACTACGATCAGGCGCTACGCGGCAGGGCAGAGGAGGCCTTTGCCGAATACCGCGCGCTGGAGGCGAGCCCCGAAGTCAAACAGGCGCGCCGGGCGCAGCTTGGGGCAGTGAAAAAAATGCTCCCGTCAGCCATCAGGACCTTCATGAACACGGAGCGGTCCGCGACGGAGTTCGCGGCGACGACCGAAACGACGATTGCGACCTTCAACAACCTGACCAACGACCGTCCCTTCGATGAGTTGGTCGACCACTGTTTCGATGTCTTCGATGGCATCGTCCAGCAGATGGCGCTTTATATTCCGGGGCTCCTCTCCAGCCGCAAGATCGAGCGCATGTTCAAGGGAACAGAGGAGGAATCCCTCACGGATGCCATCCTCATGGACCTGCCGAGCAATCCGACGAGCGCAATGGGTCACGCGATGCTTGCCCTTGCGCGCTTCGATGATGTCCGCGCCACCGCGGACGGTACCGAGTTCGCGCGGCGCATCGAAGCGCGCGACTACTCGGACGAGTTCCTCGCCGCATGGGATGACTACCTGTGGCGTTATGGCGCGCGCGGTTTCAAGGAAATAGACGTCGCATCAAAACGCACCCACGAGCGACTCGCGGACTTTTTTCAACAGATCCGTGCGATCAACATCGATGACAACCAGATGCTCAGCGTCTCCGCACGCAAATCGGAAGCCCTGACGATGCTTCGCGCGGCGGCCGCTCGCAAGGGCGCTCGCCGTGCCCGCGCACTCGACAAAGCAGTCGAGCGCATCAACCTCACGTACGGTCACCGCGAGACCCCAAAGTACCTTGTGGTCGTGATGAACGGAAACCTGCGCAGGATAGCGCTCGAAGTTGCTGACCAGTTCGTTGCGGAGGGAAGACTCGCCGACCGCGAACACATCTTCGACCTGCATCTGGAGCAGGTAGGGGGCGCGCAGCGAGATGCCTCCCTCGACCTGCGCGCCTTGCGTGCAGCGAACCTCGCGCCCAGGGAACTCATGCGCAACGTGCGCCAATACCCGGTGTTCATCGACAGTCGCGGCAAAATCTTCCGCAGGGCCATCAGCGCACAAGACGGCGATTTCTCGGGACAGCCCGTGTCTAACGGGTCGGTCAGGGGGCGCGCCAAGGTGCTCGCAAGTCCCTACGAAAAGCCACTCGAGCCTGGCGAGATTCTGGTAACGGTCGCGACCGAACCTGCCTGGACCCCCGTGTTCGTCAACGCCTCGGGAGTCGTACTCGAAATTGGCGGCGGACTGCAGCACGGTGCCATCATTGCGCGCGAGTACGGCATTCCCTGCGTGTCCGGTCTGCCCGGCGTGACGGGCATGATCAACGACGGCGACCTGCTCGAAGTGGACGGCACCAACGGTATCGTCCGCGTCATCGAAGCCGCATAACAACCACACACGAAAAGAGACAGGAGACCACCCGTGTCCGTAGCCACATTCGAACTCCACGGCGATGTCGGCGTCGTCACAATGGACGACGGCAAAGCGAACGCCATGAACCCAACCATGATCGAGGCGGTCAACGCCGCGCTGGACGAAGCAGAAGCGAAAGCGAAAGCGGTCGTACTGGCCGGTCGCGAGAAGGTGCTCTGCGGCGGTTTCGATCTGAACATCATCCGGGCGGTGATCCCGAACTCGCGCGCACGATGTCGCTCGGTGGCGCGAAACTGATGATGCGGCTCTACGGCTTCCCGCGCCCGCTCATCATCACCACGGGCGGCCACTGCGTCGCGCTCGGCGGCTTCATGCTGCTCACGGGCGACTACCGAATCGGCGTCTCCGGTGACTTCAGGATTGGTCTGAACGAGGTGGCAATCGCCATGACCCTGCCACCGTTCGGGCTGATGCTCGCCAAAGAGCGCATCGCGACCCGGCACCTCCAGAACGCCACGACAAACGCGACGCTGTTCACACCGGACGATGCAATCGAAGTTGGCTTTCTGGATGAAACCGTCGCACCGGGCGAACTGGCAGACCGCACCATGGTGCGTGCGAATGAACTTGCGCAACTCGACAACGCCGCGTTCGTACGCACAAAGCTTGATTGGCGCGGTGCAGACATCGAGCGCATTTCCGCGGGTCTGCAGGGCTGAACCCGGCGCATGACGGCATGCCAGACGCCCGGACGGCGGAAGGTCGTTTGCGTTCAAAATGACGCGTCGGGGTGACCCGAATCAAGGCATTGGGGGCCCGGCTCGGCGAACATCAGGTTTCAAACGTAACTCGGTGGTGAACCATGACGGACGATCGTCTCGAAGATCTGATCGACAGCCTCAAGACACAGCGTGACGAACTCCGTGTGCAGATGCATCCTGCCAAGGCGGAGATTCGCGACGAATGGGAAGAGATCGAAAAGAAATGGGCTCACGCGGAAGCCCGCTTCGAAGAGATCAGGGACCAGACGCGTGAGACTGCGGACGACGTGAGGCAAGCGGCGCACGTGGTCGCCGAAGAGCTCAATGAGGCATTCCTCAGGATCCGCGACCGCCTCTGAGACAGCTGGCCAAGAGCGCCCTCGTTGCGTGTGGGATCAGATCACCCCGCGTGAAGGCACTCAGCCTCGCGTCCGGGCACCCTTCGCACCCTTCGGCCCGAACCAGCCCCTAGGTACCGAGGTGATCGATGACCCTGGTCAGCGCGGATCCGGCCATGGTTCCGTCACCGGCCTCGGGCAGGTCTCCATTGACGAAGTCGGAGAACGCCGCGGCACCGTCCCGAACATGCTCCGGTGTTGGGAGCCCTTCGACACCTTCCTTTTCGGTCGCGTAGAGATGTGTGGATCTGGCCCAGTTGAAGCGTGCGAAATAGCCAGCACCGCCTTCATGCACGGTCGCCTCTTGCGTACAGCTCTCGTGCGCCAGCCAGGCAACGAGCGGGGATACAAAGCCGGGCGCAAGTCGTTGCATAAACTCCGGGGGCGCAGAAGGAACCGCTTTCTTGCCCATCTTCTCGCGACGGACGTTCACGTCGGCTGAGAAGTCCCGGGTCATCCGGGTATCGGCATGAGGCACGATGGCATTGCACTTGATGTCCATCTTGAGCTTCTTCGCTTCGAACTGCAGCGAGTTCGACAACCCGATGACGCCCGCCTTGCTCGCGGCATACGCTGCTACGCCAGCCCCGTGCATCGCCGGGGAAGCGGTCACGATGCAGCGACCGTATTTTGCTTCGACGAAATGCGGCCAGGCGGCTTGCATGACGGAGAACACCCCCGTCAGATTCACGTTGATCGTTCTCTGCCAGGACTCCAGGGTGAGATCAGACCAGACCTCTGGCGTGAGGATGCCTGCATTGTTGACGACGATATCGATCCGGCCGAATGTCTCCATGCAATCCGCCACAATGGCCGCACCATTCTCGACCGAGTCGTAGTTCGCCGCTGCCTCGCCGCCCGCGGCGATGATTTCCGCGACAACGTCGTCGGCAACCGGCTGCTTCACTGCATCACTGCCATCGTAGGCACCGCCCAGGTCGTTCACGATGACCTTGCACCCGCGGCTCGCCAACAACAGCGCGTGCTCGCGGCCAAGGCCTCGGCCCGCGCCTGTGATCAGGGCCACTCTGTTGTCGAATCTCAGTTCGCTTGTCGGGTCTTTCGGCATTGTCGGGATATCGCAGGGTTACTCAGAGCATCAATCATAAGCTGCCAGCGACTTGGCTGCCTCTCGCAAGGATGCTCGCGGGGGTTCGCGGCGCCGCCCGGACGCCCGGCCTGTACCAGGCCCGGCAGGACCGGGCACACGGGTACCCTCCCCGTCAGGCGGACACCCGTTTCGACTTCAGGGGCAGGCGGAACGTTTGTGCCCGAGCCGGGCGTCACGCTTCGGCCCGGCAGTTCCGTCAGTCTTCGAAACCGACGAAGTTGACCACCTGGTCCACCGGTCTCCGGGTTGAAACGACCGCATTCGCATCGAAGCTGTCCTCCGGGTAGCCCATCGCCACGCAGGTCACGATGAACTGATCGTCCGGTATGCCCGCATGTTCGCGCACGACCGGCGACTGCATGATGCCCTGACCGTTGATGACCGCGCCGAGCCCTTTCGACCAGGCCGCGTTGACGAGGCCGTTCACCACGGCGCCACAGTCGAAGATCGCAATGTCGTTGTTCTCGAGGTCCTTGTCGCAGCACACGACGATGGAGACAGGCGCATCGAACTGGCGGAAACCGCGCATCACCCAATCCTGGCGCCGCACCTTGTCGCCCCAATCGATACCCATCGACTCGAACAGCTGAGCCGCGATGGCAATCTGACGCTTGCGGTGCTCACCCTCGTACCGACCGTGCTCGCGGATTTCCCGCGACGGCTTGACCCCCGCGAGGTTCTTTTCGGTATTGCCCTGCCGAATCGCGTCCAGTGCCGCACCGGTCACAACGTGCAGGTGCCAGGGTTGGGTGTTCATCGATGAAGGCGCGCGCGTAGCGAGCTGCACCACCTCGCGAATCACGTCCTTGGGTACGGGGTCGGTCTTGTAGCCGCGAATGCTGCGACGCCCCATGATCACTTGTTCGAAATCCACCGCGGTCTTTCCCTTGAGAATCTGGCGCGCAACCTGCCGTGCCGGCGCGTTCACGTCAAGTCCGGTGGACCGATGCGGTCCGTCCAGCGACGGATTGGACGGACCTCCACCCCTGTTCCACGGCAAAGGCCTCCACAATACCGAAGCCCGTCGAACCCCCGGCGTCACTCACAATCGCGGTGTAGGCACCAGGCGGCAAAGTGAGCGTGATTGCCGCCTCGGCATTGCACGACGGCCGCAATACCACTGGCAGATTCGGTAACGACGGATCGTCAATCCACGAGTCGTTGGATCCAGGCGAAGTGCCTTCAAGGCTGAGATCCACCTCCATGGGACCGTCCTGCATCGACAGTGCGGCGGTTTGATCTCGCATGGCCGGACGCCTCGCCGGTGTATAGTCGTGTCAAACCCGTTCGCGACAGGAGCGAGCCATGAAGGCAGCGGTATTGAGAGGAGTCCGGGAGCAGGAAATCGAGGACATCGAGATCGACGGCCCCAAACCCAAGGAGGTGGTCGTCAAGGTGGCCGCGGCCGGCGTCTGCCACAGCGATCTGCACTTCTACAACGGTACATGGCAGGCCGCGTTTCCGATGGTCCTGGGTCATGAGTCAGCCGGAATCGTCGAAGCGGTTGGCAAGGATGTGACCTACGTGAAGCCGGGCGATCACGTGATCACCTGTCTCTCCACATTCTGCGGTCATTGCGAGGACTGCATCACCGGGCGCATGGTGCTCTGCCAGGAGCCCGAGGTGAATCGTGCACCCGAGGAGCCACCCAGACTGCACAAGGGTGATGAATTTCTGCGTCAGTTTGCGCGTCTTGGTTCGTTCGCCGAGTACATGCTCATTCACGAGCACTCGCTCGTGAAAATCCGCGAAGACATGCCGCTGGACCGCGCTGCCCTGATCGGCTGCGGAGTCACCACCGGCACCGGCGCCGCACTGAACACCGCTCAGGTTGCCCCCGGCAGCACGGTTGCGGTCATTGGCTGCGGCGGTGTCGGGCTCTCCGCGATCAACGGTGCACACATCGGCGGCGCCGCCAGAATCATCGCCGTCGATATGCTCGACTCCAAACTGGAGATGGCCAAGACCTTTGGCGCGACCGATACGGTGAATGCCAGCGAGTGCGACCCGGTCGAGGCAGTGCTCGAAATCACCGGGGGCGAAGGCGTCCACTACAGCTTCGAGGCGATTGGCCTGAAGATTGCCGCCGAGCAGGCTTACCAGATGCTGCGTCGGGGCGGGACGGCGACCGTGATCGGCATGATTCCGCCCCCGCAGACGGTCAACCTGCTTGGCGCTTCGTTCCTGCAGGAGAAGCGCATTCAGGGCTCTTCGATGGGCTCGAACCGGTTCCGCGTCGACATGCCGCGTTACGTCGAGTTCTACCTCCAGGGCCGGCTGCATCTCGACGAACTGATCTCGCAGCGCATCAAGCTCGATCAGATCAACGAGGCGTTCGAAGTGCTCGAAACCGGAGACATTGCACGCAGCGTCATCGTGTTCGACTGACAGCGACAGGAGCATCACGATGCGCATGCAGGACAAAGTCGTCATCGTGACTGGTGGCGGCTCCGGGCTTGGCCGGGCGGACGCCATTCGACTCGCGGAGGAGGGTGCACGGGTCGTCGTGACCGACATCAACCCGGAAACGGGTCAGGCGACGGCCGACGCCTGTGACGGGCGATTCGTCCAGCAGGACGTTGGTGACGAGGCGGGCTGGCAAGCGCTCATCGCGCAAACTGTCAAAGCCTTCGGCGGTCTCGACGCACTCGTCAACAATGCCGGCATCGCCATTGTCGCGGACATCGAGCAAACGACCGCCAAACAGTGGCGGGACACGCTTCGCGTCCACCTCGATGGAACCTTCTTCGGCTGCCACTATGCAATCCCGGCGATGCGGGACTCCGGCGGAGGCTCGATCGTGAACATGTCCTCGACGGCCGCGCTCGTTGGCATTGCCCCGTACCTTGCCTACTCGGCGGCCAAGGGCGGAATCCGCTCGATGACCAAGTCGATCGCCGCCTACTGCAAAGCAGGCAAGCTGCCGATCCGCTGCAACTCGGTGCATCCCGGCAGCATTCACACACCGATGGTGGAGAACGCCTTGTCGACGCTGGCAGGTGTCGATCTCGCCGGGGCGGAAGACCCCGATGCAATGCGTCGGGCCCTCGGAATCGGCGAGCCGCGGGACGTTGCCAACATGGTGCTCTTTCTGGCGAGCGATGAATCCAAACACGTGAACGGCGCTGAGTTTGTCATCGACAACGCCGACACGATCGCACCGGGCAGCCCCCGTCAATGAGCGCTCGTCAATGAGAGCCAGCCAATGAGCGTCACCCGGTTCGTACACGTCAACGTCAACTGCAGCGACTTCGATGCCTCGCTCGCCTTCTACGAACTCCTGGGGTTCCGTAAAGTCGTCGATGTCGCGCCAACCAACACGCCCGAGGTTGCAGCGGCGGTCGGCATGCCACCCTACCGCGTGAAGGGTGCACTGCTCGCGCTCGAAGGCGACTCATCCATAATGATCGACCTTCTGGAGTGGCAGGATCCAACCGATCCGGCAGCGCCCTACCCACACCTTTATCACCTTGGCATCGCCAGGATTGCGCTCGCGACCGACGACCTGGAAGTCGATATGGCGCGCCTGCGGGACGCTGGTGTGGAGTTCTTCTCGGAACCCGCAGCCGTGACGCTCGGCGGCATGACAAGCCGGTTCGTATGCTTCCGCGACCCGGACGGGACGGTGCTCGAACTGGTCGGTTGACGCGGGCTTCACAACCGGGCGTACAATCGGCGATCACACTCGATCAAAGGAGTCGCAACCATGGTTCGTTTCCACGATCCGCGCGCACGCGTGGGTACCAATCTCGAATCGTACGACCTCGCCCGCGACGTCCGTGCGGACGACGGCAAGGGGGTTGTCGTAGGACTGCTCGCAAACGGCTTTCCCGACTCCGACATCTTCATTGCCAAGGTGGGCGAGGTGATCGGTGAACGCCTGCCAGCGGCCGAACTGCGCTACTGGAACAAAGGCAACGCCGGTCTGCCGGCGAACGACGCCATCCTCGGCGAGATCGCCGATTGCGATGTCGCCATCGCAGCTTACGGGCACTGAGGCAGTTGCACTACCGGCACCGTGCGTGACGGAATCAACATCGCAAGACTCGGCATCCCTGCCGTGTGCCTCGTGACCGAAGATTTCTGGGCGCAGGGCGACTTCGTCGCCTTGTCAGTCGGCATGCCCGACGTGCCCCGCGTGCAGTTGCCGCACCCGGTAGCGGGCACGGGTGAAGTGAACATGCGCGCGGTCGCGGAAACGATCGTCGATGAAATCCTCGATCGGCTCGCGTCACCCAAAACAGCGGCAGCATGAGCGACTTCCTGGAAGCAGCCGACTCTGAGGCGGCGCTCGAGCGGCTGCACGAACTCGAGTGCACCGATGGACTGCCGGTCGTCATCCCGACGGCCGAGCGCGTGGCACGCCTGATCCTCGCGACCGGCATGGACCCGGACATGGTGCTCGGCGAGATGGGTCCAATGATGGGCATCGCCACCGTAGAAAAGGTCGCGGTCAACGCCGTCATGGCGGGCTGCATCCCGGACCACATGCCGCTGGTGATCGCCGCGGCCCGAGCCATTGCGGACCCACAGTTCGATCTGATGGAAATGCAGGCAACCACGCACTGTACGGCGCCGCTCGTGATCGTGAACGGACCCGCGCGTCAGGACTGCGGCGGGGTCGTGTCGGGATTTGGCGCGCTGGGCTCCGGGCACCGTGCGAACGCCAGCATCGGGCGGGCTGTACGACTCTGCATGATCAACATTGGCGGCGGTCGCCCCGGCACGTCGGACATGGCCGTCCACGGCCATCCGGGCAAGTACACCTACTGCATGGCCGAAGCGGAAGAACGCTCGCCGTTCCCGCCGCTGCACGTCAGCCGTGGCTTCGAAGCCGACGACAGCGTCGTGACTGTCATCGGCTGCGAGGCACCCCATTCAGTGATCTACAGCGTCAACGCGGACGACCCTGAAGACGCCGAAAAACTGCTCCACGTGCTGTCGATCGGGGTTGCGAATCTGGCCACGAACCACGCAGTCTTCAACGCCGGCACGGCCGTTGTCGTGCTGGGGCCCGGACACGCTGACGTACTCGCCAATGCGGGCATGACCCGAGAGGACATTGCGCAGCGCCTGTGGGAGCTGACACAGCACCCCGTCGCCGATCTCGATCGCTACGGCGGCCAGTTTGGCGGCCGATACCCCGATCAGGAGACCTACTGCGCCTTCCCCGGCCCGGAAAACCTGCTGATCCTGGTTGCCGGCGGAGAAGGCCTGTACTCGATGGTCATGCCGAGTTGGGGCGGTGGCGCGCACTCGAACACGCCCGTCAGCATCAAGGCTGAGATGGACCTCTTCTGCGAAGTGCCGGGACTCGCCGCCCCCTAGTCCGCCAATGCGGACACGCACTCACTTCAGCACGTGAATGAGGCAGATTTTGTTGCCGGTCGGGTCTCGGAGATACGCCAGGTAGATCCGGCTGCCGTCGTTCTCGCGGATTCCGGGCGGGTCTTCACAGCTGACGCCCCCCTCGGCGACACCGGCATCGTGTGCGGCTTTCGCCTGCTCGGGGCTTGCGGCACGGAAGCCGATCGTTCCGCCGTTGGCGTGGGTCGCCGGCTCCCCATCGATAGGTCGCTTGATCATGAAGGTCCCGGACTGATTTCGAAACACGCAGCGCTCCGGTCTGTCCATGACGCCGGGGCCAATCCCCAGTTCACCCAGCACCGCGTCGTAGAATCGTTTTGCGGCGGCGACATCGTCCGCGCCCACCATCACATGATTGAACACTGCTTCAACTCCATCCAGAACTGCATCCAGGCGATGCGCCGACCATACCTGCTGAGCGCCTGCCCGGGCATGGAATCCGTCATGCAGGCGCGTAGGCTTCCAGCTTATCAGGGACGAGCTCGATCCCGATCCCCGGGCGATCCTGTTGTATCACAAGGTCTCCCGCATCCCACACAAACGGTTCACGGATGATCTCGTCGAAGAAGCCGTCGGCCTTGCTGATGCACTCCTGGATGAGGAAGTTCGGGATCGAGGCATCAACCTGCATCGCCGCCGCGGTAATCACCGGGCCACCCCAGACGTGCGGCGCCATCAGCACATAGTTCGCTTCGGCCAGCGTCGCGATCTTTCGGCACCCGGTGATGNCGCCGCAGCTCCCCAGGTCGGGCTGCGCAAAGGCGCACGCGCCNTNGGCGAAGAGNTTCTGGAACTCGTGAACACCGACCAGGCGCTCACCCGTCGCAATCGGAATGCTCGTCGCCCGTGCGATCTCACCCATCTGCGCGTAGTTCTCCGGNGGACACGGTTCCTCGAGCNACAGCGGATCGTACTGCTCGATTCGCGCNGCGAGACGTTTCGCCGCGGACGGTGTGATCTGGCCGTGGGTCCCGATCAGAATGTCCGCCCGCTTGCCAACCGCTTCACGAGCGGCCGCGACCACCTGCTCGGCCAGGTCATACTCCGTCAGATTCGGCTCCCATGGCGGCGTAGGTACGCGACCGCGACGCGTCTGCGGCAGCGGGTCGAACTTGAGCCCGGTGAATCCCTCGTCGGCAAACTGTCCGGCAAGTTCGCGCATCCTGCCNGGGTCTTTGGTCCACGCGAGGAGCGTGTCCAGCGGCCCCGGCGGGNTCCCGTCGCGCCCCATATCGTAGATGTAGGTGTAACTGCGAATCCGCTCGCGATAGAGGCCACCCAGCAAGTTGTACACGGGCGTCTCGAAGTACTTGCCGCAGATGTCCCAGAGCGCTGTGTCAAACAGCGCTGATGATGCCCATCGTCGCGTAATCCGGATGCTGGGATGTCATCGACTCGACGAGAATCTGGTAGATCATCTCGCGATCGAGCGGATTCCTGTCGAGCAGGTACGCCTCGAACGCCTGATTCACGAGCGACACATAGCTCGCCTCGAGTCCGCTGAACGAACTCAGCACAGCCGTCTCCCCCCAGCCAACCAGTCCNGAGTCCGTTTCGAGCCGAACGAAGTACCAGGTTGCACCGCCGAGATAAGGGGGCGGCGTTTTGACGACATACGGCGTGACCGTTTTGAGTTTCATGCGGTTTTCTCCGTCGTGGGGCATCCCCTCCATCGNGGGNCATCCNCTGCATCGCGAGACATCCTAAGGCTTTTCTCACGTGGCATGTCGGATTGCCCCCGCTTGGGCACAATAGGTCCTGAACAACGGGAGACAGACATGGCGGAACGACAGACGCCGGACGCAGACCAGTATGCGGGNGCCCTGCTGGGCTGTGCCGTCGGCGATGCGCTGGGCGCATGGATCGAAGGCAAGTCGCGCGCCGACATTGCACAGCAGGACAAACTGCTCGGGTACTACCGCCCATTTCGCGAATACCCGGCCGGTCAGTATACCGACGACACCCAACTCACCGTTGCCACNGCGCNCAGCATGGCGCGGCTGGGTCGGGTGGACGGCGCCGACATCGCAAACGAGATCGCGCAGCTCTGGCGCGACAANACGATCATTGGTGCGGGGCCGGTCGCACACCGGGCGATCGGCAAAATTCTCGAAGGTGTCGACTGGCGCGAAGCNGCCGACCCCGAGGACCTGCCGTTCAACGGCGCCGCCATGCGCATCAGCCCACTCGGCNTGTGGTTTGCCGGTGAACCGATCGACGCGATGCGCGAGGGGGTCGAGACGGCCAGCCTCGTCACACACGGTCATCCCGTCGGAATCGATGCCGCTCTGGTCATTGCGCAGGCAGTCGCCCTCGCGGCGACCACCAACGTCGTGGATCGAGCCGTCTATCTCGGCGAACTCGAGCGCATCGCGACCACCGAACCGCTTCGCGGCTGCCTGCACCACCTGAACGAATGGCTGGACCTCGACGAAACTGCAGCGCTCACCGCGATCGTCGTCGCAACCGAACAGAAACCAGTCGACGGTTTTGGTATCAACGTCATGGCGGTGCCCACCACGCTCGCGTCCCTCTACTGCTTTCTCGCATCAACGGAGGACTACCCCGCGACGATTGAGCGGGCCCTTCGCGTCGGCGGTGACGTCGATACGATCGCGGCGATTGCCGGCGCCATCAGCGGCGCGCACAACGGCATCAGCGCAATCCCGCGCGCGCTCATCGACACGCTCATCGACGGTACCGCGATCGAAACGCTGGCGCGGGATCTGTACGCAGCGCGTCAGAGAGCTTCCCATGTCACGTGACGACGTGGGAAGACATCGCATGTTCACCTCGGTGCGCCATGGAGCTTCACNCACGCTCCGCAGCCCACCCGGTCAGGACGTTGTGGATACCGCCTNAGGCGTGTGGCTCAGGGCTGCGGCGTGATCAACCGGGCCAGCCCCNCAGGCATCTCCGGATAGGTGTCCTCACGAACCGCATCCGCGCGCCGTTGCGGCAACTCTGCCACCTCGGGATGCGGCAGGAGGTAGTAACGCCCGGCCTTGACGCCCTCGACGACACACTGCGCAACCGCCTCCGGTCCAAGTCCGCGCTCCAGCGACTTTTGATAGACCGCGGCAAGCCGCTGCCCGCTCGATCCCTGGCGCGATGCATCGTGGTCGTCCATCAGGTGTGTGTTGATCGCGCTCGGACAGAGCACAGAGACCCGCACCGTGGTGTCTGCGAAGCGCAACTCCTGCGCGAGGCCCTCGGCCAGCGCGAGCACCGCGTGTTTGCTGGCGCGGTACGCGGTCACGAACGCGCGTGACTCGAACGCGGCCTCCGAAGCCGTGACGACTACGTGCGCCCTGTCTTGCTGGGCGCGAAGTCTCGGCACGAACGCCCTCACCACGTTGTGGAACGCGGCGACGTTGACGTTGAGCAGTTGCGCGAGGTCCGCCTCTGCCAGCTCCCAGAGCGGGAGCACCGGCGGCATGATTCCGGCATTGCTGCAGAGCAGATGCACGTTGCCCCATGCCTCGAAGGCGGTGTCCGCGGCACGCCGTACAGCGGTCGTATCGGTCACGTCGACCGTTGCCGTCATGGGCCTTCCGCCGAGCGCTTCAGCGACGTGTGCGATGCCCGCCTCGTCCCGGTCCAGCAGCATCAGGTTGGCGCCTTCGGCATCGAGCGCCGCGGCCAGTGCCGCGCCTACACCCGATCCGGCACCGGTGATGACCGCGTTT
>PBVL01000067.1 GCA_002728675.1 Gammaproteobacteria bacterium
AAGCGATCCTTGCCCCATTGGCAGACCGCCTCACGGCCGTTCGCCTGATCTACTTCGACCCTTACAACGAATGTACGGACCAGGAACGCACTTACGCCCAGGTCAGCTTGCGAACACGTCCCTACTCACGAGGTGGACACCGACGCGCTCAGCTCTGCAGGCCGGATCAGTACAGTGAGGAAGGCGACGACTTCACGCATGCCCGGCTCTACAGCCTGGTCGCGTGGGATCCGGTGTCGTGGCCGGGCAACGACTTCTACGCCGGGGTCCGCGCGACCGACGACGGCGTCAAAGCGGCTGCCACCGATGTCATCTCTCGCCTGACAGGCCTTACCGGAGAATACGATCCTGCCGCTTACGGCTATCGGCCCACCGGCAACTACCGCAACTAGGAAGAGGCGGTCATCTCGGAGAAGCTGAAGCTGGGTGTCGAAGGCCGACTGCACGTCATCGGCGAGGACGATGTCGGGACGCCGGTCCGGCCGCTCAACCCCAGACCCTTCTGACAACGTTCAGGGGCTGCATCAACGTCAAAGCAGGGGGACATCGAGGTCGTAGACACACCGGAACCCGATATGACTCGTCGATGACTGCACGGCCTGCGGAATCCTCGCCGCTGGCCGATAGCGGTGGCAATAGCTGTCCGCGCACAAGTGAGAGCCGCCCTTCAGCACCCTGAGCGGCACGTCCGGCTGTGCAGGGTCGTACGCGGGCTGCTCCGGCCCCACGGGATCAACCGGCGCGCAGCATGCGCCCGCGTCGGGGTGTCGGCCGCGCCACCAGTCGAGGGTCCACTCCCACACGTTGCCGGTGACATCGAACAGGCCAAACCCGTTGGGTGGAAACTGCGCGACCGGCGTCGTACCCGCCTCGCCGTTTTCGCGACGCCACGGGAACTCGCCCTCCCAGACATTTGCCATTGCCGCGCCATCGGGCTGTGCGGCATCGCCCCACGCGAAGTTGGACCCGTCGAGTCCGCCGCGTGCCGCGTACTCCCATTCCGCCTCGGTCGGGAGTCGGCCGTCGGCCCAGGCGGCGTACATCGCTGCATCCTCATAGGTCACGTGCACGACGGGATGATCAGGTCTGCACTCCGAGCCAGGTCCCTCAGGACAACGCCACGTCGCGCCCTGCACCCAATGCCACCAGAGGTTCAGGTCCGACAGGTCGACCGGACCCCCGGTCGGGCGAAACACAAGCGAACCCGGGATGAGCATTTCCGGGTCGACGCCCGGAAAGTCAGCCGGCTCCAGAATCTGCTCCGCGACGGTGACGTAGCCGGTTGCCTCGACGAACTCGGTGAACGCCGCGCAGGTCACGGGGGTTGCATCCATTGCGAAGTCGCTGACCTGCACCCGATGCGCCGGCCGCTCTTCAGGGTAGTGGCGATCGGAGCCCATGAGGAACTGACCGCCCGGGATGTTCACCTTCTGCATCGGAGTATCACGCACACATGAGGCGGCACTTATACCACCAACAGGCCGGGAGACAGGGCGGCCGTCCCGTGGTTCGATCCGATTCGACAAGACCAATGAGACGAATCGATGAGCGAGCGCCCGAATATCCTGCTGATAATGAACGACGACATGGGTTACTCCGACATCGGGTGTTATGGCGGCGAAGTACAGACGCCAAACCTCGATCGCCTCGCCGCGGGCGGTGTGCGGTTCACGCAGTTCTACAACACCGCGCGGTGCTGCCCGACCCGTGCGTCGATTCTCACCGGCCTGCACCCCCATCAGGCGAGCGTCGGCCACATGGTCGCGGACCTGGACGAAGATGGATACCGCGGCGATCTGAACGAGCGCTGCGTGACGATCGCAGAAGCCCTGAAGTCAGCCGGCTATGCGACCTACATGAGCGGCAAGTGGCACGTGACGCGGCACACCCGTGCGGACGGTCCGAAACACAGCTGGCCGCGCCAGCGTGGGTTCGACCGCTTCTACGGCATCATCACGGGCGCGGCCAACTACTACCAGCCAAAGACGCTCACAGACGAGAACGATCCGGTGGACATGGACGCCCTGCCGGAAGACTACTTTCTCACCGACGCGATCAGCGATCGGGCGGTGACCTACATCGAGGAGCACGCCGCACAGAAGACGGACGCGCCGTTTTTCCTCTACACCGCGTACACCGCGCCGCACTGGCCGCTGCACGCACACGAAGAGGACATTGCGAAGTACGCGGGCCGCTTCGACGCGGGCTGGGATCAGCTGAGGGAAGAGCGCCTGCAGCGGATGCGCGACATGGGCCTTCTTGACACCGCGTGGCCGCTGACGCCCCGTGATCCGACCCAGCCGCCCTGGACCGACGCCCCCAACAAGGATTGGGAAGCGCGCCGCATGGAAGTCTACGCGGCGCAGATCGACCGGATGGATCAGGGCATCGGACGGATCATTGCAGCGCTCGAAGCGACCGGCGCGATCGACAACACGCTCATCCTGTTCCTTGCCGACAACGGCGCCTGCGCCGAGGAAATCGACTTCGAGCAGTGGGTCGAACGCGGTATGTTCCTCGCGGGAACCACCCACACCCGGCAGGGGACAGCCGTTCGAATGAACAACAGACCGGACATCATGCCGGGCGCGGAAGATACCTATCAGAGCTACGGCGTGCCCTGGGCCAACCTTTCGAACACACCGTTCAGGGAGTACAAACACTGGGTGCACGAGGGCGGGATCGCGACGCCGCTCATCGCGCACTGGCCGGCGGGCGTCGAGGCGAAAGGTGTGCTCCGCGATCAACCGGGGCAGCTTCCCGACATCATGGCGACGTGTCTCGACGCCGCGGGTGCCTCCTACCCCGCCACCTACTCGGGCAACGACGTTCAGCCGCTTGAGGGCACGAGCCTCAAGCCGATCTTCGACGGCGACGACAACGGCAAGCAGGCGCTCGTCTGGGAACACGAAGGCAACCGCGCGGTGCGCAAAGACAACTGGAAGCTCGTCTGCAAGTATCCGGGCGACTGGGAGCTTTACGATATCGTCGCCAACCGGACGGAAACCGACGACGTGGCGGCCCGACACCCGGAAGTAGTCGCCGAACTGTCCGCGATCTACGATGACTGGGCAGAACGCTGCGGTGTCGCGCCCTGGTCCCGGATGCTCACCATCATGCGTGAGAAAGCCGCCAGGGCGCGGTGACCGACCCCTCTGTGGATGGCGCACCAGCGATCTTGATCGTGCGCCAGATTCGCAGTTGCGCGAGAATCAGAACCGCTACTCGAACGCGGAGCACCACATGCAGGCAGCCATCTTTCGCGAGGCACACGCGCCACTCACCATCGAGGACGTCTCGGTCGACAAGCCGCAGCGACGCGAGTTGCTGATTCGAACCGTGGCGACGGGTGTCTGTCACAGCGACTTCCACTTCGTCGACGGTCACCTGGCTGCCTACACGCGCAACCCGATGATCCTCGGTCATGAGGGCGCGGGGGTGGTCGAGGCGGTTGGCGAAGACGTCACCGTTGCGAAGCCGGGCGATCACGTCGTTGCATGTCTGTCCGGATTCTGTGGCACGTGTGCGCAGTGCCTGTCCGGGCACCCCAACCTCTGCGCGGAACGCTACGTCTCCCGGGGTCGCGAATCTGCGGCGCGCCTCAGCATGGGAACGCAGAAGGTTGCCGCCTTCGCGGATGTCGGCAGCTTCGCTGAAATCATGCTGCTGCACGAGAACTCCGTCGTGAAGATTGACCCGGACATCCCTCTCGATCGGGCCGCGCTGGTGGGTTGCGGCGTGCTGACGGGCGTCGGCGCAGCCTTGCGCACGGCGGGTCTTCAGGCAGGTGAGACCGTTGCCGTCTTTGGCTGCGGCGGTGTCGGCCTGTCGATCGTGCAGGGCGCGCGCATTGGCGGCGCAAGCCGCATCATCGGCGTGGACCGTGTGGCCTCGAAACTGGACACCGCGCTGTCTCTCGGCGCAACCGACACCATCGATGCCAGCGCGGTCGACGCCGTCGACGCACTGCGCGAGATGACGGGCGATACCGGGGTCGATCATGCCTTCGAGGCGGTGGGCATCCCCGAACTCGCAACCCAGTGCGTCGAGTCGCTCACCATTGGCGGCACCGCTACGATCGTCGGCGTGATGCCAACCGACGCGACAATTCAGGTTCCCTTCAACGCCCTGCGGCCCGAATGCAAAGTACAGACATCCCGCATGGGCTCAAACCGTTTCCGCATCGACATCCCGCGCTATCTCGATTTCTATCGGCAGGGACGCCTGCACCTCGACGAGATGGTGACTCGGCGCGGCCGCCTCGAGGACGTCAACGAGGCATTCCGCGCCATGAACGACGGCGAGGTTGCGCGCACGGTACTGATGTTCGATTAGGCGCTGCGATCGGTCCCCCGGCGCGTCCCTCGGCCATTCGATCCCGGCTCGCCGCCGCGTCAGCCGGCCAGCGCCTCCGAAAGCAGCTCCATCGCCGCTTCCGTGAACGCCCACATGTTGGCCTCGCGATCATCGCTGCCCGTTTCACAGAGCCGCGTGACTTCGACCGGCCCCGCGACCGCAAGCGCGGAAAGGCCTGCCCCCGTGCCATAGCGGGTTCCGGCCGGGCCGGCTGCGCCGAGTTCGGCAATCCCCCAGGTCGTGCCGAGCGAGTCCCGCACCTTGCGCGCAAAGGCAAGCGCCATCTCCGGCGTGAGCGGCTTCAGGCCTTCGACGTCAGCTTTCGTGATGCCGAGCCAGATTTGCCTCGATTCGCGCGTATAGACCACGCTGCCGCCCCTGAAGTAAGCAGACGCCCCGGGCACCGCAAGTAGGGCGGACGAGATGAGTCCGCCCGTGGACGACTCCGCGACGGCAATCGTCTGCCCGGCTGCCTTCAGGGCCGCGCCCGCCTCGCTGCCGAGATCCGTGAGCGTGGCCACCGGTCAGACCTGCAGCGCGGTCGAGAAATCGGGCACGTCCGTCCAACGGCCGGGATTTCCGCCGCGCATGACAGCGATCGTCTTGATGACCTCCGGGTTCGCCAGACCGTGCGGCTTCTCGCCGGTCAGCACGTTGATCACGTTCTGGGCCTGCATGACCGCCGTCTCGGAGATGAACGTCGCGGACATCGCCGCGACGTGAGGCGTCACGAAACAGTTGGGAATCTTCAGTAGCCGGTTGCTCGACTCGATCGGTTCCACTTCGGTCACGTCGAGTGCGGCGGCTTCGATCTCGCCCGCTTCGAGCGCGTCCGCCAGCGCCTCGCCGTCGACAATCGGGCCGCGTGCCGTGTTCACGAGCAGTGCGGTCGGCCTCATCATCTTCAGCGCGGCCGCGTCGATGATCCCTTTCGATTCGTCGGTCGCCGAACAATGGCAGCTGATGCAGTCGGACTCCTTGAGCAACGTCTCGAGATCGACGAGTTCCACACCGTAGAGGTCGCCCGCAAGCTGGTTCACGTAAGGGTCGAACGCGAGGATGCGACGCACGCCAAAACCCCGGATCCGGGTCGCAAACGCGCGGCCGATGTTGCCGAACCCGATGATCCCAACCGTATGCCCGGCAAGCCGCCTGATCTTGCCGGTGTGTTGCCCCATGGCACGCGGATTGTCCGCCCAGTCGCCCGCGCGCACGTGCGTCACGAGATCGTAAAGCCGCCGCGTCAGCATGAGCATCAGGGACATCGCGTGGTCGGCGACCTCCGTCGTGTTGGAACCGGGTACGTTGCAGACGATGACGCCCAGTTCCGTCGCTGCCTCGATGTCGATCGAGTCGACACCCACGCCAAACCGGCTGACGACCTTCAGATTGCTGCAGGACTCCATCACCTTGCGTGTGGTGAGCGGCAGGATGCCAACCTGTGCACCGTCGGCATCTCCGATGAGTTCGATCATCTCGGCTTCGTTGCTGCAGGTGCCTTCGACGAGTTCGATACCGGCCGCCTCGTACAGCGCCTTCTGTGAATCCTGTGCTCTACCCTGGATCGCTACTTTCACGGGCGTCTCTCCTATGTGGTTGTCGGGTGCTCGCGCTGGCCGGGATTGTAACAACCGCAACCGACCGGATTCCGTTGCCTCCGCGTGCCGTTTGAGGCACTGTGTCCGGCAACATTCCGGAGGCCGCCGTGGACCCACGCACACTCGACTACCTGCTGACACCCGAAGAAGAAGAGGCGTTCGAACGCGACGGCTTCTTCGTGATGAAAAACGCCCTGCCGCCCGGGAAGGTCGAACACTTCCGCACCATCACGCAGGACGTCGTCGAAGAGTTCAAACGCGTGCACGGGATACCAATGGACCGCTACCACGGGGTCATGGACTTCATCGGCCAGCGGGATGGACTGCTCGAACTCGTCGACTGGTACCGGACGCTGCCCAAGGTCTGGGGCATCCTCGGTCCCGACATCAAGCTGTACCACACGGTCGGCATGCAGACGCCCAAGTCGTCGAAGTACACGTCGAACAACCATCACGAGTGGGTGAACTGGCATACCGACACGGGCAATCTGACGCGCGATCTGGCCTTCGGTGACTACGTGCCGCGTATTTCGATCAAAGTGGGTTACGTCCTCTCCGACCTGCCCGAAGCGAATATGGCGAACTTCACCTGTTTGCCCGGCAGTCACAAGAGCCGCAACTTCCCGCTCCCTGTTCGGGACCGGCTGACGGACGATGCCGTGCAGGTGACCGCCAAGGCAGGTGACGCCATCATCTTCGACCGCCGGCTCTGGCATACGCCGACGGTCAACACGAGCGACACGACGCGGTACATCATCTTCAACGGCTACTCGTTCCGCTGGCTCGCCAATCGTGACAATCAGCAGATCGATCACTTCCTGCACCGCGCCTCGCCAATCCAGAAGCAGTTGCTCGGCTACTCACACCACGGAGCCTACGGCTCGTCCAACAGCTTCGCGGACGATTTGCCGCTCAAGGCATGGATCGAGGAACACGCGCCCCAATGGGCCGAGCGCTGGCCCGCGCATCCCTAGCCGGGCACCCCTGGCCGGGCGCCCGTGAACGTCCGCCAATGACGCGTCGACTGACACACCACTTCGGCATGCTTGTCGCTCTGCTCACAGCTTGCGCCGTAGGTGCGGACCAATGGCAAGCGGGCGCCGCGTCGGCGGACGTGACGCCGGATTCGACAATGCTCGCAGCCGGCGACGTCCACATGGGCGGTTACGGCCTCTGGACCAGTCGCGGTTCCGCTACCGGCGTGCACGATCCGCTGACCGTCCAGATCCTCTGCCTCGAAGCGGGCGACGCAGTCTGCATCGCGGTTGTCGACAGTCTCGGACTGCCGGCGCCCGTCATCCGGGAGATTCAGAACGAAGTTGCCGGCCGCACAGGGCTCGCCGCGATGCAGATACTCATCGCCGCAACGCACACCCACGCGGCGCCCGACCTGCTGGGGCTATGGGGCGGGGCGCCGGACGCGTACCGAAGCCTGCTGATCGCGACGACTGCAGACGCAGTTACCGCCGCCTGGCAGGCGCGCGACCAGGCGACGCTGGTCCACGCCAATGCCCGCGCCCCCTCGAAGAATCGTCGGAGCTGGGACCCGGACGACCTGATGGCGGTGCTCGAAGCGCGCAACGCCACAGGAGGCGTCATCGCGACGCTCGTGAACTTCGCCGCACATCCTGTGGTGACCCCCATGTCCAACCTGCAACTATCGAGTGACTATGTGCAGGGACTGCGCGACGCGATACACACGGAGACCGGCGCCCCCGTCGTGTTCGTCAACGGCGCGTTGGGAGACGCGTCACCGGCGGCTCCCGAAGGTGCGACACGTTTCGAACGCGCCGAGCGTTACGGTCACGCGCTCGGGTCGATCGCCCTTGCCGCGCTACAGGAAGCAACCCCGATCCAACCCCGCCTCTCGATCGTCTCAACAACCGTGTCCCTCACTGTCGAGAACCGCGTGCTGCGTTTCGCCAACTGGCTGGGGCTCCTTGCCCAATCCATGGACGGCGGCGTGGTGGCGGCACCGTTGACGTACCTGTCGCTGGGCAACTCTGTGGAAGCCGTCAGCCTGCCGGGGGAAGCACTCGCGGGCCTCGGCAGGGAGATCAGGGAGACCCTGCACGCACCGTCCCGCATGATCCTCGGCCTGACGGGCGGCTCGTTGGGCTATTTCGTCCCGGAGTCCGAATGGGAGACGGGCCGCAACGACGACTACGAAGAGACGCTGGCGCTGAGCCGGACCACGGCCAGCGAACTGCTCGCAGCCACACGGCCGCTGACGCATCTGCCAAGTCTCGAACTGCGCGGGCGCATGCTCGCGACGCAATTGACCGGGCGGCTCCGGTCATCACTGATGCGCGCGATGCAATCAGGCGGGCCCGCGAGCGCGGTCGGCGTGTGCGCGATCGAGGCACCGGTGCACACCGCGGCAATCACGGCGGACACCGACTGGTCGGTCAGCCGGATCAGCCTGCGCGCGCGGAACCCGAACGCCGCTCCGGATGCCTGGGCCCGCACCCATCTCTCGGCATGGGAGAACGTCGAAGCGCCGCGTCAGGTCAGTGGACTCGAGGACCATGAGTTCATGGCTGCTGATCGCGCAGCCAGTGCAACCGGTCTGCCTGACCTGCCACGGGAAGCGCCTGGCCGGGGACGTCCGCACGGCCATCGCGGAGCACTATCGCGACGATCGGGCGACGGGCTACGCCCTCGGTGACGTGCGGGGCGCGATCTACCTCAGGAAGGCACTGCCCTGACCTAACCGGATTCAGGCCGCGCGAACTTCCCGAGCTTGATGGTGGACGAACCTTTGGCGATGACGGTCCCCGACTCGTCCCGCAGTTCACCTTCGGCGAACGCAATCTGTCGGCCGAGTTTGTCGAGCCAGCCTTCGGCCGTTACGAGCTGACCCCGCATCGCGGGTCGGTAGAACGACACCTTGATCTCCAGGGTGTTTGCGCCGAACTCGCCGTTGGTTGCGGCACCCACGGCCCGGGCCATCGCCGAGTCGATCCACGCCGTGACGTACCCTCCCTGAGCAACCGCGTGACAGTGGTGATCTGCAACCCGGTACTCGACCACTGCGCGGCCGGACGGGTCGGTTCCGACCATGCGATGAAAGCCGAGCCCCTCCATCAGGGGCGAATCGACAGGGTCCAAAGCGATACCTCGATGCGGAAAACGGCGCAGTCTAGCTGACTCGAGGCCCATTCGGCGGGCAGCATCTGCGACAATGCGCAAAAACAAGGAGCCTGCCATGGAACTGCGACCCAACCGCGTCAAACGGAAACTCGAAGCCGGCGAACCGGCGTTCATCGCGGGGAACTTCACCCACGCGGACGACATCGACAGCTTCGGCCCGAACGGCTTCGACGGCATCTGGCTCGAAGGTGAACACGGCTCGGTGGACGCGGCCGACCTCGGGAACCTCACCCGGGCCTGCGACATCTGGGGGATGACGTCGGTGGTCAGGGTCAACCAGAACGAGCAGGCGCTGATCTACCGGACCCTCGACCGCGGCGCGCAGGCCATCGTGGTACCGCACGTCGATACACGTGAAGAGGCGGAGAACGTCGTTGCGGGCGGCAAGTTCGCGCCGCTCGGCAAGCGCGGTCTCTTCACCAGTCGCCAGGGCTACGGGGTCCCCGACTATGTCGAGCGCGCCAACGACGAGACGCTGCTCATTGCGCTCATCGAAGACATCAAAGCGTGGGAAAACCTCGACGAGATTCTGAAGGTGGACGGCATTGGCGTCTTCTTCGTCGCGCCCGGCGACTTCGCCGCCTCGATGGGATACATCGGCGAGGTGAGCCATCCGGCCGTGCAGGCGAAGATCGACGATGCGCTCACCCGGATCGTCGCGGCGGAACGCACCGCGGGCACCCTCGCCTTCGCAGGCAACGTCGAGCGTTACGCCAGCATGGGCGTGCGGTTCTTCTTCACGTCGATCGGGCCGTGGATCGCCGCTGGCGCGCGTGACTTCATCGACCGCGCCAACGCCGGGATCTGACGGCCCGAGCGGTCGACCGCATTCGCAAACGAGTACTGTGCGCCCCGATGGGGTTGCTGCACCATGAACACGACAGCGAGTTCATCTTCGGGGTCGGACCACGACGCGGTGCCGAACGCCCCACCCCAGCCGAACGCCCCCGCATTACGCCGGCTGTCCGAAACGACGGGATCAAGCGTAACTGCGACGGTGTAACCGAAACCCTGGCCACGCGCGCCGCCGTGCAAGCCCTTGTACAGGTCGCCCAACTGGTTGCTGCCGAACCACTCGACGGAACGCGAACCAAGGATGCGCTCCCCGTAGAGTTCGCCGCCGCCGACCAGCATCATCTCGAAGCGCAGGTAGTCCTCCGCGGTCGACGAGAGCCCGTAGGAACCCGAAAAGTATTCGGTTGTCCTGCCACGGAACCGGGACATGTCGCGCCGGGTGATCTCGACCCGGCGGGACTCTTTGTCCGCAGGCAGGTTGTAGTGCGTGTTCTTCATGCCAAGCCGGTCGAAGATGCGCGTCTTCACGAACTCATCGTACGGCTGCCTCGAGACGATCTCGACAATGCGCGCCACGACGTGAAGCGCCGTACCCGCGCTGTATCGCCAGCGTAAGCCGGGCTGGAAGTCCAGCAGGTGATCGCCGAGCTTCGGAATCGACTCTGCCAGTGATTTGCGTTCCGGGCGTGGAGAAACCGCAGAACCAAGGCCGCCACTCGCGAGACCGGACGTGTGCGGCAGAATGTCGCGCATCAGAATCTCTCGTTCAGCCGGCACGGTGCGATGCTCCGGAACGTCGTTACGGCGCACAAACATCGGGCTGACGTCCTCGTCCGCCGGTTCCTTCAAGACGGCAACCTGCATGTCCTTGAACTCGAGCAGGTACTTCGAGACCGGATCGTTCGGCCGGATCAGCCCTTCCTCGATCATGATCATCGCCGCGACGCCGAGAACCGGCTTCGTCGACGACATCATGATGAAGATCGCGTCCTTCTCCATCGGTCTGTTGGCCTCGACGTCCATCAGGCCGTGGGTCTCGAAGTGGACTACCCTGCCGCGCCTCGCAACGGCGGTGACGGCGCCCTGGATGTCGCCAGCGTCGATGTGACGCTGCATCACCACGGCGATGCGGCCGAGCCGTTCACTCGACATGCCCACCGATTCGGGCTTGGCGGTCCTCAGCCGATCCGCGTGGGCGGGCAACAGGACAAAAGACAGCAGCAGTACCGCGAGTTGCGGCAGTCGGTTTTGAATCATTGACGAATCCCCCTTGGCGACCTCCATACGGGAGGTCGCCGCACGCCGCACCCCTGCCGGTTAAACTCGCCCGAACCGCCCCCAGCAAGAGCCACCGTCATGCAATACCGCGTCCATCTGATCAAAGACCCCGCCCTGCCCGATACGCGCAAGCTGGCGCCCTTCGTCAAGGACACCCTCGCAGCCGAACTGAGGTCCGCCGGAGCAGACGTGTACGGAGCGTTCTATGGCCTGTTTGGCCTCGCCACCAACGAACTCTATGTCGTCACCAGGGCGGAAGGGGAGGTGCCGGATGTTGGCGAACCGTTGTCCCGGGCCGGCTACTCGTTGCTGCGTACGATCGATCTGGTGCCGACGGTGCGCCCGGTTGACCACAGTCCGCGTGCCGAGGCCGGGCTCTATGTCTTTCGCTGGTTCGACGTCACGAACGGTGACGTCGAGGAGATTGCCCAGCTGTCGAAAGAGGCATGGGTGTCGTTCGAGGCCGACTTCGAAGCGGAGGTTCAGGGACTGTTTGCCCAGGCGGATCGCAGCGCCGAGCGAGGGCAGATGTTGCTGCTCACCCGCTATTCCGGACTGAACGCATGGCAGACCTCACGGGCGCCGAGCGCCGAGGCGCGGGAGAACTTCATGCGCCGTCATGCGCTCACGCTCGAAGCAAAACCGATCGCAACCCGGCTGATCGGAACCTGACTACGCCGCGGGCGTGTCGGCAACGATTGACACACGCTCGCCGTGGCGCGTGGTTTGCGGACCGCCGCACGCGGAGCGATGTCCATGGATTCCTGCCTCGCTGCGNCAGATTGANCACGNTCGCACAGCGCGCCAACCGGTACCCNGTTGTTCAACNGTATGATGGATCGATGTCGACCTGCTCAGCCCCGCAGTGAACGGACCGGTCAAGAAGGCGCGAGTGTCCCCCAACAGCCGGGACGCCGCCACGTTCGCGCCGCCAATCAAGTGTCAGGGTATCAAGACGCGTCTGACGGACTGGATTCGCTCACTGACCGCGGGCCTCGTCGAAGGGCGCCGGTGGATCGAGCCCTTCGCCGGCTCCTGCGCAGTCAGCCTCAACCTGCGACCGGAACGCGCGCTGATGTGTGACAGCAACCCCCATTTGATGCACTTCTATCGCTCGGTGCAGGACGGATCGGTCAGTCCGGAGAGCGTGCGCTGGCACCTCGAGGCCGAGGGGCGCCGACTGCTCGACAAGGGTGAGGCGCATTACTACCGGATTCGGGAGCGATTCAACGGCTCGCTGAGCGGACCGGACGGCGCGGGCGATCCCCACGACTTCCTGTTCCTCAACCGCGCCTGCTTCAATGGCCTGATCCGGTTCAACAGGCGGGGCGGCTTCAACGTGCCGTTCTGTCGCAACCCGGCCCGCTACGCGCCCGCCTACGTCACCCGGATCGTCAACCAGGTGGAGAGAGCCCGCGACGTCATCCGTGCCGGTGACTGGGAGTTCCGCTGCCAACGCTTCGAGCAATCGCTTGCCGAAGCCGGCGCTGACGACCTGCTGTACTGCGACCCCCCGTATGCCGGTCGCCACACCGACTATTTCAATTGCTGGACAGATGCTGACGAAGCAACGCTTGCCGCAGGCCTGGCGCGCTCCCGCGCGCCCTTCATCCTGTCCACCTGGCACCACAACGTGCACCGCCACAACCCGGCACTCGAAGATCAGTGGTCCGGCTATCGCATTCTGACGCGCAAACACTTCTATCACGTGGGTGCGCGGGAGCGGAACCGGCACGCGATGGTCGAGGCGTTGGTCACGAGTCTCGTCTGAACCCGGATACCGCGCGCGTCCCACCACGGCCTCTCATGTAATATCGCGGACTGCTTTGTTTCTATCGCGGAGTTCCCATGCTGGAGCCCTATTCCGTCCTCGACTGCACTGACCACCGGGGAGAGATTGGTCCCATGGTGCTGGGTGACCTCGGTGCCGACGTCATCAAGGTCGAGCCACCGGGTGGCAGTTCCGCCCGCCAGGCGGTACCGCTTGCTGCCGACAACCCTGACGGTATGCAGAGCCTTCAGTTCCTTGCGTTCAACCGAAACAAGCGCTCGATCTGCCTCGACCCGGGGAGCGACGCGGACCGGGAAGCGCTGGCAGAACTCGTGCGTCGGACAACCTTCCTGATCGACTCCGCGCCGGGCAGCCTGCTGGACGACTTCGGCCTCGATGTCGAAGCCCTCCAGGCGCTGAACCCGCGCCTGGTTCACGTCCGGGTGTCCGCCTTCGGCGCCGACGGGCCGCACGCCAATTACGTCGCCAACGATCTTGTCATCGCCGCGATGGGTGGCCCCGTTTCATTGCAAGGCGCCGCGGATCGCGCGCCGGTCCGGGTGACTGTCCCGCAGGCATGGCGCCACGCCGGTGTCGAGGCCGCCGCCGGGGCGCTCGTCGCGCACGGCCGCATGCTGCGAACCGGCACCGCGCAGTATGTGGATCTCTCCGCCCAGGCAGCGATGACCTGGACCATGCTGAACGGCATGACAGCGCAGCCGACCCAGGGCTTCGAATTCGAACGCGGCGGGTCCGGCGTGGGCGGCCCGGTCAAGGTCGAAATTGTGCATCCGACAAAAGACGGCTACATCGTGGCCCTGCCAATGTCGGCAGTCCTGCGGGGTTGCACCGAGTGGATGATCGAAGACGGCGTCGTCGATGCGACCTGGCGCGACATCGACTGGCAGAACTTCGACATGAACGCGCGTGACCCGGAGTCGCAGCCGCTGAACCTTGCCGAAGCGACCCGCCTTGCACGCGAGTTTCTCGCGAAACACACGAAGCAGGAGCTCTACGACTTTGGCCTCGAGCACCGCATCACGCTCGCGCCCGTCAACGACCTCTCCGAACTGCTGGCTCTGGAGCACCTTGAAACCCGCGACTACTGGCGCGCCATCGACGGACCGGGTGACACCGACCTCATGGCGCCCGGCATCTGGGCCAGGTCGCCACAGTCACCCGTCACCGTGCGCCGCGAGACGCCGAGGCCCGACGAGCATGGCGCCGAGATTCGGGCAGCGCTCAGCCAGCCCGCGCCGGAGCAGAGCTGGCCCACGCCGGAACCTGACAAGCTGCCGTTCGACGGCGTCAAGGTCTGCGACTTCGCCTGGGTCGGAGTTGGACCCATCTCATCCAAGTACCTTGCCGATCACGGCGCACACGTCGTGCGCATCGAGTCGGAAGGCCGACCCGACGTGCTGCGCGGCGGCCCCCCCTTCCAGGACAACGAACCCGGCATCAACCGCTCGCAGTTCTACGGCAACTTCAACACGTCGAAGCAGAGCATCGCGCTCGACATGAAACACGCGGACGCGAATGACATCGCCCTGCAGCTCATCACCTGGGCGGACGTGATGATCGAGAGCTTTGCCCCCGGCGCGATTGGCCGCATGGGACTCGGCTATGAGGAAGTCCGCAAACACAACCCCGGGCTCATCATGGTGAGCACCTGCCTGATGGGCCAGACCGGTCCCGCCTCGCTCATGGCCGGCTACGGCTACCACGCGGCAGCGCTCGCCGGCTTCTACGAAACAACCGGCTGGCCAGACATGGCCCCGAACGGTCCGTGGGTGGCCTATACGGACACCATCGCACCCCGCTTCATCTCGACGCTCCTCGCGGCAGCGCTGGATCACAAACGGCGGACCGGCCAGGGGTGTTACCTGGACGTGGCGCAGCTCGAAACGGCGCTGCACTTTCTCGCGCCGGAAATCTTCGACCTGCAGGTCAATGGCTATTCGGCGACCCGGCTCGGCAATCGTTCACCTCACGCCGCACCGCAGAGCTGTTACCCGTGCTCCGGTGACGATCAGTGGTGTGCCGTCTCGATCGACACCGACGCCGAATGGCGCGCGCTCTGTGGCGCAATCGGCCAAAACGAACTGGCCGACAGGTATCCCTCCAACGAGGCCCGCCTTGCCGCCCACGATGCCATCGACGCAGTCCTCTCGGAATGGACGGCAACCCGGAGCCGGGATGAGGTCACACGGACCCTGCAGGCCGCCGGCGTGCCCGCGGGACCTGTCCAGCAAAGCGGTGATCTCGTGACGGACCCGCAGTACAAGCACCGCGGCTTCATCAAGGTGATGGACCACCCGGAAACCGGACCCACGACCTACGCAGGCCATCAGTACAGCATCTCGACCTACGACAACGGACCGCGGGGGCCTGCGCCCACGCTGGGGCAGCACAGCTTCGAGGTGCTGACCGAAATACTAGGGTTCAGCGACGAAGCGGTGGGCAACGCGTTCGCGAGCGGCGTCATCAACTGATTCGACGCCCCCACCCTGCAGGCGCCCTGCTCTGCAGGAGGCATGGCGACCGTGTCATCTTCGAGGCTCCGGACTTTCCCCGGGCCACACCCGATCCCCGATGCGCAAGGATCTCGCTCCGATCACTGACTCACCAGACAGGAACCGCCCATGGACCCCAAGTACGTCTCGCTCGAGGTGAGCGACGGTGTCGCCACGATCACCATCAACCGACCCAAGGTCATGAACGTCATCAGTCGGCGGGTCTATGCCGAACTCGACGACGCCTTCACCCGCGCAGAAGAGAACACGGATGCCCGGGTTGTCGTGGTCGCGGGCGTCGGCGAGCACTTCGGTGCCGGGCACGATATCGGCACCGAGGACATGCGCGAAGAACTGCACGAGTACCCTCGTGACTTCAGCCCGCTCGGCCGCGTTCGTGAGATGGATCGCGGAGTCTACTGGAGGATGCACGATCGCTGGCGCAACCTCGGCAAGCCCACCATCGCCATGGTCCGCGGCTACTGCATCATGGGTTCCTGGATGCTCACCGCCACCTGCGATCTTGTGATGGCATCCGAGACTGCCCGGTTCGCGGACCGCTCTGTGCGCTGGGGAAGTGCCCACCACGAGTATCCGACCCAGTTCTGGGAGCTTGGCATTCGCAAGGCGAAAGAGTTTCTCTGGACGGGCGATTTCATCGATGCCCACGAGGCCCACCGGCTCGGGATGGTCAATCACGTCGTACCGGATGACAAACTCGAAGCAGGGACGCGCTGGCTGGCGAAGCGGATCGCGCGCAACAGCGAGTACGCGCTGCGCGTATCCAAAATGTCGATCAACCAGGCGGCGGACATCATGGGGCAAAGCGCCGCAGTGCGCGCATCGGGCAACTTCTGGGTGATGAGCATCGGGGAAGCCCGCTCAGGCCGCGCCGCAGAGTCAGACGCACCCGAGGCGCACGACCGGGTCGAATGGTCGAAGTCCCAGAACGCCCGCTTCGAGGATCAGGAAGAACGCCCCTGGTAGCGACGGGCCGCGTGCTGCCCGTCGCCAGCTCAGGGCTCGCCCGGGAACGGATCCGTCATCGCCGCCGTTACGGGGATCTGGAACATGTTGAGCGTCATGGAGACCAGCGCGTAGTAGCCCACGACGCTGACCAGCTCGATCATGCCGTTCTCGCCAAAGGCGGCAAGCGCTGCCGCATACGTCGCATCGCTGACGCGCTTTGCATCGCCAAGCAGTTCGCCCGTACACGCCCAGGCGTGGCGCTGGGCCTCATTGTCGAATGCGGGNTCCTCGCCNTTCTGNAATGCATCGAGCACACCCTCGGAGACGCCCGCACGCATCGCGAGAGCGCGGTGCGCCGCAAACTCGAACTTCGCGCGAAAGTGCACGCCGACCGTACAGATCGCGACTTCCTTTGCGTCTTCCGGGATGTCGTTGGTCGCGAACCGGACCACGCCGCCGAAGTTTTGTACGGCGTTACCCACCGACGCTGACCGTACCCAGACCCCGAAAGGCCCGGCAAGTGAGAGCCCCGAACCACGCGGACCTCCACGCATCGCTTCCAGAACTTCCCGCTGTTCAGGCGACAGCGCGGTCTCGTCAGGTATTGGTAAACGTGTCATTGACTGCTCCCCATTTGTCTGTTTCGGCACGTCCGATCAGGCGCCGTGAACCACGGCGCAGCGGACTTCGATACGGCGCCGCCCGGACGCATCTTCGGCAAGCCCCGGCACCGCGCAGTGACGCACAACGTCGCTGTGATCGAGGAAGTCGACATCTGTCCCGATCGCCTCTGACAGCAACTCGAAGCCGCTGCGGGACAGGTCGATGTCGCCGGCATCCTGTGTCACCCGACCGTCGCACACATCGATACCGCACGTTTCGACCCGGACCCCGCGACTGCCGCCATCGCTCCCCTCCCGGTCCCGGTACGTCAGGGCCTCGCCGTTTCGGAACAGCGAGGGCGTGACGTCCTGTGGGAGGTCGTCGATGGTCGCGGCGGTCAATGTCGGGCGCTCCGGCTGCCGGAGCCCGCAGTTTGCCAGATCGCGGACCTGTCAGGACTGCGCTTCGAGCGCCAGGAGGTGGATCGCCTCCGCCAGCGCCTCGTTGAATCGTTCGGCAAACGTGTCGTCCGCAATCGGATGCATCCGGAGCAGGAGGTCGCGGCTCGCTGTCTGCAGGTCGCTGCCCGCTTCGGGCATCCGGTACTCGTAGTCACCCAGGAGAATCCTGCGGCGCGCCTCCTCAATGAGTTCCGCCAGGTCGTAGCCAATCACGATCGGTTCCACAGCGAGATCCGGGATCTCGTGAGGCTGCGCGGCTTCGGCCAGATGCGGCTCGTAATCGCGCTTGCTCGTAATGAAGTAGGGGTTCTCGGACGAGCCGCGAATCTCGTGACCGTCCTCGAACTCAACCGCGATGTTGTCAGCGTTGAACGCGAGGAAATTCAGCACACCCGCATCGATGTCGACATCACCGTCTCCCTCTTCCGAACCAACTTCCTGGTTCGCGATCAGCGTCACCTCGGCGCCAGCAGCCGGGGTAGCGAGTGACGGCTCCGCAGTCACGGTGAGGTCGCCCGACGCGGCGGGGACCGTGATGACGACATCTGCCCTGTCGCTGCCTTCCTCAGGGTCTTCGATAACGTAGCTCACCCGGTCGACGCCGACGGCGAATCCATCCGGCACCGTGTACCTGAGAAAATCATCCGAGAAATCGAGTGGTGTGCCGTTGTCCTGGATCGTCACGACAGCGCCGCGCCGCGTCATTTCATCGACGCTCTCGATCCGGAGCGGATCACCATCTGGATCCCGGTCGTTCGCGAGCACATGGATGTCGATCGTCTGGGCGGGCTCTGCAACGACGTAATCATCGCCTGCGACGGATCCCAGATTCTGGGACACGCTCAAAAAGAGCAGGTTGCCCTCATCCTGGTTGATCCAGGCACCAATCACGTTGTCGAGCGCGGCGGGTTGGAAATACGCGTTGGACGCTTCGACAATCAGATTCGACGCGCGCCCGTTCGTGACTTCGGTCCAGGTGAGGTCCAGATGGCGGTCAGTTCGATAGGTCCCGGTCATCGTGAGCTGGTCGATTGGCTGACTGTCGGCAGTAATGCGAAAAGCCTGGCCACTGGCAGAGAAATCAACACTCTGCACCGCATAGGTGCCGCGGGCTGCGAGGTCGCCCGCCAGAAGGAAGAACTCCCCGCCATCGAGCACGAGCAGCACCTCATTCGCACCCAGAACACCCGTAAAAATGTCCTCGTCCGCAAACCCCCGGTCCGCGATCTCGATGACCTCGTCAGCACCGCCACTGCTGCTGCCCGTCCGACGGCCGGGAAGCGGCGATTCGCACGATCCTAACTCCCGGCGCATACACCATGATCCTGCGCAGCGCGACCGGCTCACCCGAAATCGCCATCGTGGAAGCGTTCCGCGACGACTGAAATCCCGCAACGTCAATGTTGATAGGATGGTCTGCCTCAACCCGAGGGG
>PBVL01000011.1 GCA_002728675.1 Gammaproteobacteria bacterium
CAATGCCCCATCAACACTCTGGGGATCAACATGAACAACCTACTGGCTTTACACAACTAGAGCAGCAACCCCCCGGCCAGGAGCGCGAGTGCCGGCCGCAACGTCGCTGACAACCACCATGGCCAGCGCCGATGGGCGCCCGCAAGCGTCGTCGCGGCACCAAGCGCGAGCCCCACTGAGCCCGTCGCGACGCCCAGGCTGAACGTGAGCACAGTGCCGGCGAGCGCCAGGCTCCCTCCTACGCCCAACAGCAGCCCGGGGTGGACCTCCGCATTGGCAATACCCGTCTCCCGCCTGAGCGGATGGCGGCGGTCGACGTCGAGGTCACGAAAACCGCGCGCAATATTCCCGGCTGCAACCAGCATCAGCAAGCCGAAGCCCAGTGCCAGTGCCATCCCGACCCCCGCCCCACCCGACCACGCGGCCCAGGCCCCGACCAGGGCCAGCAGCAAGGACGGACCACCCAGCGATGCCCACCACCGCGCCGGCGCCCCGCGGCGATCGTCGATGAGCGTGAAGTCCCGCCCGGCGCGTGCGAGACGCGCGTCGATACCGGCCACGGGATTCACCACCCAGCAGGATTCCGCGCCGGCATAGACGCGCATATCGACGGGTGCGTTGCCGGCGTAGGCAAAGGGACGCCCGGCCTGCCGCAATCTGATCGCTTCGAGCTTGGCATCCCCGATCCGGTTCACAGATGCATCGCTCGCCAACACGGCGTCATATCCGCAGTGGTTCGCAACCGCCTCGACGATGCGTTCATGCGCACCCGATGCAAGGATCAGCTCCGGGCGCTCCGGCCGTCCCAGAAGCTGCTGCACCCGCGCCATGAAAGGTCTGTTGTACGGCAGATTCGCCGCATCGACATCGACCCTGGCTACCAGTTCGTGCTTGACGCGCGCGCGTCCGTGGCGCCACCACCCCAGCACCTGGATGAGCCCCAGTGGGTTTCCCAGGAGATACCGCGCCAGCGTCTCCGCGGACGTATCGCCGTGCACAAGCGTTCCGTCAAGATCGACGTAGAACGCGTCTGGCTCACTGTTCGACTCCACGCGTGGCCCTTGCATCGGTCCGGAAAGCTATTATGATAGCGCGCGTTATGACGAAGCAGCGCCCCCAGATCACCGGAGACACGCCATTGCGTGGATCGGCTGCGTGGCAGGGTTATTTTTACTTCGACTGGCTTCGTCGCTGACTCAGTTAGAGAAGGCGGCACCGTCCGCCCTCAAGGAAACCCCGAAGGCGGAAGCCATCGGGGTTTTTTTTTGGAGCAGAAGAACAATGATCGACAGCCGAGTGGACGACCTCAACGTGTTAAGTGAACAAACGCTCATCAGCCCAGACCAACTGAAAGCCGCACACCCATTGTCAGACGCCGCCCTGCGCACCGTCTCCGAGGGTCGCTCGGCGATCAAGAACATTCTCCAGCGTACAGACCCGCGCTTGTTTCTCGTGGTTGGCCCCTGTTCCATCCACGATCCGGTTGCGGCCCTCGAATATGCGACGCGTCTGAAAGGCCTGGCCGACGACGTTGCCGACAGCCTGTTCATCGTCATGCGTGTGTACTTCGAGAAGCCCAGGACGACCGTCGGCTGGAAAGGATTCATCAACGACCCAGGAATGAACGGCTCCTTCAACATCGAGGACGGGCTCGGACAGGGCCGCAAACTGTTGATGGAACTCTCCGAGATGGGCCTGCCAACTTCAACGGAAGCGCTGGACCCCGTCTCGCCACAGTATCTCCAGGACCTCATCACGTGGAGCGCGATCGGCGCGCGGACCACCGAGTCACAGACCCACCGCGAAATGGCAAGCGGACTCTCCTCCGCAGTCGGCTTCAAGAACGGCACGGACGGCGGACTCGAGGTTGCCATCAACGCGCTCCAGTCGGTGTCCGCGCCCCATCGTTTCCTCGGGATCAACCACCAGGGACAGGTGTCGGTCATTCACACGCGCGGCAACGCCCATGCGCACATCGTGCTGCGTGGTGGCGGCGGCAAGACGAACTACGACTCAGTATCGGTATCCGTGTGCGAGCAGGAACTGCTCAAGAACGACATCACCCCGAACATCATGATCGACTGCAGTCACGCGAACTCGAACAAGGACCCCGCACTGCAGCCGCTTGTCATGCAAAACGTAGGACACCAGATCGCCGACGGCAACGGCTCAATCATTGGTCTGATGGTCGAAAGCAACCTCGGCTGGGGCAATCAGTCGATCCCGGAGGATCTGTCGCTACTGAAGCACGGGGTATCGGTCACCGACGCGTGTGTCGACTGGGAGACAACGGACGCGATGATCCGGGAGCTTGCAGAAACGGTGGCGCCGCATCTTGGTGAGCGCAAGCCTCCCGTGCTCTCTGAGATGACCAAGTCCGCGTGACCCGCCACCGCCGGCCGGGAACGATCGGCAGCCTGCGGACTTGCGTGGATCAGAAGTAGGCGTTCTCGCGGTTGGAGTGATCCGTCACGTCGCGGACCGCTTTCAACTGCGGAAGCTGCTCGAGCAGTGTCTTCTCGACGCCGTCTTTCAGGGTCGTATCGACCATTCCGCAGCCCTGGCAGCCGCCGCCGAACTGGAGAATGGCGACATCCTCCTCGACGATCTCGACGAGCGATACCATCCCACCGTGCGCGGCCAGTGAAGGATTGACCTGGCTGTGCAGCACGTAGTTGATCCGGTCTTCCAGCGGGCTGTCGTCGGAGACCTTGGGCACCTTGGAGTTCGGCGCCTTGATGGTCAGCTGCCCTCCCATCCGGTCTTTCGCATAGTCCACAAGCGCCTCGTCCAGGAACGGCACACTGCGCGCCTCGATCCAGCCCGTGAATCCGGTGTACTCCACGCGAATGTCGTCATCCTGCTCTTCACCGGGACGACAATACGCAATGCACGTCTCGGCGGACGGCGTTCCGGGGTCGGTAATGAAGATCCGGATGCCGACGTTATCGTCTTCCTGTTTGGCCAGCAGTTCCTGCAGGTAACCCTGCGCCGACTCGGTGATATCGATCATCTTGGCGTCTGTCTCAGACATGGTAGCTCCCAACGAATCCCGACATTTTACGCGAGTCGGGGGCAATCCCAAACCGCTCGCATGAGGCGACCTCAAGACGATCACCGTGATTTTCAACCTCCCGCCTGTCAGAGACGCCTAAACTGGCCTTCAACGACAGTTGGCAAGCCCCTTATGAACACTCTCGATTCACTTCTCGCCCAACGCATCGCTGTGATGGACGGCGCGATGGGCACCATGATCCAGGCGCTTGGACTCGGCGAGGATGACTACCGCGGTGACCTCTTCCGGGATCATTCCCAGGACATCAAGGGTAACTCCGACATCCTGTCGCTGACCCAGCCTGACGCCATCCGGGATATTCACCTGGAGTACCTGCGCGCGGGCGCGGACATCGTGGAGACGAACACGTTCACCGCGAATCGTGTGTCCCAGTCCGACTACGGACTCGAAGATCGAGTGTACGACATCAACCTCGCGGCCGCTCGCGTGGCCCGGTCGGCGGTTGAGCAGATGCTGCGGGAATCGCCCGACCAGCCCAGATTCGTCGCGGGCGCAATCGGACCCACCACCCGTTCCGCCAGCATCTCACCGGACGTGAACGACCCCGGCATGCGCAACGTCACGTTCGATGAACTGGTTGACGATTACGGGGAAGGCATTCGCGGACTGGTCGCCGGCGGCGTCGATGTCCTTCTGATCGAAACCATCTTCGACGTCCTGAACGCCAAGGCCGCGATCTTCGCCGCGCTGACAGCATTCGAGACGACCGGCCAGACGCTTCCGATAATGATCTCCGGCACGATCACCGATGCCAGCGGTCGTCTCCTTTCCGGACAAACCACCGGTGCGTTCGTTGCGTCGATGAGTCATGCACGGCCCCTGTCCATCGGTTTCAACTGCGCGTTGGGCGCTGACGACCTGAGACCGTACGTCGAGGAAGTCGGCCAGCTGTCGAGCGCCTACGTCTCCGCGTACCCGAACCGCGGACTGCCGAACGAGTTTGGCGAGTACGACGAGACGGTCGGGGCCATGGCCGCGTCGATCGAAGACTACATGGCCAGTGGACTGGTCAACATTGTCGGCGGGTGCTGCGGAACGACACCGGAACACATCACCGCATTCCGTGAGATGACAAGGCAGCACGCGCCGCGCCAGCGCCCGACCCTCGCGCCCCGGTGCACACTCTCGGGCCTCGAACCCCTCACGATTGACGACAGTTCGCTGTTCGTGAACGTCGGCGAACGGACCAACATCACCGGGTCAGCGCGGTTCGCCCGGCTGATTCGCGATGAGAACTATGAGACCGCCCTCGAGGTGGCCCTGGGCCAGGTCAACAACGGCGCCCAGATCATCGACGTCAACATGGACGAAGGGATGCTCGACTCGCAGGCTGCCATGGTCCGCTTCCTCAACCTGATCTCAGCGGAGCCGGACATCTGCCGCGTGCCGGTCATGGTCGACTCCAGCAAGTGGGACGTCATCGAAGCCGGGTTGAAGTGCCTGCAGGGCAAGAGCATCGTCAACTCCATCAGTCTGAAGGGGGGCGAGGTCGAGTTCATCGAGCAGGCCGGGCTTTGCCGCAAACACGGCGCCGCGGTCGTCGTCATGGCGTTCGACGAGTCCGGTCAGGCCGACACACTCCAACGCAAGACGGAAATCTGCAACCGGTCCTACGACATTCTCGTCAATCAGGTGGGCTTCCCGCCAGAGGACATCATCTTCGACCCGAACGTGTTTGCGGTCGCGACCGGGATCGAGGACCACAACAGCTACGCCGCGGACTTCATCGGAGCCTGTGAGCACATCCGGGGTTCGCTGCCACACGCGATGGTCTCGGGCGGAATCAGCAACGTGTCCTTCTCGTTCCGCGGCAACAATCAGGTCCGCGAGGCAATTCACGCGGTGTTTCTCTACCACGCGATTCGCGCCGGACTGACGATGGGAATCGTCAACGCGGGCCAACTCGCCATCTACGAGGAGATTCCCGGCGAACTGCGTGACGCGGTCGAGGACGTCGTACTGAACAGGCGCGAGGACGCAACCGAGCGTCTCCTCGAGCTAGCAACCCGCTACAACCTGAAGAAAGGGGAAACGAACGAAGCGGATCTCGCGTGGCGCGAGGGCCCGGTCGGCGAGCGCCTCGCGCACGCCCTAGTCAAGGGCATTACCACACACATCGTCGAGGATACCGAAGAGGCCCGGCTTGCGGCGGACCGGCCCATACAGGTCATTGAAGGTCCGCTCATGGATGGCATGAACGAGGTGGGGGAGTTGTTCGGCGCCGGGAAGATGTTTCTGCCTCAGGTCGTCAAGAGTGCACGGGTCATGAAGCAGGCAGTTGCGCACCTCGTCCCGTTCATCGAGGCCGAGAAGGATGCCGCCAGCCAGAGCAAAGGCAAGATCGTGATGGCGACCGTCAAGGGTGACGTGCACGACATTGGCAAGAACATTGTTGGCGTTGTGCTCCAATGCAACAACTACGAGGTCATCGACCTCGGCGTGATGGTCCCGGCGGAAAAGATCATCAACGCGGCCATCGAGGAAGATGCCGACATCATAGGGCTGTCAGGACTGATCACCCCCTCACTGGATGAGATGGTTCACGTTGCAAGCGAGATGCAGCGACGCGATGTCGCGAAGCCGTTGCTGATCGGCGGCGCAACGACATCCAAGGCCTATACGTCGGTCAAGGTTGCGCCCTGTTATGACAAGGACGCGACGGTCTATGTTCCGGACGCGTCAAAGGCGGTAGGGGTCGCGACGCGGCTGCTTTCGGCCGAGCACAAGCCGGGCTTTTGCGCTGAAGTTGCCGCGGAATATGCGGCGCTGCGTGAGCGGAACGCCAACCGCGCCGCCCGGACGACAACTCTCGACTACGATGCTGCGGTTGCCAACCGGTTCGTCCCCGAGACGCAGGTCGAACGGAAACGCCCTTCGTTTCTCGGCATTCGCGAGTTCACGAATGTTTCGATTGAATCGCTGACGCCTTTCATCGACTGGACGCCGTTTTTCGTCGCCTGGGATCTGGCAGGGAAATACCCGCGCATCCTCGACGACGACGTTGTCGGTGATGCGGCGCGCAGCCTGTTCGAGGACGCGCAGGCACTGCTGCGCCGGATCGAGGCGGAGCAACTGCTGCAGGCCAACGCGGTCATTGGGTTCTGGCCGGCCAATCAGGCAGGCGACGACATCGTGCTCTATACGAGCGAAGCGCGGACTACGGAACTCAACCGTCTCCACCACCTCCGCCAACAGATGGACAAACCGTCCGGGGGAGTCAACCACTGCCTGTCCGACTTTGTGGCGCCGTTCGAGGCGGGAGCCGACTACGTCGGCGGGTTTGTCGTCACGACCGGGATGGGCGCGGACGCGCTCGCGGACGCCTTCGAGGCAGAGCACGACGACTACAACGCAATCATGACCAAGGCGCTCGCGGACCGTCTCGCGGAAGCATTCGCCGAGTACATGCACGAGCAGGTACGCAAGGAGCTGTGGGGCTACAGCGCTGACGAAGATTTCAGCAATGCAGAGCTCATCCGTGAGTCGTACACCGGCATCCGTCCGGCGCCCGGCTACCCGGCATGTCCGGACCACACCGAAAAGCGAACACTGTTCGCGTTGCTGGACGCCACCGAACGCGCGGGCGTGGCCCTGACCGAATCGTGCGCAATGACGCCCGCGGCTTCGGTCAGCGGATTCTACTTCGCGCACCCGCAGGCGCGGTATTTTGGCCTCGGCAAGATTGGCCGCGATCAAGTCGAGTCGTACGCGACGCGCAAGGGCCAGTCAGTCGCCGAGACCGAACGCTGGCTCGGACCCAATCTGAACTACAGTCCGGGCTGACACGGACGCAGCAACCGCGTCAGAGTCGTCTCACTCCGAGGCCGACTACGACCCGTAGAACGAGATGGTCGTCAACACGATCAGAATGAGTGCAAAGGCGGCGATCGTATCGGCCCGCGTGTCCTGCTCTGCTTCCGTCAGCTCGCGGGTTTCCTCGCCTTCCTGTTCGTTCTCGCTCATAGGTGCACGTTTCTGCATGGATTTGGCCTGTTGATTATGGCCTATTGCGGGACACGGGGCTCAGGGCGGGCCCCGGCGTTTTTTTGCATAATAGCGCCCCCTGCGCCACGAACGGCGCTGGCTGGATCCTCGGGGCGAAAACCTGAAGGGCCCGCCAACACGCAATACTCCCGGGCATTCATCGCGCTGGACGCGACTTGCCCGATTGCGTGCAACCTCGACAAGCGGACCGGGAATGTACAAGTACGACGACTACGATCAGACGATCATTGATGAACGGGTGGCCCAATATCGCGACCAGACCGAGCGCTTCCTTGCCGGCGAGATTCCGGCCGACGAGTTTCAGCAACTGCGCCTGCGCAACGGGCTCTACGTGCAGCGTCTGGCACCCATGCTGCGTATCGCGGTGCCCTACGGCATGTTGTCGACAACCCAGCTGCGTACGCTCGCGCGCATCTCGCGCGACTACGACAAGGGGTATGTGCACTTCACCACGCGGCAGAACCTGCAACTCAACTGGCCTCTCCTAGAGGAGGTGCCAGACATTCTCGAAGAGCTTGCGCAAGTCGAGATGCACTGCATCCAGACGAGCGGCAGCTGCATCCGCAACATCACATCGGACCAATATGCTGGCGTCGCTGTGGACGAGATCGAGGACTCACGCCCCTGGGCGGAAATCCTGCGACAGTGGTCGACCATGCACCCGGAGTTCAACTGGCTGCCGCGCAAGTTCAAGATCGCGGTGTCTGGGTCCGGCGGAGATCGTGCCGCCATTCAGGTCCATGACATTGGCCTGCAGATCGTCAGGAAAGACGGGCAGCTCGGCTTTCAGGTTCTTGTGGGCGGTGGTCTGGGGCGCACGCCCGTCATCGCCGCCAAGATTCGCGACTTTCTTCCGCAGGAGCACCTGCTGACCTATCTCGAGGCGATTCTGCGGGTCTACAACCGGCTGGGGCGGCGCGATAACAAGTACAAGGCACGGATCAAAATTCTCGTCCGGGCGCTCACGCCGGAGGTATTCGCTGAGAAAGTCGAAGCGGAGTGGGTCCATCTGAAGAACGGTCCCTCGACGCTGACCGAAGCGGAAATCGAACGCACCCGCGGCTTTTTCACACGGCCTGCCTACGAAACGGACCTGCCCGACGAGCCCTCGGTCGTGGCGTCCGACGGACAGTTCGAACGCTGGTTACGTCACAACGTGAAGCCCCATCAGCAGGCGGGTTACGCCATCGTCACCCTTGCGCTGAAACGAACCGGCGTCGCTCCGGGAGACGTGACTGACAAACAGATGGAGTTCGTCGCCGACCTTGCTGACCGCTTCAGCTTCGGCGAGATTCGCGTGACCCACGAACAGAACCTGACACTTGCCGATGTCCGCAAGAGCGAACTTTACGATCTGTGGCAGGCCATCCGGGACAATCACCTGGCGAGCCCCAACCTCGGTCTGCTCACGGACATGATCTGTTGTCCGGGCGGTGACTACTGCTCGCTTGCAAACGCGAAGTCCATCCCGGTCGCCGATGCCATTCAGCGACGGTTTGACGACTTCGACATGCTCGAAGACCTCGGCGCGCTCGACCTCAACATCTCGGGATGCATGAACGCCTGTGGTCACCACCACGTGGGCAACATCGGTGTCCTCGGGGTCGACAAGAAAGGTGAGGAGTACTACCAGGTCTCAATTGGCGGCTCTGGTCATGAAGACGCGTCTCTTGCGCAGATTCTGGGGCCATCATTCGCCCGTGAGGACGTCCCGAATGTCATCGAAACGCTGATCGACACCTACCGCAGCCGGCGAAACGACGGAGAGCGGTTCATCGACACCTATCGCCGGATTGGAATCAAGCCGTTCAAGGAGGCCGTGTACCCACAATGAGCCGGATTATTCTTGACGGAGCCATCACCGAATCAACCTGGACAACAGTTGAAGCCGGGGCTGACCACAGTGCCGCGAACGTGCTGGTGACCATTGACGACTACGCCGCCGATCCCGGCCTGCAGGGTCGGAAGGACGCAGGCGTTTGGGTCGCGGCCGACGATGACATCGACAGGCTCCAGGCCCACGTCGGATCGCTCGAACTCATCGCGCTGCACTTCCCTGCGTTCACGGACGGCCGCGCCCTGTCCCACGCGACGACGTTGCGTATGCGCATGGGATACACGGGCGAACTGCGCGCCATCGGCGACGTCCGCAGGGACCAGATCGAACATATGCTGCGCTGCGGCATCAACGCGTTCGAACTCCCCGAAGGCGCAGACGTCGATGCCGCGCTGGACGGACTCAAGGAGTTCTCGCACAGCTACCAGACCTCGACGAACACGCCCGAGCCTCTGTTCAGAAAGCGAAGCTAGGTGTCATGTCCGGCGTGTTGACCGCACCCGCTTGACGCAACCAGTATTCTGAAGCGCGTCGGGCCTGCGCCGCACGTCGGCGCCTGGGTCCAGGGGACCGCTCCGCAAGAAGGCAGCCAGAGAGGACGCTCGACCATGCACGGCGACCCGCTCGTATTCTCGTTTTTCCTGATTTTCTCGTCCGCGGCGGTGCTCGCGACACTCGCGCTTTATACGCGCCAACCGGTCATCGTCGCCTACGTGGCGATCGGGGTCATCCTTGGCCCGTCGGGTACCTCGCTCATCTCCGATCCCTCACTGATCAGCAGCATCTCTCAGATCGGGATCATCTTCCTGTTGTTCCTGCTCGGCCTCGACATGCAGCCGGGCAAACTCGTCAACATGCTGAAGAGCGCCCTGCTGGTGGGCATCGGCAGTTCCGCAGCGTTCTTCGCGCTAGGCTTTGGCGTCGCCTGGCTGTTTGGCTACGCGACAACCGAGAGCGCGCTGATCGGCATCGCAATGATGTTCTCGAGCACGATCATCGGCATCAAACTGCTCCCCACGACCGTCCTGCACCATCGACGCACGGGCGAACTCGTGGTGTCGCTGCTGCTCATCCAGGATCTCATCGCCATCGTTGTATTGCTCGTACTCACGGGCGGCCTGCTCGATCTCTCCGAGGGCATGAAACTCGTCCGGGTGGTCCTCGCCCTGCCGCTCCTGATCCTGTTTGCCTGGGCGTTCGTGCGCTTCGTCCTGCTGCGTCTGCTCGAAAAGTTCGACGCGATCCACGAGTACATTTTCCTGGTGCCGATCGGCTGGTGTCTCGGGCTGGCGGAGATGGCCAACCTTGCCGGCCTGTCGCTCGAGATTGGCGCGTTCGTCGCGGGAGTCTCCATCGCGACAAGCCCCATCGCGATGTATATCGCGACCAATCTCAAGCCGCTCCGCGATTTCTTTCTGGTACTGTTCTTCTTTTCGCTCGGCGCCGGATTCAAGCTCGAACTACTGATCGATGTCATCGTCCCGGCAATCGTCCTCGCGGCTGTCGTGCTCGCGGCCAAACCCGCCATCTTCCGCCTGCTGCTGCAGGGCACACGGGAAACCCGTGAGATGGGCTGGGAGGTAGGCTTCAGGCTCGGTCAGATCAGCGAGTTCTCGCTGCTGATCGCCTTTATCGCAAGTGCGAACGGCATGATGGGAGACGACGCCTCACACCTCGTGCAGGCAACCGCCATCCTGACCTTCCTGGCGTCGTCCTATATCGTGGTCTTCCGCTACCCGTCGCCCATCGCCGTTTCCGACGCGCTGCGACGGGACTGAGACTGACGTCTCAGGAAGCGTGGCGGACGATTGTGCGGCCCGTCACCTGCCCACCCAAAATGGTGTCGACGGCGGCAGAGATGCCACCAAGATCGATTTCTGTATCCATGACGCCAAGATTGTCCAGCTTCCAGTCGCTGGCCAGACGGCTCCACGTCGCGTTCTTTGCCTCGATCGGGAGTTCCACGGAGTCGATACCGAGCACGTTCACGCCGCGGAGGATGAACGGGAACACTGCCCCCGTGAAGGTTGGTGATGCCACCAGGCCACAGATCGCGACGCTACCGCCGTACTTCAGGCGCTTGATGACATTGGTGAGAATCTCGCCGCCGACCGTGTCGACGCCATGAGCATAGTCCTCTTTGAGGAGCGGCCGCCGGTTCTCTTCCGACAACTCGTCCCGCGCTGCAACGACCGACGCGCCGAGGGTCTTGAGATATTCGGCCTTCTCCGCCTTTCCTGTGCTCGCGTGGACTTCGTACCCCGCCTTGGCCAGCAACGACACCGCGACGGACCCAACACCACCGGTCGCGCCCGTGACGATGACGGGACCGTCTTCGGGTGACGCACCCATGCGTTCGAGCTTGCCGAGACAGAGCGCGGCAGTGAAGCCGGCCGTGCCCAGCACCATCGACTCGCGCAACGAGAGTCCCCCGGGCAGCGGGGACACCCAACCTGCCGGAACCCTGATGTACTCACCAAAACCGCCCGCTGTATTCATACCGAGGTCGAATCCAATCACGATCACCTCGTCTCCCTCGGAGATCCCGGCGGCGTTGGACTCCGCCACGACGCCCGCGGCGTCGATGCCGGGAGTGTGCGGGTAGTCACGGGTCACGCCGGGCAGGCCTTTGGCTGACATCGCGTCCTTGTAATTGAGCGACGAGTACTGGACTTTAACCAGCACCTCGCCCGCCGGCAGGTCGTCGGTACTGCGGGTAATGACGCTGTGGCGCACGCCGTCATCGTCTTTTTCGACCCAAAACGCCTGGAAATCAGTCATTAGATACCTCTCTTCGAATTGCGCAGCAGCAGGCCGGGCCTGATATCAGCGAATCCAGTTAACCCTTTTACCCCGGTCTCGAGCTGATCCAGCAGCTTTTCGACACGCGTCTTATGTTCAATGAAACGTACCGCGTAGACGTCGTAGTCCGCACTCCGCGCCACGATGAATTCGTCACTCGTCTGAAGTTCGTCCACAAGGTGCCTCTCGAGCGCACGGGTGCCATACCAGGCTTCCCCCGTACTCACCTCGTCCACGTTGACGCTCGCGCGGTTGTCCGCGACAAAGTCTTTGAACAAGGTGTGCACGTCTTCGAGTTCCTCGATGAACTTCTCTCTGCCCGCTTCGGTGTTCTCCCCAAAGGTCGTCAGTGTCCGCTTGTATTCACCCGCCGTGAGGACGTCTACCTCGACGTCGTTCTTCTTCAGCAGGTTGTGCACGTTCGCGACCTGCGCCGCGACGCCAATCGATCCGAGTACCGCAAACGGGGCCGCGATGATCCGGTCCGCGATGCAGGCCATCATGTAACCGCCGCTCGCGGCCACATTGTCGACTGCAACCGTCAGCGTCACAGCGCGATTCCTGATGCGACGCAGTTGCGATGCGGCGAGCCCGTAGCTGTGGACGAGTCCCCCCGGGCTCTCGAGGCGAATCAGGACCTCGTCATTCCCCGAGGCCACTTCGAGCACCGCAGAGATCTCTTCACGCAGCCCGGTGACCGCACTCGCCTGAATGTCGCCGAGAAAGTCCAGAACGAACAGGCGGGGCCGCCGCTTCTCGTCGGAACTTCCGTTTTTTGCCTCGCGTTTCGCTGCTTTTGCCGACTCTTTGTCCGCCTTCTTTTTGGCCTTCTGCTCAGCCTTCAGTGCATCGCCCGTCAGAATGGCCTGTTTGAGTGTGTCCGAGGCATGCCGCAGACGATCGTTCAGATTGATCACCTCGAGGTGACCGCTCTCTTCCCTGCGGCCGCGCTGCTGCATTGAGGCGACGAGCGCGACCACGACGACGATCGCCGCGACGATCGTCAGGGATTTGGCCAGGAAAAGGCCATATTCGTATAGAAACTCGAGCATAAGCGAAGGAGCGGCGGGGCACGGCCACGGCGCAGCAGTCTACCACAGCCCCTCTGTCTCCGGCCTGACTGCGCACCCGAAAGGAACGTCAAACAGTTGGCTACGCACAGTTCCTGAGCGAGGAGCGGGATCCTGAGATTCTCGCCCGATCAACTCACGCGAGCGCTGTCCGACTCCTAGATGACGCCCCGCTGTTCGAGGTACGTATCGATCAGCCAGCGGGAGATGGCAACGCTGCCCGGAATGCTCGGCAGGTCTCGAACGGGGAACCAGCGCGCGTCCGCGATCTCCTCTTCCTGCAGCACGATGTCACCGCCCGCATACTCCGCATGGAACCCGAGCATGAGCGAGTTCGGAAACGGCCAGGGCTGGCTACCGAGATAGCGGATGTTCTGTACCTCGACCCCAACTTCCTCCCGGACCTCACGGCGCAGCGTGTGTTCAATCGACTCTCCCGGCTCGACGAAGCCAGCCAGCGTGCTGTACATTCCCTCGGGAAAGCGTTGATTACGCGCCAGCAGAACCTCGTCTTCACGATGCACGAGCGTAATGATCGACGGCGAGAGCCTCGGGTAACAGGTATTCCTGCAGCGTGGGCAGACCATTGCGCGGTCTTTTTGGTGCACCTTCATCGCCTCGCCGCAGCGGCCGCAGAACCTATGCGTCCTCCCCCAGTCGATGACCTGTAGCGCGCGTCCAATCAGATCGAAGTCGTGATGCGGAAGATCGGCCCCCAGCGCGCGCAGATTCACGAACTCGCCCTGGAAGTCAGGCGCGACCTCGATTGCGAACCACCCGGCACCGGTGCGCTGCCCGAGGAAGTATTCGATCGCCGATGTCGCGCCAAGCTCGCCACGTTCGGCCCCTGGCAACGGACACCAACAGCCTTCCTCATCCCGGCGATCGAGCACCTCGCTGCCCCGCACCACAATGACACACTCTTCGGCATGCTCACCCGGGGAGTTGGGCGCGGGTTCGAACGTACGGTCAGGGGGTGGAAAAAATCGACTCATGGAGGTCTCTCGAAAACAGGCCCGAACATTCTGCCATGGACCGCAAAACGCCGCCGGGGACACCTCGCCGCACCCCTACCGGACTCAGCCGGACGTTGCCCTGCGCCAGACCGCGCCCGATTCACAGACGGCGTCCAGCGCGACGATGCGTGCTTCATGCGCCGCGAGTTCCTCTTCAGACGGCATGACGACCGGCAACCGGGCTCGGTTCGGGTCCAGTCGCATGATTTCACTCGCTGCTTCGTCCGCGCCGTCACTCTGATCCAGCAGCAGATCCACCTGCCCGCCGGTGAGGAGCAGATAGACGTCCGCGAGGATTTCCGCGTCCAGCAGCGCTCCGTGGAGTTCACGTTTGCTGCTGTCGACGTTGTACCGACGGCACAAGGCATCGAGTGAATTGCGCTGTCCGGGGTGCTTCTTGCGTGCGATCTGCAGTGAATCGACGACCGAACAATAATCCTGCAGAGTCCCGAGACTCTCGTCAGCGAGCGACATCTCGTGATTCAGGAAGTTCACGTCGAACGCAGCATTGTGAATGATGAGTTCGGAGCCACGGACGAAATCCAGGAACTCCTTCAGCACATCGGCAAAGACAGGCTTGTTTTGCAGGAAGTGATTGGTGATCCCGTGCACTTCGAGAGCGCCCTCTTCGACCTCCCGTTCCGGATTGACGTACTGGTGGTAGTGGCGGCGGGTCAGTTTCCGGTCGAGAATCTCGACGCCACCAAGCTCCAGAATCCGATGCCCCTGCTCGATCTCGAGCCCCGTCGTTTCCGTATCGAGTACAACCTGCCTCACGAGCCAGCCGCCTCGTCGGTGCCACGATTCGCCAACGCATCGACCATGTCGTTCTCCCGATGACCGCTGTGTCCTTTGACCCAGTGCCAGGCGACGTCCCGGGTTGCCACGAGCCTGTCCAGAGCGCGCCAGAGATCTTCGTTCTTGACGGGTTGTCTCGATGCTGTGCGCCAGCCGTTGCGTTTCCAGCGGGTAATCCAGTCGGTGATCCCCTGGCGGACATACTGTGAGTCGGTGGTCAGGGTCACTTCAGCGCCCGCGGGGATTGCTTCGAGCCCACGGATTGCGGCCGTCAGTTCCATGCGATTGTTGGTCGTATCCGATTCACCCCCCCACAACGGTGTCTCGACGCCGCCTTTGCGAATCAGTGCGCCCCAGCCGCCCGGTCCGGGATTACCCCTGCAGGAACCGTCGGTGAATAGTTCGAAGCCCGTACTCATCGGCGAATTCTACACCTGACACCGACGCGCGGCGAGTCACCCGGTCGGGCAGCCCTGAAGTGACCGCGCAGGCAATGTCAGGAGTCGCGTGGCTAAGGTGTTTGATCAGCCTGACCGAAGCCCGCGGGCGGACGACATGCAGGCTGCCGAGCGCCGTCCCCCCGGAGCGCCAGACCGGCTTGATGGGTGTCATCCCGGCCACCTGCTTGCGCGCGACGAGCACGTAGACCGCGCCGAACGGCCAGTTGATCCGTCGCGACAGCCCCTGCGAGTAGTCCGGGAGACGCTCCAGCCGCCGGAATGGCAGCACATGATGCGCAAACTCTGCGCGGTCGATTCGGAAATCCAGCAGGTTGAGCCAGTCCATCAGCCGCCCCATGCGAATGAACGAACCGTTCCAGGGTGGCTGACTGCGCCAGCCAAGCGCGGCCCTTGCAAGCCCCCACGGCGACACCGGGTTGAAACCGACGATGATCACGTGGCCGCCGGACAGCGTCACCCGCGACACCTCGCGAAGCACCGTCTGCGGCGCATCGCAGAAGTCGAGCATGTGGTGGAGCACGACAACATCGATGCTGTCATCGTCGAACGGCAACTGCGCGGGACTTGCGACCACGTTGCGGTCCCCGGGGGTCAGGCCCATGCAGACCTTGTGACTGATGGTGCTGTTGCCGTAGAGCGGATCTTCACTGACCGACAGTTGCAGCAGGTGATACCCGAACAATCCAGGCAGCAGCTGATCAAGGATTGCACGCCCGGATTCGAGCACCTGTCTGCCCGCGCCATCCGCGTACCATTGCCGGATGTCTGCCAGAGTGGCATTCTGCGTTCGTTCGGTTTCAGCGTGCACCATCTTCGCCGCGATCCGCAGACCCCGACTTTTGCCTCCTCGAGAAGCGCTCTACCCGTTAATCCCTGATGTCACTATTCAGCAACGCCGTCCATCGATACCGGTCGGGCGGACGCGTGTCCCCGAAACCCCGTTCCAATCCCGGCCATCCACGTCCCGCACCGCGCCTGCGTCTTGTCATTATAGGCGCCCTTGGCCTTGCGTTAGAAGGCTGCGTGGCGCCCGAACCGGTCCGTGATCCGGTGCCAGGCGCCGCAGCACCGGTGCAGATCGGGTCCGAACTCCGTGAGTCCGCAGGCCCCGCGGCACGCACGCAGCAAACCACCCTGCCGCCCGCCCCGGTCGAGCCCGATTCGCCAGTAGCAGCGAGCGAGCCCGATACCGTCGCGGCGGAACCCGCGCCGCCTCCGCACCCGGGTCTCTGGTCACACGTCGCACGCGCTCTGTCACTCGAGCATGAGGCAGACCGCCAGCGCGTCCAGTCCGAGCTCCGTTGGTATCGGAAAAACCCCGACTACATCCAGCGTGTGACAACCCGCGCGGCCCCTTACCTCCCCTACATCGTTGCCGAGATCGATCGGCGCGGATTGCCCACCGAGCTTGCCCTGCTGCCGGTCATAGAGAGCGCATACGATCCCTTCGCCTACTCCCACAGTCGCGCCGCCGGGCTCTGGCAATTCGTCCCCGGAACCGCGCGCCGCTACGGCCTCAGAATCGACTGGTGGCAGGACGAACGTCGGGATGTGAAACGGGCGACGGACGCGGCGCTCACCCACCTTACCGACCTAGCGAAGATGTACAACGGCAGTTGGCTGCTCGCCCTTGCTGCCTACAACGCAGGGCCAGGCAACGTGAACAGGGCGCTCCGGCGCGCCAATGCGGCCCCTTCCGACGAGGTGTTCTGGAAGCTCCGACTGCCGCGCGAGACTCTGACCTACGTTCCCCGACTCCTCGCTCTCAGCCACCACGTTGCAGCCGAGTACCGCGTACTGCCTGTGGTCGACTCGCCGAACCCGTGGATCGAGATGACGTTCGACTCTCAGCTCGACCTGGCACTCGCCAGCGAGTTGTCAGATGTCGCGGTTGGAGAGCTCTACGCGCTCAACGCCGGGCTGAACAGATGGGCGACCCCTCCTCAGGCACCTCATCGGCTGCTGCTGCCGACCGCGAGCGCCGAACGCTTCAGTGAGCGATTGGCCGAGGTCCCGCACGCGGAACGGGTTGCATGGCAGCGCCACGTCATCCGATCCGGTGAAACCCTCGGCCTGCTTGCCAACCGCTACAAGACGACAGTCGGCTCCATTCAAAGCGCAAACCGGCTACGGGGCACTGTCATCAGGGCCGGCGATACGCTGATGATCCCGACGGCCCGACAGGCGGAAGATGTCCATCCTTACACGGCCCACGGACGCGCCGAAGCGCGGGACGCCCGGCTGACCGACTCAATGGGTAAGCCCGCCGTGATGCATACGATTCAGCGCGGCGATACCTGGTGGGATCTGTCCCGCCTCTATGGAGTCGGCATGCGCGAACTGGCGCGATGGAACGGGCTCGGGACAACCGACCTGCTGCGCCCGGGTCAGTCCCTGAAGGTTTACAAGCGCCCGCGCCCGCAGGGTGCGGGACGCGCGACTACCCCAATCGTGTCAGGTGCCGCGCCGAGCGCCCCCGAACGGACCCGCCGGCTGTCCTATCGGGTGCGCAAAGGCGAATCTCTTTGGCTGATCGCCGACCGCTTCAACGTGAGCGTCAAGGACATCCGGGAATGGAATGCGCGCGCGAGCGGCAAGTACATTCAACCGGGTGACCGGCTGACCCTGTACGTCGACGTGACTGCGACCGGCGAATAAACGACCCGCGAGGTCAATACCGTTCGACCTCGTACTCCGATTCGAGCTGGCTGCTGAATTCCGTGAAGTCGAGGTTGCCCTTGCGCGCTGCCAGAGCCCTCGAGATGCTGTCGAGCTGCTGATTGCTGCTTGCGTCCTGCGCAGCGTTGTCGACCTTCGTCACGCTGACGACGGCCGCGTCCCCGTTGGTCAACGAAACTGCCGAGACCGACTTGTCTCCCTCTGCGGGACGCGGCAGACGAAATGCCTCCTCGAGGATCTCCCGGTCCAGATCGAACTTGTTGCGCGGAGTCTGTTCCGAACGGACCCACTCGAGACCGTACTTATCCGCAACAAATCGTGTCAGAGACCCGGACTCCAGCATTGCAACCAACTCATCGGCCCGCTTTTTCGCCAGATCGCGGGCCTTGTCTGCCGCCAGATTTTCCCGAATTTGGGCGTCCACATCGTCGAGCGGGCGCGGCTCGCTCGGCTGGTGTGACACAACCCGGAGCACAACGTTGTGACTCGGCGTGACGGAAATCATGTCACTGTTGAAGCTGTTTTGGAGGACCTGGTCGCTGAAGGCCGCGTCGGCGACACCGGGTTCGGCGATGATGCCAGTAGGCGTTGTGCGGCCGACGTTGGCCTCCGTGCGGATCTCGAGGTCCAGCTCCGCGCCGATGTCTTCCAGCGGCACATTTTCGAACGCCATCGTCGCAAGACGGTCAGACGCTTCCGCGAACAGGTCGCCAGCGCGCTGTTCGCGCAGGTCGGCTGCGACCTCCGCCCTGATGGCTTCGAAGTCGGGAATCGCGTCCGCCTCCATCCCCAGCAACTTGATCAGGTGGTAGCCGAAGACGGTCTTGACCGGTGCGGACACCTGATTGAGTTCGAGCGCGTACGCCGCCTCCTCGAACTCCTCGACGAATGTGCCCTTGCCTTGCATGCCGAGATCCCCGCCCGCTGCGGCTGAGCCGGGGTCCTGCGAGGTGTCGGTCGCAACTGCCGCGAAGTCTTCGCCGCCGGCGATCCGCTCAGCAATTCCGGTAATCGTCCCGAGCGCCTCTGCTTCAGTCACGTCGTCATTCGTTTCGATCAGGATGTGCGCGAACTGGCGTCGCTCCGGCGTCGTGTAGCGTTCAAGCTCGCTGTCGTACGCCTCACGAATTTCATCTTCCGTCAGCTCCACACCATTCTCGAGATCCTGACTTCGCAGGTCGACGTATTCGAGCGTGACTGTCTCCTCCGTGGAGTAACCCGCGAGGTTGGCGTCGTACTCGCCGCGGACCTCATCCGCACTCACCGCGATCTCGCCCGCGAGGTCGGCGGCCGGCAAACGCAGGTGGGCAAGATCGCGGACCTGATCCGCAAGACTTACCGCGCGTCGCGCCTCGGGGCGCGTCAGAAACGCGGTCGCAGCGATGCCCTGGGTCATCTGTCGGATTTTCTCGTCCCGGCGCATTTCGTCCCGATAGGACAGGGGGGAAAATCCGGCGTTGCCAATCATCAGTCGAAACTGGTTGCTGTCGAACGCACCATCAACCTGAAATGCGGGCGTTTGCAGGATCACCTGGTCCACCGCCGAATCACCAAAATGCAGATCCAGCTCATCACTCGCCGCAACCAGCAGCGTCCGCTGGATGAGATCCTGCAGTACGTCCGCGCGCAGCGTGTCCTCATCCACGGCCTGATTCCTGGCCATCAGCAGGCGGCGCCCCCGATCCACCGCAATCTGCATTTCATCAGTCGTCACGTCCACGCCACCAACCGTTGCCACCTTGGGCGTCGGTGCAAGGAAAGTCGTGATGGAGCCCATGCCAAAGAGCGCGAATACGATGATGATCAGACCGACGATCACTTTGGCAATGATGCCTTCGGATCCGTCCCGCAGCTTTTGAATTGCCATTGTCAAAACCCTCATCCCTGAATCAGACGCGTAGGACGCGTTTGCTCAGGAACAAACGAACTGTGTTGCTTGTGTACTGCTACAAACGAAAGTGGCGCGCCGCAGGGGCACGCCACTAATATCAGATTGTTTCCGACCCGCTGACGCAGAGCGTCAAATGACGATCGAACGATGGTGCGTTAGTTGACCGCGTCTTTAAGGGCCTTGCCTGCCTTGAACGCGGGCACTTTGGCGGCGTCGATTTTGATCTCTTCGCCAGTCTGCGGATTACGACCGGTACGGGCGGCACGTTCGCGAACCGTGAACGTACCAAAACCAACCAGAACCACCGTTTCGCCCTCCTTCAGGGCACCCGTCACCGAGTCGATCATCGCATCCAGCGCACGTCCCGCGGACGCCTTTGTGATATCTGCAGACTCGGCAATACGCTCTATCAGTTCTTGCTTGTTCAAGTGGTACCCCCTCAGTGGAAAAGTTCGCCCATATCCTGGGCCTAAGTGGCTGGGCCCTCCGGGCTGTCCCGCGACCCGACGACCTGTCTATGACCGGTGTGGCGCGGTGTGCGGACACCGCAAAGTTTTATACCAACGATGCAAAAACACTGTCAAGGCAACGCCCGACTTGTGGATTCAAAGTGCAGAAAGCGGAGGCTCACGATCACTCCGGACCGCTCGGCAGGTGGCTTCAAGCACCCTTGAGGATTCACTGAAGCCGCCATGGCAATGCGGACAGGTCGGCGAATCTCAGTGGGCCGGAATGCGACGATCCCCATCGTCTTCTTTGCCGTCGCTTGCCGCCTTGTCCGCAGCCGGCTCTTCTTCTAGCGGCTCTGGCATACGCTGCAGCGCAACCTCGAGTACTTCGTCTATCCACTTCACGGGCTTGATGACGAGGTCACCCTTGATATTGTCGGGTATCTCTTTCAGGTCCGGCTGATTCTCGTCAGGGATCAGTACCTCCTTGATGCCGCCACGATGTGCTGCCAGCAGTTTCTCCTTGAGGCCACCAATTCGCAACACCTGACCCCGCAGGGTAATCTCGCCGGTCATCGCCACATCCGAGCGTGCCGGGATGCCGGTCAACACGGACACCATCGCCGTGCACAGGGCAATCCCCGCAGAGGGCCCGTCTTTTGGCGTCGCGCCTTCGGGCATGTGGATGTGCAGATCGTATTTTTCGTGGAAGTCCTTGGCGATTCCGAGCACGGTAGCCCGACTGCGCACCACGGTTGTGGCCGCCTGAATCGACTCCTGCATGACATCACCCAGCGAGCCGGTACGGATGTGCGTGCCTTTGCCAGGGACAGCAACCGCTTCGATCGAGAGCAGTTCCCCTCCCACGTTCGTTACAGCGAGGCCGGTGACCTGACCAATCTGATCGCTTTCCTCAGCGGTGCCAAAGCTGAACTTGCGAACGCCGGAGTACTTCTCGAGGTCCTCCTCACCAACATCGATGTGCAGATTGCCGGCCTCTTCCGCCAGCGCATCCTCTTTCACCAGCTTGCGGCAGAGCTTGGCCACCTCTCGTTCCAGGCCACGCACACCGGCTTCCCTCGTATAGAAACGAATCAGCGAACGGATCGCATCTTCGCCAATCGTGAGTTCCTCGTCCTTCACCCCATTCTGGCGCATCTGCTTGGGCACGAGGTAACGCGAGGCGATATTGAGCTTCTCGTCTTCCGTGTAGCCGGGAATCCGGATGATCTCCATCCGGTCGAGCAACGGCGCGGGGATGTTCATGGAGTTGGACGTACAGATGAACATGACCTCTGACAGGTCGTACTCCACCTCGATGTAGTGATCGTTGAACGTGTTGTTCTGCTCCGGATCCAACACCTCGAGGAGCGCCGACGCCGGGTCGCCCCGATGGTCCTGTCCCATCTTGTCGATTTCGTCCAGCAGGAACAGGGGGTTCTTCACGCCCGCCTTGCTGATCTTCTGAATGATCTTGCCGGACATGGAACCGATGTACGTCCTGCGGTGACCACGGATCTCCGCTTCGTCGCGGACGCCGCCAAGAGCCATCCGCACGAACTTGCGATTGGTCGCACGCGCAATGGATTCTCCGAGCGAGGTCTTGCCGACGCCGGGCGGGCCGACCAGGCAAAGCACCGGGCCTTTCAGTTGTTTCACCCGCTTCTGTACCGCGAGGTACTCGAGAATCCGTTCCTTGACCTCTTCGAGGCCGTAATGATCAGCCTCGAGCACTTTCTCGGCCGCGGTAATGTCGGTGCGAACGCGCGAGCGTTTCTTCCACGGGATGTTCAACATCCAGTCGATGTAACTGCGAACAACCGTCGCCTCGGCAGACATCGGCGCCATCATCTTGAGCTTCGCAAGTTCGTTTGCCGTCTTGTCTTTGGCGTCCTTCGGCATGCCGGCCGATTCAAGCCGTTCCTGAAGCTCCTCCGCCTCGTTCGGGACGTCTTCCATGTCCCCGAGTTCTTTCTGAATGGCCTTCATCTGCTCATTCAGGTAGTACTCGCGCTGACTCTTCTCCATCTGTTTCTTGACGCGGCCGCGAATCCGCTTCTCGACATTGAACAGATCGATCTCGGATTCGAGCAGCCGCATCATGTGTTCAATGCGGTCTCCGAGCGACACCATCTCGAGAATCTGTTGCTTCTCCTCGAGTTTGAGGCTCATCTGCGCTGCAATCGTGTCCACCAGGCGCGAAGGTTCGTTCACCGATGACAGTGACGTCATGACCTCCGGCGGCACCTTCTTGCTGAGTTGGACATACTGATCGAACGACGACATCAGCGAGCGAACGAGCGCCTCGGACTCGTCCTCCGACAGCTGCTCTTCCTCGACCAGCGAGACGTCGGCGGTGAAAAAGTCGTTCGCGTCCTCCATGCGGGTGACTTCCGCACGGTAACCACCTTCGACAAGGATCTTGACCGTCTTGTCCGGCAGGCGGATCAACTGGAGGATCGTGGCAACAGTGCCGAACGCGAACAGGTCGTCAGGGGTCGGGCTCTCCTGCTCAGGGTCGCGTTTCGCGACCAGCAGGACCCGCTTGTCCTTGTCATGCTTCTGGGCGTAATCAAGCGCCCGAATCGACTTCTCCGTGCCGATGAACAGTGGTTGCACGCCGTGCGGATACACCACCATGTCACGCAAGGTCACGATGGGCACGTTCTCGAGAGTCGTCATATGTTTTCCAGTCCCGGGGGTCTGTCTAATATTGGTTGATAACACGCAACTTTACTATTCGCGTGCATGCTTTCCGATGTGAGGCGCAAAACCGCCGATGGCGGTCACAGCCCACCGTTGCAGTTCCAGAACGTCGCGTTCCACACACGGAAAAGGGGCCGAGAGGCCCCTGAGTCGTCAATGGCGGCGTCCTGAACGGGCGTCGCAATACAGTCGCATCAGACCGTGTCGCACAAGCCAGCATGCAAGTCGCCGGATCGTTGACGCGCTGCAGCCGTCTGTCGCGACCCGCGGGTACGTCACCCTACTCCGGCAGGGCCTTCGGTTGCTCACTGTTTTCATAGATGAGCATCGGTTCGGACGCGCCGTTGATGTTGGCCTCGTCGATGACGACCTTGACGACGTCTTCTTCGGAGGGAATCTTGTACATCACTTCGAGCAGCACCGACTCGAGGATCGATCGCAGTCCACGTGCCCCGGTCTTGCGTTCCATCGCCTTGGCGGATATGGCGCGCAGCGCATCTTCACGGAAGTCGATTTCGACGCCTTCCATCTCGAAGAGCTTCGCGTACTGCTTCGTGTAGGCATTCTTCGGCTCCATCAGGATGCGGACGAGCGCCTCGGTGTCGAGTTCGTCCAGCGTCGCGACGACGGGCAGACGACCGACGAACTCAGGTATCAGCCCGTACCGCACAAGGTCCTCCGGCTCGACCGTGCGCAGTGTCTCACCCAAATTCGGCTTGGTGGACTCAGTGTTCACCTCGGCGCCAAACCCGATCCCGCTCTGGGATGAGCGATCCGTGATCACCTTGTCGAGACCCGAGAACGCGCCGCCACAAATAAAGAGGATATTGGTCGTGTCGACCTGCAGAAATTCCTGCTGAGGATGCTTGCGGCCGCCCTGGGGCGGCACGGATGCAACGGTCCCCTCGATCAGCTTCAACAGTGCCTGCTGGACGCCTTCACCGGAGACATCCCGGGTGATCGACGGATTGTCGGACTTGCGCGAGATCTTGTCGATCTCGTCGATGTACACGATGCCCACCTGGGCACGGTCCACATCGTAGTCACACTTCTGCAGCAGCTTCTGGATGATGTTCTCGACATCTTCGCCCACGTAGCCGGCTTCGGTCAGGGTCGTCGCGTCAGCGATCGTGAAGGGTACGTCGAGCAGACGCGCAAGCGTTTCGGCAAGCAGCGTCTTGCCGGTACCGGTCGGCCCGATCAGCAGGATATTCGTCTTTTGCAATTCGACGTCATCCTTCTTGCCCGCGTACTTCAACCGCTTGTAGTGGTTGTACACGGCAACGGAAAGCACCTTCTTCGCCCAGTGCTGACCAATGACGTACTCGTCGAGAATCTCCTTGATCTCCTGAGGAGTCGGGAGTTCCTTCTTCTCTGTCTCTTCGCCACTCTCCTGGAGTTCCTCCCGGATGATGTCGTTGCAGAGTTCGACGCATTCGTCGCAAACGTATACGGAAGGCCCGGCGATCAGCTTACGCACTTCATGCTGGCTCTTGCCACAGAAGTTGCAGTGCAGGAGCTTGTCCCCGTTGCTGCCGTCGTTTTCGTCCGCCATTTACAACCTCTTACAATTCTTTTTTGGACCGTGTTCCGGCGTGCCCCGACGGGCTCCCCGGAGGCCGGCTCTCAGCCATTATATGGGATCGACTTCAAATTGGAACAAGCCCCGCAGTCTCGCGGGAGCAGGCAAATCCATCCATTCTGAACGCCGTATATGACTCCAGGTACGGCGGTGCCCCAGGGCCTGACGCGTCGTCTCACGCCGGGCCAAGGAACGGCCGTGGAGCTGATTTAGGTCAGGCCGCATTCTTCGGCGCAAGATCCTTGCGCGGCTCGATGACGGTATCGATCAGGCCATACTCAACGCTCTGCTCAGGGGTCATGAAGTTGTCCCGCTCGGTGTCCTCCGCAACCTTCTCGACCGACTGCCCGGTGTGCTCGGAGAGAATCTGATTCAGACGCCCTTTCAGGTAGATGATCTCTTTTGCCTGGATTTCAATGTCCGACGCCTGGCCCTGCGAACCACCGCTCGGCTGGTGAATCATGACCCGGGAGTTCGGCAGGCAGTGCCGCTTGCCTTTCGCGCCGCCAGCGAGCAGCAGCGCACCCATGCTGGCCGCCTGGCCAACGCAGAGCGTGTTCACGTCACAGTTGATGTACTGCATCGTGTCGTAAATCGCGAGCCCGGACGTCACCGACCCGCCGGGCGAGTTGATGTACATCTGAATGTCCTTGTCTGCGTTGACAGACTCGGCAAACAGCAGCTGCGCGACCACGATGTTGGCCACATGATCGTCGATACCGCCGACGACAAAGATGATGCGGTCCTGCAGCAGGCGCGAGTAAATGTCGTACGAGCGCTCGCCACGGGCAGTCTGCTCCAGAACCATGGGCACGTAGCCCAGGCCCTGCGGCGCCTGCCGAATGATGTCTTGTGCCATGTTTCTCTCCACGTTTGCAGGCAATTGCCTGCCTCAATCCTCTTTCTGAGCGCCTTCGCCACCGTCGCCAGGGGCGCTGTCGCCCTCATCGACGGCCGGAGCGTCCTCATCTGCAGCCGCCGCATCTGCCTCGGCATCGTCCGCCTCGTCGATCGGCTCAGGCGCGGGCGGCTTCGTCGCCTCCTCGTAGGACATCGGTACGTCAACGACAGTTGCGGCCGCCATGACATGGTCGACAACCTGCTGTTCGAGCACCATGTTTTCGATCTGCGCCATCTGCTGTGCATTCTGATAGTAGAAGCTGACGATCGCTTCCGGGTTCTCGTAGGAGGAAGCCATGTCTTCCACGGTGCGCCGGACCTCTTCGTCGTCCACCGACAGTTCCGCCTGCTCGACGATCGCCTTCACGATGAGCCCGAGCGTGACACGTTTGGTCGCCTGCTGCTCGAACATCTCGGCTGGCAGCACAGACGGGTCGATCTGCTGATTGCCACCGAAGCGCTGCGCCATATCCGCACGCATATGATCAATCTCTCCGTTCACGAGCGCTTTGGGCACGACAACCTCCGTCGTCGACTCGAGGCCGTCCATGACCTGCTGCTTCACCCGGTTCTTGATCGCGCCATCCAGTTCTTTCTGCATGTTGCCACGGACTTCCTCACGGAATGCCGCTTCGCCGCCTTCGGTCACGCCGAATTCCTGGAAGAACGCGTCGTCGAGTTCCGGAAGCTTCGCCTCGGAGATCGAATTGACCTTGACCTCGAAGGTCGCCGGCTTACCTTTCAGGTCGTCGACGTGATAGGTGTCCGGAAACGTCAGCTCAAGACTCGGCGTGTCGCCCGCCGAACACCCCGTGAGCCCTTCCTCGAATCCCGGGATCATGCTGCCGGAACCGATCTGGACATCGGCCCCTTCCGCGGTCCCGCCTTCGAACGCCTCACCGTCGATGACGCCGCGGAAATCGATGTTGACCCTATCGCCCTCAGCCGCCGCACGCTCGACGGGCTCGTACACAGTACGCTGCTCACGGAGACTCTGGATCATCTGTTCGAGATCCGCATCTTCGATCGAAGCGGTGGGCCTCTCGATGGTGATGCTGTCGAATCCACCCGGGGTCAGTTCGGGGAACACTTCGAAGCAGGCAGTGAATTCAAGGTCTGCCCCCGCGGCCAGGGTGACCTCTTCGATCGTCGGGGAACCGGCGGGTTCCACCGAATTTTCCTGCACTGCCGTCAGGAAACTCTCGTTCATGAGTTCGCCGCCTACCTCCTGCCGGATCCCCTCGCCAAAACGGCGGCGGATTTCCCGCATGGGGACCTTGCCCGGGCGGAAGCCGTTCAGACGAACCTGGGAGGCTGCCTCGCGGAGTTTTTCCTCGACACCCTGTTCCAGCCTTTCGGCGGGAACCACGATCCTAAGTTTGCGGTCGAGTCCTTCGAGCGTTTCAAGAGTTGCTTGCATGATGGGCGGTGTCTGGTTCGTTGTGTTTCGCGCCGCGGAGCGTTCACCACGGCGCAGGTCGTCGTTGTTGAGTGGTCAGTTGTTGAGTGGTCAGTTGTTGAATGGTCAATCGTCCCGCAACACGCCGGCACACCGGCAGGATGCGGGCAATGGTGCGAAAGGAGAGACTCGAACTCTCACATCTTTCGATACTAGAACCTAAATCTAGCGCGTCTACCAATTCCGCCACTTTCGCATGACCCTTCGCATCCGCATCGACTGCCCGATCCGTCCGGGCACCGCGAAAAGTCCATCTGGACGTCTGCGGCCCTTTTGAAATCAACAACTTACTGAGCAGAACACGGGTACCGAAAGGGCGCGAATTATAAGGAGATTCGGCAGGATCGACAAGCGTGTCCGTGAGATTCGGGACCGCGCACCGACCTGGCGCAGCGAAGCTGTCCACGTCACGCGTACCAGGCTGCCGGGCGACCTTGTGTGATGGAGGGGAACATTGGCAACCCTGCTCGGTTCAGCCCCCCATTTTCCTGTACGTTTATCCCGGTGTCGCGCTCGACCACTGCGTGGATGTGCCCGGGTTCGGGCGGCCACCTCTCCGGGGTGACCCGCCCGCCGTCGACGATGCCATCCGCCCGCAGAGCGGACCCTCTAAGGGAACCGGGAGTTCGCGATTCAAGATGCCGACGGGCACCTACCGGCGTTTGCTTCAGACCTGCCCTGACGGGAAGACGCCCAGCCGTTCAAGGCACAGGCGACTCGCGTCGATGAGGGGAAGTTGGGGTGGACGACGGGGGTTGAACCCGCGACCACTGGAATCACAATCCAGGGCTCTACCAACTGAGCTACGTCCACCATTGTTGCCTCGCCGGTCGCGACTGGCGCGCCCGGCAGGACTTGAACCTGCAACCCTCGGCTTAGAAGGCCGATGCTCTATCCGGTTGAGCTACGGGCGCATGGCTGAGTTCGCCGTCCCGAACCGGAGTCCCGGACGCCGCAAGTGGTCGGGGTAGAGAGATTCGAACTCCCGACATCCTGCTCCCAAAGCAGGCGCGCTACCAGACTGCGCTATACCCCGCCAACCTCGGATCGTCTGCCAGTCGGTCAGAGGACCTGGCCCGACACACGCCCCGAAGGCCGCGGATTTTACTGAGGGGTCCGGACACCGTCAACGAATTGCGACGAGCGGCCACAAGGCGCCCGATCGCGCGCATGGTTAGAATCACCGCGCGAGCCAACCACCAGACATCCCCGGAGCGCCGAATGCGCAGCCTCTTCATTTCCGATCTCCATCTCGATGCCGAACGCCCTCATGTGGTCGGGGCGTTCGAGCGCTATCTCGCGACCGAAGCACGGGAGGCAGACGCACTCTACGTGCTGGGCGACCTGTTCGAGGTCTGGTTGGGTGATGACCACGCCACTCCATTCAACGACCGCGTGAAGCGCGCCCTCGCGGACGTCCCGTGTCGCAAGTACCTGATGCACGGCAATCGCGACTTCCTCATGGGTCCCGCGTTCTGCACGGACACGTCCATGGAACTGCTCGACGATCCGACCCCTGTCGACCTGGACGGCAACACGTGGCTGCTGCTCCACGGCGACACTTTGTGCACCCGAGATACCGCATATCTCGCCGCGCGCGAGCAGTTGCGGAATCCCGCGTTCCAGGCAGATTTCCTGGGTCGCTCGCTCCCGGAACGAGCCGCTTTCGCAGCCTCGCTACGGGCCGAAAGCCAAGCGCACACGAGTTCAACGGAGATGGACATCATGGACGTGACACCCGAGGAGGTGACGCGGGTACTCGCGGAGTCCGGACTGACCCGCATGATCCATGGCCACACACACCGCCCGGCGGTCCACGACGTTGCGATGCCCGACGTTTCTGATGCAACCCGAATCGTGCTGGGCGACTGGGACGCGACAGGCTGGGCGCTCGACGTTGTCGACGGTACGCCCACACTCGGGTCGTTCGCAATTACGTGACCGCAGCGTCCCGTTCCACCGGAGGACCGCTGTGGAACCCGAACGCGGCGTCGGGTTCGGTGATGAGTCTCGCGTCAATCTCCAGGAACGTCGCAATCCGCTCCTCGATATCGGTCCCTGCGGCGAGTTCATGCGCCAGCGCGAGGTACACCTCGAAGTGCCTCGCCTCGGACTCCGCCAGTCCCGCATAGAACCTCTGCAAATCGGAATCCAGCACGGGCAACAGAACCTCGAAGCGCTCGCAACTGCGAGCCTCAACCACCGCGCCGACGATGAGCAGATCGATCAGACGCGCCGGTTCGTGCGTCCGAACCGCATCCCGGAGGCCACCAGCGTAACGGGCCGCTGGCACGTTGGTGTAGTCGATCCCGCGCTCGCGCAGGACACCTGCGACCTGTTCGAAATGCCGTAATTCTTCCCTTGCGAGTCTGGAGAGCCGCATCAGCAGCCCGTGATGCGCGGTGTAACGGAACATGAGGTTGAGCGCGGTCCCGGCCGCCTTCTTTTCGCAGTTCGCGTGATCGATCAGCAATTCCGGAATCCGCGCACGCGCCGCCTCGACCCAGCTTGCGGGCGTTGCGGCGCGGAGAAACCTACTTGCTGCCGAGACCCGCGCGGAACCTGTCTCCATCTTAACTTTGCACCCCCCATCCGGTAGACTTCGCCGTCCCGGGCGGTCCCGGCCAAACCGGCTGTAACCGTCCCGGAACGCGCGCTCCAACGCGCCTGCGCTCGCTCGGCAGTGCGACGCACTCCCCGCCGCAGTGGCGGGCCGGAATCACGCCCGAGGTCACCCCAGAGCGCCAGTCGCGGGGGCCGGACCCGGGCCCCCTGAACAACGAAGAGGACTTTATTGTGCTTGAAGCCTACAGACAACACGTCGCCGAACGAGAAGCCGAGGGCGTCGTGCCCAAGCCACTATCGGCCGAACAGGTGACCGATCTGATTGAGCTGATCAAGCAGCCTCCCGCAGGCGAGGAAGACTTCATCCTCGATCTGCTGACCAATCGGGTACCTGCCGGTGTCGACGACGCTGCCTACGTGAAAGCCGCATTCCTCAGCGCAGTCGCCCGCGGTGAAGCCACATCGCCCATCATCGATGCGGCACGCGCCACGGAACTGCTCGGAACGATGCTGGGTGGCTACAACGTGGAATCCCTCGTTGCGCTCCTGGACGACGCCGCACTGGCTCCGGTCGCAGCGGCGGGGCTGTCGAAGACGCTGCTCATGTTCGACGCATTCCACGACGTCGCGGCAAAGAAGGATGACAACGCGCATGCGATGGCGGTCCTGCAGTCGTGGGCAGACGCCGAGTGGTTCACAAGTCGGCCCGACGTACCGGAGGCCATCACCGTCACGGTCTTCAAGGTCGACGGCGAGACCAATACGGACGATCTTTCTCCCGCGGGCGACGCGTGGAGCCGGCCGGACATTCCCCTGCACGCCCAGGCCATGCTCATCAAGCGCATGGACACGCCACTCGAAACCGTCGCCGAACTCAAGCAGAAAGGACACCCGCTCGCCTATGTCGGGGACGTCGTCGGCACCGGTTCGTCACGGAAGTCAGCAACCAACTCGGTCTTGTGGCACATGGGGGACGACATCCCCTTCATTCCGAACAAGCGGGATGGTGGCGTGTGCCTCGGCGGCAAGATCGCGCCCATATTCTTCAACACGATGGAAGATGCCGGCGCGCTGCCGATCGAATGTGACGTCAGCATGATGAACATGGGTGACGTGATCACGATCAGGCCCTACGAGGGTCGGATCCTGAATGAAGCCGGAGACACCATCAGCGAATTCTCGCTGTCGACCGACGTTCTGCTCGACGAAGTTCGTGCCGGGGGGCGGATTCCGCTGATCATTGGCCGCGGCCTCACCGACAACGCGCGTACGGCGCTGGGCCTCGGGCCTTCCGACGTGTTCCGCCGCCCCATCGCGGAGTCGGACAGCGGCAAAGGGTTCACTCTTGCGCAGAAGATGGTTGGCAAGGCGTGCGGCGTCGCCGGCGTTCGGCCCAACACCTACTGTGAGCCCATTATGACGACCGTTGGGTCGCAGGACACCACCGGTCCCATGACACGCGATGAGTTGAAGGAACTTGCCTGTCTCGGCTTCCAGGCGGATCTCGTCATGCAGTCGTTCTGCCATACGGCCGCCTATCCCAAGCCGGTCGACATCGAAACCCAGCATACCCTGCCGGATTTCATCCAGACCCGCGGCGGCGTTGCACTACGACCGGGCGACGGAATCATTCACTCCTGGCTGAACCGGATGCTGCTCCCGGACACCGTTGGCACCGGGGGCGATTCGCACACCCGCTTCCCGCTTGGCATCAGCTTTCCTGCGGGCTCCGGACTCGTTGCGTTCGGGGCCGCACTGGGTGCCATGCCGCTCAACATGCCCGAATCGGTTCTGGTGCGTTTCAGCGGTGACATTCAGCCCGGAATCACGTTGCGGGATCTCGTGAACGCCATCCCGTATGCGGCAATTCAGCGCGGGCTCCTGACGGTCGAGAAAGAAGGAAAGAAGAACGTCTTCTCCGGCCGGATTCTCGAGATCGAAGGCCTGCCCGACCTCAAGGTAGAACAGGCGTTCGAGATTTCCGATGCCTCTGCCGAGCGTTCCGCAGGCGGCTGCACCATCAAGCTCGGGAAGGAGCCGATCATCGAGTACATCTCATCGAACGTGACCCTGTTGAAGTGGATGATCAGCGAAGGTTACGGCGATCCCAGGACGCTCGCGCGCCGGATCGCCAAGATGGAAGCCTGGCTCGAGGACCCCGTCCTCATGGAAGCCGATGCGGGCGCCGAGTATTTCGAGGTCATCGAGATCGATCTCAACGAGATCAAGGAACCGCTGCTCGCGTGTCCCAACGATCCGGACGACGTCAAACCGCTGTCGGAGGTTGCGGGCGATAGAATAGACGAAGTCTTCATCGGTTCGTGCATGACCAACATCGGCCACTTCCGCGCGGCCGCGCAGTTGCTCGAAAAGGTGAACTCAATCCCGACCCGCCTGTGGGTCTCACCACCGACGAAGATGGACGAACACCAGCTTCGCGAGGAAGGTGTCTACAACACGTTTGCACAGGCCGGAGCGCGTACCGAGATGCCAGGCTGCTCGCTCTGCATGGGCAATCAGGCACGTGTCGCAGCAAATTCCACCGTCGTCTCGACGTCAACCAGAAACTTCCCCAACCGGTTGGGGGACGGCGCCGATGTCTATCTTGCATCAGCCGAACTCGCCGCGGTTGCGGCGGTACTAGGCCGGCTCCCGGAGGTCGACGAGTACCTCGAGCACATGAGCGAGATCAACACGCTGGGTGAAGAGATCTACCGGTACCTCAATTTCCATGAGATCGAGTCCTTCATGGAAGCTGCATCGGGGGCCACGATCCCAGCGGTGAACATTCAAGAAGTGTCGGCCTGATCAGGGCACGCGTGTGGGCCGGCCCGGTGCCGGCCATCTCGCTCCGCTAACTCGCGATCGCACGCAATCTGAAAGCTTTCACGGCGTCAGCAAGCGCCGGGAACGCGTCTTCGCCCGCGTAATTCACGGCGATGTATGCTGAGGTCACAGCTGTGACCGGCGTCGCGAGATCGGGGCGAGCTTCTGCAACGCGCGAGGCAAAGTCGACCGGACCATCACCGGCCGCCCGCGTGATCCCCAGTCGCGCGAGTGCCTCTGACAGTAGGACAGACCCAAGACGCTCGCCAGGGCCTGGGCCAGCGTCATCTTGCCTATATCGGGCAGGTCTTCGATGAGCGAATGACCCCGCGTCAGCAGGTACGTCAGCGCCAGCCGTATGTGGTGCTCCTTGCCCAGCAGAAACCGCCCTACCTCGCCACGGCGTTTTCGGCTACCTCGGGCATTTCTCATCCTGCTCATGTCCGTCTTGCGCGTCTCCGTACTGTAGTGTAGCGCTAGATAGCGGCCTCCTTGGGAGCCTCTTCGGACGGGGCATCTGACCCANCTTCCAGAACCTCGTGCACCTGTTCCATGAGGCCAGGTGCCACCGCTTCGAACCGTTCGCGCAGGTGAGTCTCTGCCCGTTCGACAACCGGTATNAGGCGCGANCTCTGATACCACGGATCNTCCGTGACCGGCGCGAGCCGAAGCACCGCAATTGCAATCACCACGATGAGCGCGCCGCGCGCGAAGCCGAACACCATCCCCAACAGGCGGTCCGTGCCCGACAATCCTGTCACGCGAATCAGTTCCCCCAGCAGAAAGCCAATCGTTCCGCCCACCAGCAACGTACCTGCGAACAGCATGAGAAAGGCCAGACCGAGGCGCACGGATGGCACGCTGACCTGGTCGACGAGCAACATCGCCAGTTGCGCGGCGAAAAGGCGCGCCACCACGAAGGCCACGATCCACGTCACAAGAGAGAGCGCTTCCTTGACGAATCCGCGGCGCAGACTGATGACCGTCGATACCAACAACACNGTCAGCAGGATCCAGTCAGCCGCGTTGAATCCGAATTGAGCGAGCGCGTCCATCACCCACCGACCAGGAACTGGTCGTCTTCGATGCGGTACCGAACAACCATGCCTTTGAGCTCGAACTCCGCCTCGATGGCCTCGGCGATCGACTCCAGACGTTCCCGCTCGAGGGACGGTCCGACGTACACGCGGTGTATCTCATCCTTGCGCAGCACGTAGCTCTGATAGGTCGCGTCACGCAGACGTTTGCGCAGACGGGTCGCGTTGGCGGCCCCTTTGAACGAAGCAAGTTGCAGCGTCCACCCGACCGGAAGCTGATCCGAGTCGAGTTTGAATCCCGGCGCGGGCGTCTCATCGGCGGCCTCGCGTCGGGGCATGGCCGCCTCGCTCTGCTCGGCCATCGCGCGCATNGACGCCTCCACTTCTTCGGGCGTCAGCGGCGTGGGCTCGTACTCAGGAACGGGCTGCGGATCGTAGACGACCTCATACCGCTCGGGCGCACTGCCGTCGAAAATGAACGGTACAAAGATGATCGCGAGCGCGCCGAGCACCGCCGCACCGACCAGCCGTTGTTTGGTGTCCTGTCTCATCGCCTCCGTCACGCGTCTTCTGACCTCACGCCGACCGCCCCGGTGTTTCTGACCTCGCGCGATGCCAGACGTGCGCGAGCTTCCATTTTGTCTTCAGCACAATGCTTTTCAACCAGGAACGTCCCGGACCGCTCACCCGATGGCATCCCGGACGGCCGCGACCAGTGGGAACGAGCCGAACGCAAGCACCAGATCCGCGCCGCATCGGGCGCTCGCAAGCGCGTCGTGAGGCGAGTCGCAGGCCGTGGGCGCCGCCACTCCCAGTTCTGCCATGTCCTTTGCCAGCGTCTCGGGTGCGCGAACNCGGGCGCCCGTCAACTGCGGAACGAACCAGGCGTCAATGAGGGGTGCAAGCGGTTCGAGCACCCCCTCGAGGTCTTTGTCTTCCAAACAACTGAACACCGCGTGAATGGTGGGGGTTCCTGGTTCACCACGGAGCCGCTCGGCAAGCAGCCGGGCNGCATCCGGATTGTGCGCGACATCGAGAATGACATCGGGCGCGGCCGCGCGACGCTCGAAGCGGCCCGGCATGCTCACGTCGCGCGCAACGGACTGTATCGCAGCCATGTCGGGCAGGCGGTCCGTCGCCGCAACTGCCTGCAGCGCCGCCGCGAAGCTCGCATCGGGAAGCCTGCGCTCGGGTAGCCCGGACACCTCGATNGCGCCNTCGCTGCCACGCACCAAAGCGCGTGCTGCTCCGCACTCGAAATCCTCCCCAGCCCGATAGAGTGANGCTCCAAGCCGGCTGGCTTCGTCGAGGACACTGGNAGGCGGCTCCGGGTCTCCGATGATCGCCGGAATGCCGGAACGGAGAATACCAGCCTTCTCGAGGCCAATAGTCTCCCGGTCGTCTCCCAGCCACTCCGTATGGTCCAGCGCAACGCGGGTAATCACCGCCACATCCCGTTCCGCGACGTTNAAGGCGTCGAACCGGCCGCCGAGCCCGATCTCCAGTACGCAGGCATCCAGATTTGCGTCGCGGAACAGCAACAGCGCAACCAGCGCGCCATACTCGAACAGCGTCAGCGTCGTCGAACCCCGCGCGCGCTCGCACGCCTCGAAGGCGGCGACGATCGCATCGTCGCTCGGTTCCCGCCCGTCAATCATGTAGCGTTCGTTGAACCGATGCAGATGTGGGGANGTAGTCAGACCCGTCCTCAGCCCGCTGGCCCTCAAAAGGGCATCAATGTACGTGCAGGTCGAGCCCTTGCCGTTTGTGCCCGCAACCAGGAACGTGAGCGGTGCCGCACGGGTCACGCCCAACGCCGCGGCCACGCTCGCTATCCGATCCAGCGTCAGATCCCAGTCTTTGGGGTGCACGCCGCCTACGTAGTCCAGCCAGCCTTCGAGGTCGCGGACAGGGACGTCAGGCACCCCGCACCGCCTCGAGGAACGCGGCTANCAGCTCCCGCGATTTCACCCCGCGTGTTACTTCGACGCCTGAACTCACGTCCACACCCCAGGGCGCCACGGTCCGGATCGCCTCCGCGACGTTGTCCGGCGACAGTCCGCCCGCAAGCAGCAACCTGGCATTCCTCTCGCGCGGGATGAGGGACCAATCGAACGTCTTGCCCGACCCACCGTGCGACTGCGTCGGCGCCTCCGCGAGTAGTGCGTCAGCAGACACGTACGTCAGCGCGGCCTGGGTCAGGGTATCCACATCTTCGACGTGAATGGCCTTCCAGTAACGATGACCAAACGACGCACAAAATACTTCCGGTTCACTCCCGTGGAACTGGAGCACGTCCGGCCGAACCATCTCGAGCACGCGTCTGACGAATGCCTCGTCCCTGTTCACCACGAACGTCACAATCTCCACGTCTCCGCGAACAGAATCCGCGATTTCGCGAGCTTGCGCCGCACTGACCCTGCGGGCGCTGGCAGGATGCAACGCCAGTCCAATCGCGTCCGCACCGATGCGTGCGGCAAACTCGGCGTCGGCAGGGTTACGCAGTCCGCAGATCTTCACGTAAGTCATGCTGCGACGCTCAGCAGATGCGGCAGGCGGGGGCCGGCTTCGATCCCAGAGGAGGCCGGGTAGCCGACATCGATCAGATACAGCCCATCGGGCGCCGCTGTCTTGCAGCCAATCGAGCGATCACGGGCGTCGAGCAGTTCCCGCATCCATACGACCGGTCGGACACCCGCGCCGATATCCATCAGAACCCCCGCAATGTTGCGGACCATGTGCAACAGGAATGCGTTGGCCACTACATCAATAACCACAAGGTCACCATGGCGGGTCACGGCGCAGCGCATGACATTGCGCATTGGGGTCTTGGATTGGCACTGCGCTGCCCGAACTGACGTGAAATCCTGTTCTCCCAGCAGCGCCTGCCCAGCCATGTGCATCAGGTGTTCCTCAAGGGGACGATGGTGCCGGGTGATCAGCCCCTGCATCAGTCCGCCGCGGATCGCGGAATTGTGAATCAGGTATCGATACCTTCGCCAACGTGCACTGAAACGCGCGTGGAAACGATTAGACACAGGCGTCGCGGTCTGGACCGCAACGCCATCCGGGAGATGCGCGTTTGTGCCCCTGACCCATGCTCGACAGGGCCTGCTGACCGGGCTGTCGAAATGGACCACCTGCTTGGTGGCATGGACGCCGGCATCGGTACGTCCTGCACAAACGACCCTGATCTCGCTGGACGCAACCTCAGACAAACCGCGCTCTAGGGACTGCTGCACCGTCGCGGTCAGGGGCCCCTGGGTTTGCCAGCCGTGGAAGGCGATGCCGCAGTACTCTACGATCAGTGCAACTCGTTCAGTCAATTTGCCCGAGCAGTTCGCTCGCTTCCCTAGCTTCCGTCTCACTGCCTTCCTTCATGATCTCCTGAAGGACATTGCGCGCACCGTCACTATCACCCATGTCGATATAGGCCCGCGCAAGGTCGAGCTTGTTGTTGGCGTCGTCGTCCAGATCAAGCTCCAGCGCGCCGTCATTCTCGAGATCTAGATCAAGTCCATCATCGTCAAGGTCGAGCGAGTCGTCTGAACCCAGATCGAGATCGAAGTCCAGATCGTCGTCATCGCCCAACTCGAGACCAACTGCTTCCGCCTCAACAGTCGCTGTGACGTCGGTATCCGTGAGCTCGATGTCATCAAGTTCCAGATCGTNATCTCCGGACAGCAGATCGACGGTCGCGTCCAGGTCCCTGTCGAGATCGAAGCTCATATCAACTTCGCCTGCGTCTGCGTCTTCCAGTTCCGCGATCGGCTCTGTACTGATCACAGTTGCGTCCATAGCGGCTTTGGCAGNTCCGGGTATCCGTACCCGCAAACCGCGTGCTTCTTCGATCTCGGCCTCGCTCGCGATGTCAGAGAAGCCTTCGAAGAGCAAGTTGAATGCGGTCGCATCCTCCGTCTGCGTAAAGACTTCCATGAGCTTGAGCTGCAGATCCGTGCGTGCGGGCTCCGCTTCTATGGCGTTCCGGAGGGACGTGATCGCCTGCGGGAACCGACCGTAGGCAATGTAGATCTCAGCTTCCGAGATCGCATCGGAGGTCTGGTGCGAGACGTCCTCTTCGTCTGCTGCAGCCGACTCGTCGAGGGCAAGTTCGCTCTCCCGTTCCGCATCGAACTCGTCATTCTCGGGGGCCGCAATCTCCGCCTGGGTCAGTGGCTCATCCTGGGCGGCCTCTTCCCTCCGGCGACGAACGACAAACAGTCCGGCCGCTGCAAGCGCGACAACGAGGAGTGTGCCACCGCTGAGCACGAGGGGATTCGACATGAGCGACCCACGAGGCGCGGGCTGAGCAGGTGGCGGCGGCGCTGCCGGGGGGGAGCCAACACCGCCGGCCTGCACGACCTGCTGCAGCTTGGCAACCTGTGCCTGCAGCAGCGCGAGCCGATCTTCATTCTGCTTCACGATCTCGTTGAGAGTTTTATTTTGGGCCCGAATGTCTTCGAGCTTCAAGTTGAGTTCCGTATTGGCCCGACGGGCGCGGTCGAGATCTTCCTTCGTAACCTCGGGTTCGTTTTGCAGTGCATCCCGTTCACCGCCCGCGCCCGAGTCGGCCCGGAGACTGCCTGCTTCGGCCAGGAGACGCAGTTCACCATCATCCTCAGCATCACTACGGGAGGACGGAGCGGCGCTCCAGGCAGTTACGTCCATCTGCGCAAACCCACTGCCGCTTCTGTAGTCGTCAAATGCCTCTTTCTGATTGCGCACCTGACGGACTGCAGAGTTCAAACTTATGTCGCGGACTTCGTCCAGATCTGGGATCCGCAGGACATGACCCGCCTTCAGCAGGTTAATGTTGTCATTGACGAATGCATCGGGGTTGGCACGCTGCAGTGCGAGCATCACCTGCTGCACCGACACCTGGTCATCGGGACGCACCTTGAGTGCAATGGCCCACAACGTGTCGCCGGGCCCGGTCACGCCGAACTTGTCACCATGTACTTCACCCCCCAGACCGCGCACGTTAGTGAGAGGGTTTTCGGCCTCAACTGATTGATTGAGCGCCGAATTGAGCTGACGTTCGCTGAGACCGAGACCAATTGCGGGAGACGTGAACAGCAGTACGAACGCTGCCGCCCACAGCCTGTGTCTTCGTATCATGTTTGCCCCCTCAACCAGACCGCGCTTCCCATCACGACTGGCCCGGTCCACAAAGCGAGCCCACCGAACTGAAGCTCCGGGTGGACGTAATCTAGAAATGGTCTCTGAGTGTTGCGTAAGCGTCGCTCATTACAGGTGTCTTAGCAATACCTCGGCAATTTGTACGCTGTTGAGCGCGGCCCCCTTGCGTACGTTGTCCGAGACGATCCAGAGGTTGAGTCCGTTGGTGAGTGAGATGTCGTCCCGAATGCGCCCGACGAACACCGGATCCGTGCCTGCTGCGTCCGGTACAGGGGTCGGGTAGCCGGCGTCCGCTTCCTCGTCAATCAGCGTCACGCCAGGGGCCCCGTCTAGCAGATCCCGCGCATCCGCAGCGCTGAGCGGCGCCCGCGTCTCGATGTGGACGGCCTCGGAATGGCCGTAGAACACAGGAATGCGCACGCAGGTCGGATTCACCTCGATGCCATCGTCTTCGAAAATCTTTTTTGTCTCCCACACCATCTTCATTTCCTCCAGGGTGTACCCGTTTTCCTGGAAGTCGCCGATGTGAGGGATCGCGTTAAAGGCGATCTGTTTGGTAAAGATACCGCCATCGACCGGCTTCGCGTTGAGGATCTGCGCAGTCTGGCCGGCAAGTTCGTGAACCCCGCTGGCGCCCGCGCCAGACACGGCCTGATACGTGGCCACGTTGATTCGCGCGAGGCCAACCGCGTCCTGAATCGGCTTGAGCGCGACGAGCATCTGAATAGTGCTGCAGTTCGGATTGGCAATGATGTTGCGGCGCGCGTATTCGCCGATGCGATGTCCGTTGACCTCCGGCACGATGAGCGGAATCTCGGAGTCGCGGCGAAAGTGCGACGTGTTATCGATGACGACGCAACCGGCCTCGGCAGCTCGCGGTGCGTGAACCTCCGACACCGAACCACCGGCCGAAAAGAGTCCGATATGGGCCTGCGAGAAATCGAACTCGGCAAGGTCCGTCACGCGCAGGGATTTGTCCCCGTAGGTCACTGTTTTGCCTACCGACCGACTGCTTGCCAGGGCAAACACCTGCTCGGCCGGAAACGACCGTTCCGCGAGGATTTCAAGCATCGCCTCGCCTACCGCGCCGGTTGCCCCGGCGACCGCTACACTGACTTTCTCCATGATCTTCCCTCTTGGCGCACCCTGACTCTCCGACGAGCGGCATGGTGGTTTGCGGCGCGGGCACGCGGATCCGCCGCGGAGCGCATCCTATGTCCACCCCCAGGATCAGACAAATGGATTCATCTCATACAATTCATTACCAATGGTAATATGTCGACGGCGAGTGCCAGGAGGCTCAATGATGGACTTCAACGGACTGCGTGCGTTCCTGTCCGCTGGCGAGTCAGGCTCCTTCAGCACAGCCGCGCAAAGCCTGCATCTGTCGCAGCCGGCGGTCAGCAAGCGCATCACGTTGCTCGAGGAACGCCTCGGGGCGCGCCTCTTTCTCCGCACAGGGCACGGTGTCCGCCTAACCCAGGCCGGCGACGCCCTCATGCCACTCGCGCGCAGCATCCTCGGTGAGGTCGAGGCCGCCGAGCGCGCTGTCGGCAATCTTGCCGGCAACGTCGCAGGCCCGCTGTCGATCGTCACGAATCACCACATCGGCCTGTGGCGACTGCCGGAGGTCTTCAAACGGTTCACCGGAGATCACCCCGAGGTGCGGCTGGACCTGCGTTTCACCGATTCGGAGCCAGCCCACCAACTCGTACTGGATGGGGCAGTCGAACTCGGTGTTGTGACGCTCGCACCGCAGCCCCCCGCGCAGATCGTCAGCCTGCCCCTTTGGAAGGACACCCTGCGGGTCGTCGTCGGTCGCGATCATGCTCTGGCCGATGCCGGCTCTGCGGGACTTGCCGACCTCGCACGCCACAGAGCCGTGCTGCCGGATCTCACGACCTACACGGGGCGACTGGTCCGGTCGCGGATGGGAGAACTGGGATTGAGCCTGCAGGACGTCGTCTCGACCAACTATCTCGAGACCCTGCGGATGATGGCGGAAACCGGCCTAGGCTGGAGTCTGTTGCCGGAGACGATGCTCGGCCCGGAACTGCGCACGGTCGACGTTCCCGAGCTCACGCTGACCCGGGAACTGGGACTGATACACCACCGCCGGCATGCGCTGTCGAACGCCGCCGAGGCGTTCATCACGGAAGTTTCAGGCCAGGAATAGTCGTATCGACATCGGAGTTCTGGCCACGGTGTCGGAGCAGATGATCCATCAGGACGAGCGCCAGCATGGCCTCGGCGATCGGCACCGCACGGATGCCGACACATGGATCGTGGCGCCCCTTGGTCACGACCTCGACTGGTTGACCATAGCGGTCCAGGCTCTGCGCCGGCTGCGTGATCGACGACGTCGGCTTCAGGGCGATTCGGGCCTCCACGGGCTGTCCCGACGAGATGCCGCCCAGGACGCCGCCCGCGTTGTTCGAGCGGAAGCCGTTCGCGGTCAGTTCGTCCCGGTGTTCGCTGCCGCGCTGCTCGACCGAGTCGAAGCCGCTGCCGATCTCGACCCCCTTGACTGCGTTGATGCTCATCAGCGCCGCCGCAATGTCCGCGTCGAGTTTGGCGAACACGGGTTCGCCAAGCCCCGACGGGACACCTTCCGCCCTCACCATCACCCGGGCGCCAACCGAATCACCCTCGCGCCGGAGTGACTCGATCAGCGCTTCCATGTCCGCGACGGCGTCCGGATCGGGCGAAAAGAACGCGTTGCGTTCCACTTCTTCCCAATCGAACTGCCTGACGCGGACCGCCCCCATCTGCGTGAGGCAGCCACGAATGGCAATGCCCTGGGTTTCGAGATATTTGCGTGCGATGCCGCCCGCCGCGACCCGCATGGCAGTTTCACGGGCGCTGGCCCGCCCGCCGCCACGATAGTCCCGGACACCGTACTTCAGGTGGTAGGTCAGATCCGCGTGCGCCGGACGAAACAGGTCCTTGATCGCCGAGTAGTCACGGGAGCGCTGGTCCTCGTTCTCGATCAGCAGACCGATCGAGGTTCCGGTTGTGACACCTTCGAACACGCCGGAGAGTATCCGCACGGCGTCCGCCTCACGACGCTGCGTGGTATAGCGGGACTGACCCGGCTTGCGGCGGTCGAGATCGTGCTGCAGATCCCTCGCGTCAAGCGCGAGCCCCGGGGGACACCCGTCGACGACGCAGCCGAGCGCGGGACCGTGACTCTCGCCGAAGGTCGTGACGCGAAACACGCTTCCAAAGCTGCTGCCGGGCATGGGTTCCCCTGATGACCGCCAAGTGCGGGCGATCGATTATAGCAGCGGCCGCGCCACCCATTGTCGGACCCTGACCAACGCTTTACCGCACACTACGTACCCGTTAGGGTATGCCGCCTTTGCCACCTAGCACAGAGATCCCCAATGGAGTCCGACTTTCGCAACATCATTGAAGCCATCGGTGAAGATGCCGACCGCCAGGGGCTGCTCGACACGCCCAAACGGGCGGCAAAGGCGATGGGGTTTCTGACCAAGGGATACGCGGAGACGCTCGAAGAAGTGGTCAACGGCGCGCTGTTCGACAGCGATACCAGCGAGATGGTCGTCGTGCAGGACATTGAACTCTATTCGCTTTGTGAACACCATCTCCTCCCATTCATTGGCAAGTGCCACGTGGCCTATATCCCGACCGGACGCGTGCTGGGTCTCTCGAAGGTGGCGCGCATCGTCGAAATGTATGCCCGCAGGCTGCAGATACAGGAAAACCTGACCAAGCAAATCGCCGAGGCAATTTCGGTAGTGACCAACGCGGCAGGTGTCTCGGTCATTATCGAGGCGCAGCATATGTGCATGATGATGCGCGGCGTCGAGAAGCAAAACTCCTCGATGAAGACGTCGGTGATGCTGGGCGAGTTCCGCGAGAATCAGAGCACGCGCATGGAGTTCCTCTCGCTGCTCTAGACGCGTTCAGACGCGCGTCTACCTGTCGACGGCCACCAGTTCGACTCTGCGGGGCGGTTTCTCCGATGTCGGAGCCAACGGCCCGACCCCATGCGCGAAAATCCGCTCCCCGGCGATACCGGCACCAACCAGACGTCGCCGCACGCGTTCCGCCCGTTTCTGCGTGTCATTCAGCGCGACATCGAGTTCGAGCGCTCCGCCGCCGTGGACAACCACCGCCACGCCCCGTCCGGTATCTCCTTCGAGAAATGCCCGAAGCGCTTCCACCTGATGCGGACTCTCATCGAAGATCACCGACCCTGCCGCAAGCAGATCCGCGAATTTCGGCGCGTCACCCGCGGCAAGTGTCACGAGTTCGACATGCGCATACACCTTGCGGGTGCCTCGCTGCGCGACGTAGACCGCGAGGTAACGCTCCGGCGCATCAGCCATCCGGACGATCCGGTAACTTTGCAGTTGCTCGGGGCCGTAAAGGATCGCGCGATCGAAGACCGTGTTCGCCCAGTAGTTGCTGCTGCCGCAGCTCCGCCCCTCACACGCAAAGAGCGTTTCGCCTGCCGCGTCCAACTGCGTGTCGAAAAACGCGCGCACCGGGTCCACGCGACGTTCGTCCGGAATGAAGTACGTCACTGAACGGAGACTGCCGCGAACAAACTGCTCCCGCTCCGGTCTCAGCGTATTCCTGATCTTCTTCAGAGGCCCGAGGACAACCCGACGCTGTTTTGGCTCCGCATCGGTCGCCGAATCCATCGCTTCGGCGTTCGGGTAGGCGTCGAGCACCGGCCAGTCGGCCGCAGCTCCCGTGCAGAGCGACAGCGCGCCCGCGGCGGTCAGGAGCAGGCGACACAGTCTTCCGCGGACGGCGACCCTGCGACCCTTCACGGTTGTTTCACCCAATCCAGTGCACACCATCCGGGGAGCAACTCCTTACCAGACACCTTCGCCACGGTGCCGGTCGTCATTTGTGGAACGACACCCGTGAGATCCTCGATCAGCACCGCGACCAGCGGCAAGTGAGACACCAGCAGACCGTTTCCTGCGGTGCTCTGAAGCTTACCGTAAACGCCGCCCGGGGTTCCTCCTGGGATGAGCTCCGGCCAGATTTCGACGCGGCAAGCGTCGCCACCCATGACCTCGCCTGCTGACTGCCGCGCGCGAAGGAGCGGGCTCGCGGCAATCCACCCGATGCCCGTGAGGTGCCCTGCGGAAGCCATGACTTCGTCGCGGCCACGGGAGGTCAGGGGACGCGCATGATCGGGCCCACCGAACGATGCGTCACCGTGCCGCATCACGAACAGTGTTTTGACGCCCATCAGACGGCTCCCGCCCGTTACCGGGCAGAGACGATGGATTGAAGGCGGCCCCCACGGGGGCGCCGAACCTCCGGGACAGAAACTGCTTTAGACTTCTTTCCCAACCGACTGATTCTCTTATAATTTGCAAGCAATCTGAATCAGCGACGGCCTGCTCTTCAGCCGCGCGCTCGAATCAGTCATCGGCAACCTGCGCGAGTCGGACACCGCACAGCAGACGGGCAGCGCCTACCAGCCGCCCGCTGCGTAAGTCGACCCGCGGGGCTGGCTTTCTAAGCCGACAGTTCCAGCAGCAGCTTGTTGAGGCGCGCGACGTAGGTTGCCGGATCATCCAACTGCCCACCTTCCGCAAGCGTCGCCTGATCGTAGAGGACGCGTGACAGCTCGTTGAACCGGTCGAGATCCTGCTCGGCGTCGAGCCGCTCCACAAGCGGATGATCCGGGTTGATCTCAAAGATGCGCTTGTTCCCGGGGACATCCTGTCCTGCCGCCTCAAGGATGCGTCGCATCTGCATGCCCATGTCGTTCTCGCCGACGACCAGGCATGCCGGAGAGTCCGTCAGGCGATCGGTCGTACGAACGTTCTCCACGTCATCCCCAAACAGCTCCTTCAGCCGTTCGATCAGCCCGTCACGCGCACTTGTCGGTCCAGAGTCCTCAGAGGCGTCGGGCTCGTCATCTGCCGTGTCCGACTTGATATCCGAGAGATTCAGCTCGCCGCGCGCCACATCCTGGAAGCTCTTGCCATCGAACTCCATGAGGTGACCCATCAGCCACTCGTCGATCCGATCGTAGAGCAGGACCACCTCAATTCCTTTCTTGCGGAAAACCTCGAGATGCGGACTGTTGCGGGCGGTCTGGTAGTTATCGGCAGCGACGTAATAGATCTTGTCCTGCCCCTCGGGCATTCTCTCAACGTATTCGGTCAGCGACTGATCCTGCGCGTCGGAGTCGTTGTGCGTCGTTGCGAATCGTAGCAACTTCGCGATCTTCTCCTTGTTCGAGAAGTCTTCGGCAGGCCCTTCTTTGAGTACCTGGCCAAACTCTCCCCAAAATTTCGCGTACTGCTCAGCGTCGTTCTTAGCAAGTTTCTCCAGCATGTCGAGAACGCGCTTGGTCAGCGCCGACCGCATCGACTCGATTGCCGGGTCTTTCTGCAGGATCTCGCGCGACACGTTCAACGACAGGTCGTTCGAGTCCACCACACCTTTGACGAACCGCAGATAAAGCGGCAGGAACTGCTCTGCTTCATCCATAATGAAGACACGCTGCACGTAGAGTTTCAGACCGCGCGGTGCTTCACGTTGCCAGAGATCGAATGGCGCCTTGGCGGGGATGTAAACCAGGCTCGTGTAGTCGAGCTTGCCCTCGACCCTGTTGTGACTCCAGGTCAAGGGGTCTTCGAAATCGTGACTGATGTGCTTGTAGAACGACTTGTACTCGTCCGCTTCAACGTCGCTGCGCGAACGGGTCCAGAGCGCCTGCGCCTCGTTGACGGTCTCGTCTTCGGGCGGCGCTGGCTCCTCGCCCTCCTCGGCCGGAGCGGCGGTCTTGCGCATGATCACCGGTACGGACACGTGATCCGCGTATTTCTTGACGATACTCTTCAGCCGCCAGTCATCGAGGAACTCGGCTTCATCTGCCTTGAGGTGCAATGTGACTGACGTACCGCGTTCCGCACGCTCGATCGTCTCGACCTCGAACTCGGCTTCACCCGCGGACTCCCAGCGCACCCCTAACGCCGGGTCGTCGCCCGCCCTGCGGGACTCGACGGTCACCCGATCCGCCACGATGAAACTCGAATAGAACCCCACCCCGAACTGGCCAATCAGTTGCGCGTCGCGCTGTTGATCCCCTGTCAGAGTTTCGAGGAACTGCGCTGTGCCGGACTTTGCAATCGTACCGAGATGGGCAATCGCCTCATCCCGGTTCATGCCGACGCCGTTGTCGGTGATCGTGATCGTGCCGGAGTCCTTGTCGATGTCGACCCTGACCCGGAACTCGGCGTCGTCGCCCAGCAGATCCGGAGACGTCAGGCTCTCGAACCGCAGTTTGTCGATCGCGTCCGACGCATTCGCGATGAGTTCGCGAAGGAAAATCTCCTTGTTGGAATACAAGGAGTGGATCATCAGATGAAGCAGTTGGCGGGCTTCTGACTGAAACCCGAGCGTTTCCTTGGCGGCTTCTACCGGCATTGGCGTGCGGTCCCCCTGGTTGTTCTATGTGTGGCGGCTTTCTGGCCAGCGATCAGATGGGGTCCGGGTGCGGGATTTTCAAGGTTGCGCGGCGCGACTCGGTCCAACACGCTTCCACGGCTGAGCGGTTTCACGCACGGTTGAGCGCCCAGACAGCGGCTGTCCGGGCCCCCCTTCACGCAACTTCGTCGAGCGCGTCACCGATCTCGGCAAGGCTCTTGACGGTCCGGACACCCGCATCCTCAAGTGCCTTGAACTTGTCGTCCGCGGTCCCCTTGCCACCGGCAATGATCGCACCCGCGTGACCCATCCGTTTGCCGGGAGGCGCGGTCACGCCGGCGATGTAACCGACGACTGGCTTGGTGACGTACTCTTTGATGAACGCTGCGGCTTCTTCTTCTGCGTTGCCACCAATCTCACCGACCATCACGATCGCTTCCGTGGCGGGATCGTCCTGGAAGAGTCGCAGGATGTCAATGAAATGGCTGCCCGGGATCGGATCTCCGCCAATACCGACGCAACTGCTCTGACCCATGCCGTTGTCAGTCGTTTGCTTGACGGCTTCATAGGTGAGCGTGCCGGAGCGCGAAACGATCCCGACCCGGCCGGGGAGGTGGATCTCTCCGGGCATGATCCCGATCTTGCACTCACCGGGCGTGATCACGCCGGGGCAGTTGGGGCCGATCAGACGGATACCGTGCCGATCGAGATAGTCCTTGACGACCAGCATGTCGAGCGTCGGCACGCCTTCGGTGATACAGACGATCAACTCGATCCCGGCGTCAGCCGCTTCGAGGATGCCGTCTTTTGCAAACGGTGCCGGCACGTAGATGACGGAGGCACTTGCACCCGTCTCATCCACGGCTTCCCGTACGGTGTTGAAGACGGGTCGATCGAGATGGGNCNGGCCGCCCTTGCCGGGCGTCACGCCGCCCACCAGNTGGGTGCCGTATGCGATCGCCTGCTCGGAGTGCATGGTGCCCTGCGAGCCGGTGAANCCCTGACAGACGACCTTNGTGTTCTTGTCGATGAGAATGCTCATGCCTGCCCCCCTGCGGCCTTGATCGCCTGTTGCACGGCGTCCGTCAGACTGGTTGCCGCAATGATATCGACATCGCTCTCCGCGAGCGTCTTGACCCCGACCGGCGCATTGTTGCCCTCGAACCGCACAACCACGGGGACGTTCACACCGACGTCCTTCACCGCGCCGATGATGCCTTCAGCGATGATGTCGCATCGGACAATGCCGCCGAATATGTTGATCAGGACCGCTTTGACGTTGTCGTCCGAGAGGATGATCTTGAACGCTTCGCTGACCGCCTCCTTCGTCGCGCCTCCTCCCACATCGAGGAAGTTGGCGGGTTCGCCGCCGTGCAGCTTGACGAGGTCCATCGTGCCCATCGCGAGCCCGGCGCCATTGACCATGCAGCCAATGTTGCCGTCGAGGGCGACGTAGTTCAGTTCGAACTCGGACGCCTGGTTTTCGCGCTCGTCCTCCTGGGACGCATCCCGCATCGCGGCAAGTTCGCGCTGTCGGTACAGCGCGTTGCTGTCGATCGAGACCTTCGCATCGAGAACGTGGACGTTGCCTTCGCCGTTGATGACGAGCGGGTTGATTTCGAGCAGGGACAGGTCCCGCTCGACAAACATCTTCGCCAGTGTGGCGAAGAGCGAAGCAAACTGATTGATCTGCTTGCCTTCGAGGCCCAGCTTGAACGCCAGTTCCCGGCCCTGGAACGGGATGCCACCCAGGGTTGGGTCGATGGACGCCTGCAGAATCTTCTCGGGCGTCTCGGCGGCGACCTTCTCGATCTCGACGCCCCCCTCGGTCGACGTCATGAAGACGATGCGCCGGCTGGAGCGATCGATCACAGCACCGAGGTACAACTCGCGCTCGATGTCCGTGCACTCCTCAACGAAGATCTTCGAGACGGGCTGCCCCTTCTCGTCCGTCTGGAACGTGACGAGATTCGTTCCGATGTGCGTGTTGGCGAAGTCGCGGATTTCATCGCTGCTCGAGACCAACTTGACGCCGCCCGCCTTGCCCCGGCCACCCGCGTGGACCTGCGCTTTGACGACCCAGCGGTCGCCGCCGAGTTCATCTGCCGCGGCGACAGCCTCGTCCGCCGTGTCGACGGCGATCCCTTTGGACACGGGCAAGCCGTATTCGGCGAAGAGTTGTTTCGCCTGATATTCGTGGAGATTCATTGAAGATGCGTTCCCTGAATAGAGATCCGTTGGTCAGGCGGGGAATCCGGCCTGATTGCCTGTTGTGTAGTTGCTCGTTGTGCGTCTTACGGGTGCGGGAAGGCACCTAGGTCCCGCGGCGCGGAGTATAGCAATACCGGCCGGGCCGCGGCGTCGATGCCGAACCCCGTCTGTCCTGCGGCTACTTCTTCCTGCGCTTGCGGGGCGCGACGTGGATAGCGTGACCGGAGACGGCCAGCGCCGCTTCATGCAGACTCTCGGACAACGTCGGATGCGCGAACATCGTGAGTCCGAGATCCTCCGCACTGCTCTCGAACTCCATGGCGATGACCGCCTCCGCAATGAGCTCGGACACGTGTGGGCCAACCATATGGACGCCGAGCACGCGATCGGTTTCGGCATCCGCGACAACCTTGATGAGGCCGTCCGTGTCGTTCGACGCCAGCGCCCGTCCCGACGCCGCGAACGGGAACATGCCCACGTTGACGTCCTCACCTGCCGCTTTGCACTCCTGTTCCGAACGCCCCACCCAGGCCACTTCCGGATGGGTGTAGATCACCCCCGGCACGCAGTCGTAGTTCACGGCCGGCTTGTGGCCCGCGATCCGCTCGGCAACCATGATCCCCTCTTCCATCCCCTTGTGAGCGAGCATGGGTCCACGCACGACGTCCCCGACTGCGCAGATGCCGGGCGCCTCCGTGTTGCAGAACTCATCGACGAAGACAAACCCGCCCTCATCCATGTTGACGCCAGCGTCGGCGGCGAACAGACCTTCGGTGTACGGCTTGCGCCCGACCGCGACGATCAGCTTGTCGAAGACTTCCTCGTGATCTCCATCCCCGTCGGTGAAGGTCACCTCCACCGTGTCACCCTTGACGGTACTGCCGGTGACCCTCGTCCCAAGCCGGATATCGAGGCCCTGCCTGCCAAGCTGCTTCGCTGTCTCCCGCGCGATCTGCTTGTCGAGCGCAGGCATGAAATCCGGCAACGCCTCGAGGACCACCACCTCTGAGCCAAGACGGGCCCACACGCTCCCGAGTTCGAGACCGATCACCCCTGCGCCGATAATGCCCAGACGTTTCGGGACCGCCTGGAACTCGAGCGCGCCCGTCGAGTCGACAACCACTTCGTCAACAAGCGGACACGGCGGAATGTCGACCGGTACGGAACCCGTTGCGATGACGACGTGTTCCGCCGTCAGTTGACTCGCTGCACCGTCGTGCGGCGTGAACTCGACGACGCGGTTGGCAAGCAGCTTTGCGCTGCCTTCGAGCGCGGTAACGCCATTTGACTTAAACAGGGCGGACACTCCTCCGGTCAGCTTGGTCACCACGTCGTCCTTGCGAGAGATCATCGCAGGCACGTCGACCGACAGATCGCCCGTCATGATGCCAATCTCCGCGAAGTGATCGCGGGCTTCAGCGTACTTGTGCGAAGCATCGAGCAGTGCCTTGGACGGGATGCAGCCGACGTTCAGGCAGGTCCCGCCGAAAACCGGCTTGCCGGATTTGCCGATCCACTTCTCGATGCAGGCGGTGTTCAGCCCGAGCTGCGCGGCCCGAATGGCGGCGTGGTAGCCCGCAGGCCCGGCGCCGATCACGATGACGTCGTAGGTGTCCATTGGTGTAAGCCCTGGGTTGTCGGGAGATGGCCGCGCGATGCGTGCTCAGATGTCGAGCAGGATGCGCGCCGGCTCCTCGAGAAAATCCTTGATCGTCACCAGGAAGCGCACCGCCTCCTGCCCGTCGATCAGTCGATGGTCATACGAAAGTGCGAGATACATCATTGGCCGAATCTGCACTTCCCCGTTCACAGCCATCGGCCGGTCCTGGATCTTGTGCATGCCGAGAATCCCCGTCTGGGGAGGATTGAGAATCGGGGTCGACATCAGCGAGCCAAACACGCCGCCGTTCGAAATGGTGAACGTGCCGCCCGTCAACTCGTCGATCGAGAGCTTGTTGTCGCGGGCCTTCAAGCCGTAATCCCTGATCTGATCTTCGACTTCAGCAAGCGTCAGGCTGTCCGCCTCGCGCAGCACCGGCACGACCAGTCCCCGCGGCGAGGAGACCGCGATTCCGATATCCTGGTAGCCGTGATACACGATGTCGTTGCCGTCAATCGATGCGTTGACGCCGGGGAAGCGCTTCAGCGCCTCGACGCTGGCCCGCACGAAAAACGACATAAAGCCCAGGCGGATGCCGTTGTGCGCGGCCTGGAAGTCTTCTTTATATCGGTCACGAAGTTCCATGATCGCGGTCATGTCCACCTCGTTGAAGGTGGTCAGCATCGCCGCCGTCTGTTGTGCATCGACGAGCCTGCGGGCAATGGATGCGCGCAGACGTGTCATGGGAACACGGCGTTCGATGCGTTCACCCGGGACGACCGGCGCGGGGGCAGGTGGTGCATCGGGCGGCGGCGCACTCAGCGCGACGGAGTCCGACGCAAGGTCCGCGACAGCCATCAGCACGTCCTCCTTCGTGACGCGCCCGTCTCTTCCTGAGCCGGCAATCGCCGACACATCGATCCGGTTCTCTTCGGCCAGCTTGCGCGCTGACGGACTCGCCGGCCCGGATGCCTCAACGGCCTGCGGTTGCTCCAAGACCTCCGGTGCCCCGGCGGCAGGCGCGGCGACGGCCTCCCCCTCTTCGAAATGCGCCAGAACGTCGCCAGGAAGGACAATCTCCCCCTCGGCTTTCAGAATCGCCGTGAGCTTGCCGCTTGCCGGGGCGACAACTTCGAGCACAACCTTGTCGGTCTCGATGTCGACCAGGGCCTGATCACGGCTGACCGCCTCTCCAACGGCAACGTGCCATTGGGCAACCTCACCGTCCGCAATCGACTCCGGAAAGTCGGGTGGTTTGATCTCGATCATGTGTGAGTCTTCCTTCTCGTCACTGAGAGTCATCACTGAAGAGCCGTCACTGACGACGCCCGATCAGTCCGTGACTCCGAGCGCCGCGTTAACCAGCTCTTCCTGCTGCCGAATGTGCAGGGACATGTATCCTGCGGCCGCCGCCGCCGATGCTTCCCGGCCGGCGTAGCCCAGATAGATATCAGAATTGACCACATGCAGGGTACGACGCATGTGATGCTGACTTGAATACCAGGCACCCTGATTCATTGGCTCTTCCTGGCACCATGTCGCGTGACTGAGGTTCGGGTACCGCTGGATCAACTCCAGCATGGCTGCTTCCGGGAACGGGTACAGCTGCTAGATACGCGCAATGACCAGATCGGTGATCCCCAACTCCGCGCGCTTGTTATAGAGATCGTAGTAAACCTTCCCGGAACAGAAAACGATGCGTGTGATCTCGTCCGGATCGACGTCGTTCACTTCGTCGATGATCGTGCGGAATTCACCGTCACACAGGTCCTCGAGCGTCGAGATCGCCTGCTTGTGGCGCAGCAGGCTCTTCGGCGTCATGACGATCAGCGGCCTGCGCAGCGGGCGTTTCATCTGACGCCTGACCATGTGATACATCTGCGCGGGTGTCGTTGGCACACACACCTGAACGTTGTGTTCGGCACACAGCTGCAGGTAACGCTCGAGGCGAGCGGACGAGTGTTCAGGGCCGGCGCCCTCGTAGCCATGTGGCAGCAACAGCATCAGCCCGCAGAGACGGCTCCACTTGTGCTCGCCGCTCGTGATGAACTGGTCGATGACAACCTGTGCGCCGTTCGCGAAGTCGCCGAACTGGGCCTCCCAGATAGTGAGCACGTCCGGTCTCGTCTGTGCGTAGCCGTACTCGAAGGCCAGCACTGCTTCCTCCGACAGAAACGAATCGAACAGGTCGAAGTCCGGCTGACCGTCCGCGATGTGTTCGAGCGGCACATGAATGCGCCCCTCTTTCTGGTCGTGAAGCACGGCATGCCGGTGCGCAAAGGTCCCGCGGCCGACATCCTGTCCCGTCAGGCGGACCCCGAAGCCTTCGTGCAGGAGCGTGGCATATGCCATGATCTCCGCATATCCCCAGTTGATCGGGATCGCGCCTGCCGACATCTTGCGCCTGTCTTCCATGATTTTGGTGACCTGGCGGTGCAGGACGAATCCGTCTGGCAACGCCTCCATGCGCGCCGCAATCTCCTGAAAGTCTTTCATCGGCAGGGACGTCTCACACCCCGTATCCCAGTCGTGCCCGAGGTAAGGCCGCCAATCGACAAACATGCCCGTGTCGGGTTCCTGTACCGAGTCCCAGGCAACCGCATTCCCGGCATCGAGCGAGTCGCGATAGGCCTCGACGCGGGACTGGTATTCCGCGCCGGAGATCGCGCCTTCCGCAATGGTCCGCTCGGCGTAGAGTTCGAGCGTCGTCGGATGTGAGCGAATCCTCTCGTACATCATCGGCTGCGTGATCGCGGGCTCGTCACCTTCGTTGTGTCCGCGGCGACGGTAGCTGACCAGGTCGATGACGACGTCTTTCTTGAACTCCATCCGGTAGTCGAGCGCCACCTGCGCGACGAACAGGACCGCCAGCGGATCGTCCGCGTTCACGTGGAAAATAGGGGCCTGCACGAGTTTTGCAACCTCGGTGCAGTGGTAGGTCGAGCGCGCGTCTTCGCGACGGCTGACGGTGTACCCAATCTGGTTGTTGATGATGACGTGCACGGTTCCGCCGGTATAGAACCCGCGGGTCTGACTCATCTGGAACGTCTCCATGACGACGCCTTGCCCCGCGAACGCAGCGTCTCCATGAATATTGATCGCCAGCACGAGGTTACCCTCAGCATCGCCCCGTCGATCCATGCGGGCGCGCACCGAGCCTTCGATGACTGGCGCTGCGATCTCGAGGTGCGACGGGTTGAACCCGAGCGCAAGATGCATCTCGCCGCCCGGCGTCATGAGGTTGGACGAGAAGCCCTGATGGTACTTCACGTCTCCGGACCCCGAATCCGGTGTGTAACGACCTTCGAACTCATCGAACAGTTCGTCCGGGTCTTTACCCATCAGATTGACAAGCACGTTGATGCGCCCCCGGTGGGCCATCCCGATCACCGTCTCCGCGACTCCCGCCTCACCCGCACGATGGATGAGCTCGGCGAGACAGGGGATGAAGCTTTCGCCCCCTTCGAGTCCGAAACGTTTGGTGCCGGGATATTTGCGCCCCAGATACTGTTCGAGCCCTTCGGCCGCGATCATCCTGTCGAGCACGCGCCGCTTGATGCCGTCGCCAAACGCGGGCCGCGAGCGCACGCTTTCGAGGCGCTGCTGAACCCACAGGCGTTCAGCCTCGTCCGTGATGTGCATGTACTCGGCGCCAACCGTGCGGCAATACGTTTGCTGCAGGGCATCGACAATTTCCGAGAGCGTCGCTTCCTTGTCACCGAAGAACAGAGAGCCGGTCTGAAATCGCGTATCGAGGTCCGCAGCGGACAATCGGTGATAGCCAAGGCTGAGGACCGGCACGTCGGGCTTCCCTTCGAGTTCCAGCGGATCGAGATCCGCCACCATGTGCCCCCTGCGCCGGTACGCACTGATCAACTCCCCAACCGCAAACTGTTTGCGTTCGTGATCCGCACTGACGCTGCTGGCGGAGACAGGCGCGACGCGTGACTGATTCTTCGACAACAGCAGAAAGTGGTCGCGGATCGTCTGGTGCGACACGTCCGTATCGATCACGCCTTCGACCATGGGCAGCGTCTCGAAGTACGCGCGCCATTGCTCAGGGACTTCGTTGGGATTCTCGAGAAAGCGCTCGTACAGATCTTCGGCGTACGCCGCATTGCTGCCGGAGATATGGCCGCTCCGCCACAACATCTCCATGGTGCTGCTGGACATGATTGCTATCCGTCGCTGAATTGGAGCAGGCCCGTCAAGGCCGCTCTGGGATCAGTTCCTGCGGACCAGCCCGGGTCCGCCGCTGAGCGTTTCGAAGGTTTCAGTCGTTTGCGCGCCTGCAGGAACGCACCGCGGCTCTGTCGTCACGGATGCTCAAAGCGCACGTCCCTGCGCGTACCGCTGTCGACGAGAGCCCATCCGGTCTGCCCAACAATAGCGCTAATTGTGGACCATATTCACGCCAACGCAAAGCCCGGGGTCCGGGAGACGGGCCTGTCGCGCGGCTTCGGCAGCCGCTGGCGGAGGCAGGCGCGCCGGGCCGACCCGGGGGCGGAATGCGTGGTCAGACCGCGCGTTTGATGAGCATGTTTCGCACGTGGCCGATCGCGCGGGTCGGATTGAGACCCTTCGGGCACACCGAGACGCAGTTCATGATGCCCCGGCAACGGAATACCGAAAACGGATCCTCGAGCGCGGACAGGCGCTCTTCCGTCGCGGTGTCGCGGCTGTCCGCGAGGAACCGGTAAGCCTGGAGCAGACCCGCGGGGCCGATGAACTTGTCCGGGTTCCACCAGAACGACGGGCAGGACGTGGAGCAGCACGCGCACAGAATGCACTCATACAATCCGTCCAGCTTCGCCCGCTCTTCCGGCGACTGCAGACGCTCCTGTGTCGGGGGCGTCTCATCGTTGATGAGGAACGGCTGGACCTTCTTGTAGTTCTCGTAGAACTGCGTCATGTCGACGATGAGATCCCGGATCACGGGAAGACCCGGCAGCGGCTTGATCACCAGCTTGCCGTTCCTGATGACTTCCGAGACAGGCGTATTGCAGGCAAGGCCATTGCGGCCGTTCATACTGACGCCATCAGATCCGCACACACCCTCGCGACAGGAACGACGATACGCGACCGAGGGATCCCGTTCCTTCAGGAGTTCCAGGACGTCCAACACCATCAGGTCGCGCCCTTCGGGCACGTCGATCGTGTACTCCTGCTGGTGGGGAGCTGCGTCCTTTTCCGGGTCGTAGCGATAAACCGAAAGCTGCATGGTCGTGACCTCAGTAGGTGCGTTCTTTGGGCTCGAACGTCGGGACGGTCTTCGGTTCGAAGTTGACCGCCCGCTTGCTCAGCGTGCGTGACTCGGGGCTGTAGAGGGAATGCGCCAGCCAGTTCTCGTCGTCCCGCTCCTGGTAATCGTCCCTGGCATGCGCGCCGCGGGTCTCCTTGCGGCCTTCAGCGGCAAACGCTGTGGCGTCCGCAACCTCCAGCAGGTTGTCGAGTTCAAGCGCTTCGAAGCGGGACGTGTTGAAGGTGAGGCTCTTGTCCGCGAGATGTGCGTTGCCGATGCGCTCACGCAGTTCCTCGAGCTTCTTGATCCCCGCCTGCATGTGTTCTTCGGTGCGAAACACGCCGAAGTTCAGCTGCATCGTGGACTGCAGTTCCTTCTTCAGGTCGGAGAGCGACTCACCATCGGTACTTTCATCCCAGCGGCGCAAGCGCTTGAGTCCTTCGTCGATGTCGTCATCCGTCGGCGGCGTCGCATCGACTCCCTGGTTGAGCACCTCAGTGATATGAATGCCGGCCGCGCGACCAAACACGACGAGGTCCAGCAGCGAATTGCCTCCCAACCGGTTCGCGCCGTGCACCGAGACGCACGCGACCTCACCCACTGCATAGAGCCCCTCGATCGGCACATCTTCACCCTGCTCGTTGACCGTCAGCGCCTGCCCGTTCACGTTCGTCGGGATGCCGCCCATCATATAGTGGCAGGTTGGTACCACAGGGATCGGTTCGACCACAGGATCGACGTGTGCGTACGTCTTGGACAGTTCGACAATCCCGGGCAGCCTCGAGTGGAGGATTTCCTCGCCGAGGTGGTCGAGCTTCAGAAAGACGTGATCCGATTCCGGACCCGCGCCCCGTCCTTCGAGGATTTCGAGCACCATGCTGCGCGCGACGACGTCGCGGCTTGCAAGGTCCTTTGCATTCGGAGCGTAACGCTCCATGAAGCGTTCGCCGTCCTTGTTGATCAGGTATCCGCCTTCACCACGGCACCCTTCGGTTACGAGGACACCTGCCCCGGCAATCCCCGTCGGGTGGAACTGCCACATCTCGATGTCCTGCACGGGGTAACCCGCGCGGAGCGACATGCCAACGCCGTCGCCGGTGTTCGTCAGCGCATTTGTGGTCGACTGGTAGATGCGCCCCGCACCGCCGGTCGCTAAGACGGTCGCAAGTGCACGGATGAAACACACTTCACCCGTTTCCATGCAGATCGCGGTGCAGCCGACAACCGCGCCTTTCTCATTGCGCACGAGATCGACCGCGAACCACTCGGGCAGAAAATGCGCCTCGGCCTTGAGGTTCCCCTGGTACAGGGTGTGCAGCAGCGCGTGCCCCGTGCGGTCGGCGGCCGCACACGTACGTGCTGCCTGGCCACCGTTCCCGTAGTCTTTGGACTGACCGCCAAACGGCCGCTGATAGATCCGTCCGTTGTCGAAGCGGGAAAACGGCAAACCCATGTGTTCGAGTTCGAAGACCGCCTGCGGACCGACGCTGCACATGTATTCGATCGCGTCCTGATCACCGATATAGTCCGACCCCTTGACGGTGTCGTACATGTGCCAGCGCCAGTCGTCATCCGGATCTTCGCTCGCAATTGCACAGGTGATGCCGCCCTGGGCGCTCACGGTGTGTGAGCGGGTCGGAAACACCTTGGAAATCACCGCCGTCTTGCGCCCCGACTCGGCCAACTGGAGCGCGGCGCGCATTCCCGCGCCCCCGCCGCCCACGATGATCGCGTCGAAATCCAGTGTTTTGATGTCTGCCATGTTTCTCCAGTCAAGCGCGTGACCGCGCTTACGTCGTTCGATTCCCGCCGTTTCCCGGGCGGCCCCGGGCCATCAACCATGCATGCCCTGTGGCCGTTAACTGTTCATCGCCCGTGGCCATCAGCCCCAGAGTATCTTCACGCCCCAGACGAGATAGACGATCAGTACAAGGACGCAACCGACGAGGTAGACGAGCCGGATCTAATCCGCGCTTTGCCCCATCTGCAGTTCCCGCATGTAGTCCGTGCCGACTGTCCACATCCCGATCCACGCATGCGCGCAGAGCGAGAGCAGCGCGAGCATGGTGAATACCTGCATCCACGTCGTGTCGAACAGCGCCTTCCAGTCTGCATAGGCTATGTCTCCCGCAAACGCCAGGTAGCCGACGAGCACCACCGTGTAGAGTGCGAGGATGTAAGCGCTGATCCGCTGGATGAGCCAATCAGATACGCCGTTGCGCGACAGTCCGATGACCTGCGTGACCATAATGTGTCTCCTTGTTGTCTTTCGCCTAACGCGTCAGATCGTCATCATCCAGACGCCGGCGAGTCCGATCAGGATAGCGCTGAAGAACAGGGTCACCTTGGAAGCAAACGCCCCGCCCTCCTTCGTGTCCGCAATCTCCATGTCGAGCAGAAGGTGTTTGACCCCGGCGACGAAGTGATACGCGAGTGCCGCAAGCAGGCCCCAGGCGACGAAGCGCCCGATGGGATGCAGGATCACAGCTTTGAGCGTCTCGAAGCCCTCCTCGGAGGACAATGACAGGTCAAGCGCCCATAGCAGAATGGCGGTGCCGACGAACAGCACAATTCCGGCTGCGCGGTGCGTGATCGAGGCAAATGCCGTGACCGGCAGATTGGCGAGATCGAGTTCCAGGTTGACTGGACGGTTGTCCTTGCTCACGGTAAACATTCCGGTGATTGAGTCGAAAACAGCCGCTCGTGCAGGCGTCATCCAAAGCTCCGACTCGAAGCGGCGACAACCCCCCGAAGGCGGCGTCATCATAGAGATTTTGCATTACGGTGACAAACCGGAGACGGCTCCCAAGCCCCGATTTTGCTAGGCTTTACAAGCGTGTCACGTTTTTGTTTTCATTGACGGCCCGTCGCCTGGCGACGTTCCCAAGACAGCCGCTCAAGTTGCCACTGACTCTGATTCGACTCCCTGCCGTGAACGCTCCGGCACGGTACACTTGCGGCTGCCGGGTTGGGCAGAATGGATCGGCGCGGACCGTCATCCGGGAGACCGCGCTTGCGGAAACAGGCCGCCATCGATCTCGTAAATCGTAAAAAGGAACCAGACATGACGGAAAACGTGCGAATCACCATCGACGACAAGACGGTCGACCTGCCCGTGCTCGAAGCGAGCGAGGGTGCCAACGTCGTCGACGTTCGCAGCCTCATCGCCGAGGGCATCTACACCTACGACCCCGGTTTCCTGTCCACCGCCGCTTGTGATTCCCGCGTCACCTACATTGATGGCGACGCGGGCATCCTGCTCTACCGGGGCTATCCCATCGAGCAACTCGCCGAGCGTTCCAACCACATGGAGGCCTGCTCGCTGCTGCTGAACGGCGAACTGCCCGCTGCAGACGACCTCGCAGCGTTCGAGGCGTCGATCAAATCGCATCAGGAAGTCGACGAGGATTTCAGCAGGATCTTCTCCGCGTTCAACACGTCATCTCACCCGATGTCCGTGCTGTGTGCGGCAACAGCGGGACTCGCGTCCCTCTATCACAACGAGTTCGACTACGAAGAAAACGCGGACCATCGGATGGAAGCCTGCCACCGACTCATCGCGAAGATGCCGACACTGGCTGCGATGACCTACAAGGTGACCCAGGGCGAAGACTTCGTGCCACCGGACCCGAGTCTCTCGTACGCCGAGAACTTCCTGAACATGTGCTTCGGCAAGAAAGGTGAAGCGCCGGACATCTCGCCGACGGTAGTGGCGGCCATGGACCGGATCTTCCTGCTGCACGCGGACCACGAACAGAACGCCTCCACCTCGACAGTTCGTCTCGCCGGTTCGACTGGCGCGAACCCCTACGCCTGTATCGCCGCCGGAATTGCCGCGCTCTGGGGGCCATCACACGGCGGCGCGAACGAGGCGGTCCTCGAAATGCTGGAAGAGATCGGCGACGCGTCGCGGATCGGTGAGTTCGTCAACAAGGCGAAGGACAAGAACGATCCGTTCAAACTGATGGGCTTTGGCCACCGGGTCTACAAGAACTTCGACCCGCGCGCGACGGTCATCCGGGAGTCCTGCCACGCGGTGCTGGCGGAACTTGGCCAGAACGATCCAATGCTGCAGATTGCACAGGAACTNGAGCGCATCGCACGGGAAGATGAATTCTTCATCGAGCGCAAGCTGTATCCCAACGTCGACTTCTACTCGGGCATCATCCTGAAGGCGATCGGTATCCCGACCAGCATGTTCACCGTGATCTTCGCAACGGGCCGGACGCCCGGCTGGATTACACACTGGAACGAGATGGTCAGCGCACCCTACAAAATCGGGCGCCCGCGTCAGCTCTACCTCGGACCGAACTCGCGGGACTACGTCGACATCGCCAACCGCTGATCTGCCCGACGCANCGGCGCAAGGCATCCCAACACTCTCTGGTCACAGTGGCCAACTTCGGAGCAAGCATGAATATCACCGCGGTCATCGATACAAGCAAAGGACCCATCAGACTGAACCTGTATCCGGACCAAACCCCCGTGACGGTTGCGAGTTTTGTCAATCTTGCGAAGCGCGGCTTCTACGACGGGCTGAATTTCCACCGGGTCATCGGTGATTTCATGATTCAGGGNGGTTGCCCGATGGGAACCGGTACGGGTGGGCCCGGCTACCGTTTCGAAGACGAGTTCAACGATGATCTGCGTCACGACTCNCCGGGTATCCTGTCGATGGCGAACGCGGGTCCTGGCACGAACGGCAGCCAGTTTTTCATCACGCACGTTCCGACACCTCACCTGGACGGCAATCACAGCGTCTTCGGCGCAGTGCAGGACGCATCGGACCAGGAAGTGGTCGACAGCATCAGTCAGGGCGACTCAATCAACAGCGTGACCGTCGAAGGTGACGTCGATCAGCTCCTGGAGCAGCTGTCGGACCGCGTCGCCGAGTGGAACGCGGCGCTCGACTAACGCCTGCCACCCGGGCCACACTCCCCGGGGCATCGTCCGCAAGTCCCGCAGCAGCGAGCAACGCCTCGTTGGTGAACGGTTTGTGCAGAAACTCATCCGCACCTGCGTCGNGCAGTCGCTGCGCATCATTNTCCCCGCTGAAAGCATCAGTCATCGCAATCAGGCGGATTTGCCGCGTGCTGTCGGCGTCCTTGAGCCNGCGGCACACCGTAAAGGCGTCCAAGCCGTTCATCATCGGATCGAACAGGAAGATGTCAGGCTGCAGCCTCTCCAGGGTACGGCCCGCNTGAAAGGCGTCTGTCGCNCCCGTGACTGATGCCCCTGTCGCGACCTCGTCGAGTACCGACACGATGAACCGGTTGAGCTGAGCGTCTTCATCTGCAACCAGAACCCGTTGCTGTACCCCCTCGGGGCGCCCAGCGAGCCCCGACCGCGCGGCGAACCGTCGCACGAGCTCCACGGCAAATCGACGATGTCCGCCGNGTGTACACCGGTGCTCGAGAAGCCCCTTCCGGGCCCATTGCCGCACCGTCACAGGCGACACGAGCAGCATCTGGGCGGCTTCATTTGGCGTCAGCCAGTGTTCTCGGTCCATGGTGCGTTCGACAGCGGCGTTTCAATAAAGATAGCCGGTCGCCACCGGTGTTCCAGCCNGACGCGACCTTATTGATTCCGGCGTCGGAAACCGCTCATCGCTGCCGCCTCAGCGCAGCAGACTGCGCATTGCACCCGTAATGCCCTCAGCGGAAAGCGGGTACATCTCCCCATCGACGAGATCGGCTATCCGCCGACAACTCTCGACATCCGCCCAGTAGTTCTGCGGTTCCGGATTGAGCCAGACGACGCGTCGAAAATGCGCGGTCAGGCGCGACATCCAGACTTCGCCGGTCTCCGCGTTGTAGCGCTCGACACTGCCGCCCACTTCCGTCAGCTCGGCCGGTCGCATGTGGGCATCGCCGACGATCACGACCTTGTAGTGGGATCCGAACCGCCTGAACACGTCACGCAGCAGCGTCCGCTCCTCGTTGCCGCGCTCGTTGGACTGCCACACCGACTGATAGACGCAGTTGTGAAAGTAGAAGGTCTCCAGATGCCGGAACTCCGAGGACGCCGCGACGAACAGTTGACGGGTCTCCTCGATGTAGCTGTCCATGGAGCCCCCNACATCCAGAAGGAGCAGTACGCGGATCGCGTTGCGACGTTCCGGCACCATGCGAATGTCGAGCCAACCCTGTCGTGCTGTCTGACTGATCGTGCCTGGCAGNTCGAGCTCCAGATCCTCCGCCTCGCGCGCGAACCGCCGCAGGCGCCGAAGCGCCATGCGGAACGTCCGGGTGCCCAGTTCGACGCGTTCGTCGTAATCCTCGAAGCGGCGTTCGAGCCAGACGGCGGTCGCAAGCTTCCGGGATTCCCCGACCGCGCGATCGCGGACTCCGGACTCGCCTTTCTCCGACCATCCGATCCCACGCAGCCCCCCTTCGCCTTCACCCTCCTCGCCGTCTTCCCCCCGCTCGCCGGATTCGCCTCCGTCGCCTTCCTCGCCGGACTCGCCCGCCTCCCCTTTTTCGCCGGACGCTCCGCCTTCTCCCTCTTCTCCCGCTTCACCCGTTCCTGGCTCGCCTTCCGATCCCGCGCCCTCAGCCGCACCCCCGCAGGCCTTTTCGTCCCCCTCGGCCGGATCCTCCTCTGCAGCGACGCTTCGGGAGTCACCGGTCTCGTCAAGGTACCGGGGGAGATCGGCAGGCTGAGCGCCACCCGTCTCGTCCGATTCGGCGTCGGCCGAGTCGGTGGCAGGCCCAAGCCCGGCAAGAAACTCCATGAACGCCTGATCGAACCGGTCGTAGTGACGTTCGTCTTTCACGAGTGCAATGCGGGCGAGCACGTAGAACACGTCGCGGTCGCCCGGCGTTGGATGCGTCCGGAGGATGGCGTGCAGATCAAGCCACTCGCGCACGGACACCGGCACGCGGTGGGCGCGAAGACTCTCGAGGAAGCGGTACAGCAAAACGTTGGCTCTGGCGCAGTCAGTCCCGCAGACGATACGGCTGCGCGTTGCTGTACAACCGCAATCGATCGGCATAGCGCGCGTATCGATTCGAGCCGCGCGGCAGCTTTTCGAGCACCCGGGCAACGGTGGCTTCCGCCCGTTCGCAGTCACCAACCCGAGCATAGGCCGCAGCCAGCGTATCGAGGTGCCCGGGAGACGCTTGCGCATCGACAACGTACCGGGCGAGCCCGAGCGCCCTTTCACCGTCGCATACATTCTGACTCGGGCACGTTGCTGGGAGCCATGCGAGTCGGTTGCTTGCCCCGAGGTGGTCTTGCGAAGCGGCGGCTTCGAGCCAGCGTCGCGCGGCGTCGAAGTCCTTCGTCACGCCACGGCCACTCCGGTATCGGTAGCCAAGTTCATTCTGGGCGTCCGCATCACCTGCGCTCGCCCCGGCCGAGTAGGCNGCCATCGCCCCATCACCNTCCCCCGCCCGCTGTGCGAGCAAANCGAGTTCGTAGTAACCGCCCGCGACCCCGGCCGCCACTGCCCGCTCAAACCAGGCCCGAGCCGCCTCGGAGTCTCCGCGGCGGCGCAGCAGTTGCCCGAGGGGCAGGTACGCCATCGGATACTCCTGTTCGGCGGCTGACTCGAGAAGGGATCGGGCACGCTCGCTGTCGGTCGCGCCCGCACGGCCGTTTTGCAGCAGCGCGGCAAGATTGGTCATCGCGGCCGCATAGCCGGAGTCCGCCGCCTTCTCGTACCAGGTCCGCGCCGCGGCCAGATCACCGTCGACGTGCTCGGCCAGAATACCCAGGTGATTCTGGGTCAGTGCATGATCGGGATCGATTTCGATCGCAGTTTCCAGATCCCCGACCGCAAGCTCGTACTGCTTCGTCAGGCTGTAGGCAATGCCGCGATTCGAATACGCCACCGCACGCGCGGCGTCTTCCAGTTCACCGTTGGCAAGTGCCTTTGTTAGTATCGACAAAACGTCCGCATACCGACCTTCACGCGCAGCACGCTGCGCGTCAGTGAAGTCGTCAGCCCTCGACTGCATCCCGAGCCCAAGACAAAGGAGGCCCACCATTGTTAACAGAGGGCCGCGGATCAGTGCTCGAAACAACGGCAGCTGTGAACGGATTGCGGTGCGCAAAGTCGGAACATCCCAGCCGGTTTGACGGTCGTGGAACATAGCAGACTGGCGCTGACAGGACGAGCAGATCTGCACCTGGCGGCATTGCTGGTAGCCCCGGTGGGCCTGATGCTGATCACCGGCCCGGGCGTGACGAAGTCCCTGTTCTACGTCGCCGCACTGACCGCGGCGGTGAGCTGGATGACGCGTCGCGACAAGCTGCCACCTCTACACGCACCGACTGTAACGCTCGCAGTCCTGACAATTGTCTGGCTCACCCTCAGCCATATCTGGAGCGGACGTTTCGCATCGCTGGAGCTCATCAAGCTGGGGGCAACGGGGGCGTCACTCGTGGTGTTCATCCTCCTCGGCGCGCGGACCGCCGGCCGCATTCAGACACTTCATCTCGCCCTCACCGTGGCGGGCCTCGGCGCAGGGTTGCTTGCGGTAGCGGCCTATGCGCTCGAGGCCGGGCCACGCGACCACTTTGGCAGGCTGCTCGGCTACGGCCAGTTGGAGAACCCGGTGCTGGCGGGCGGCACATTCGGATTCCTGACCCTGATCGCTGCCCTGCGAATGCGGGAGGGCCTCTGGTGGGTCGCTGCAACGCTCTGTTTCGCAACACTCACGGTCGCAACCGGGTCCAGGTCGCCGCTGCTCGGACTCGGTGTCACCGCACTGATCGGTCTGCCCGGGCGCTGGCGTGCGCTGCCGGCAGTCGGCGTGATCAGCGTGGCGCTCCTGCCTCTCCTGGCGGACATTCCCGACTCCGCGCTCGCCGAGCGAGACTTCACGCGTCTGTCGATCTGGCTCGAGGTCGCCGCTGACGCATCGCCGACTGAATGGCTTGTCGGTCGCGGCCTCGGCGCGCCTTTCGAAGTCGTTCTGGAAGGAATCCCGTACGGTCACGCGCACAGCGCCTTCGCCGCAACCTTCGTCCACGGCGGCCTGACCGGCCTCCTCGGCCTCGGCATCCTGACCGGACTCCTCGTGACCCGGGCCCTCACGGCGCCAGCCGTGATCGGTCTGCCGTTCGTCTACGGCGTCGTCGTGATACTCCTCGACGGCAGCCGGCTGGTCGGCGACATCAACCTTGTATGGCTGGTCTTCTGGCTGCCGGCCGGAGCACTCCTCGTACAGACCAGGGCGACCGGGGCGGTCGGGTATAATCCGGGTTAGGTTGGCGAACGCCGGGCCAAAGACGCGTCCACATGGCGACGAACGAGACAGCGACGAAACCCGACAGCGCGGAACCTGCCGACGACCTGCTTGCCGCGCTGGTTCTGCTGACGCGGATTCACGACAACCCGTATTCCCCCGGCGCGCTGACCGCTGGCCTGCCTCTGGTCGACGGTTGCCTGACCCCTGCGCTCTTTGTACGCGCGGCGGAGCAGGCAGGGTTCAATGCCAAACATCTCGAACGCACCCTTGCCGACATCCCTGAACTGGTGCTGCCCGTCGTGTTGGTCCTGGACGACGGGGGCGCATGTCTGCTGCTGCGGCGCAGCACAGATCAGGCGATCGTGGTCTTCCCCGGTGACGACGACATTGAAGTGCAAATGCCGCTTGCGGACCTGACGCAGCGTTATGCAGGCGAGTGCCTGTACCTCAAACCAACCTACGATTTCGCCCCGCAGAACGATGCAGCGGGCGAACAGCACTGGTTCTGGAGTGTGGTTGCACGCTCAAAGGGCATTTATACCGAAGTGTTGGTTGCATCGTTGCTGATCAACCTCTTCGCCCTGGTCTCACCGCTCTTCATCATGAACGTCTACGACCGGGTTGTGCCGAACCACGCGCTCGATACGCTGTGGGTCCTCGCAAGCGGCGTCTTCATCGTGTACTT
>PBVL01000068.1 GCA_002728675.1 Gammaproteobacteria bacterium
ACGTCGACAACGGGCGGCAGGGACAGCGTCATGCTCACGGCGCGGCCCAGTTCCAGCGTGGGGTTTGCAACTTGGAACAGTGATCGGCAAGTCGCGCTGCTGGCGCTGTCGCCACTCGTTGCCCGATCGTACCGCTTCAGCCCGCAGGGAAGGTCGTACAGATTCCCGATGAACGCCCCCTCGAACCGTTCCCGTCAAAAAAGCAGCACACCGATGGGAACGGGCGTCCATCGAGGTCGGAGGCCGGCGTTGGCGCATTGCCGGCTTCCCACATGCGGGCGACCCGCGCGACCAATTCCCCGATTCGGAAACCAGCGTGACTGATGCCGTCGTTCGTGCAGGTCGTACCCGACGCCGGTGAGCACAACAACGGGCCGACCGGGTACCGCAATCCTCGAGCGCATCACCGGTCATTTGGAAAGTAGTTTATTTATTGTTATGCATGACTGACCTATGCTCTGCGCCCGGCAGAAGTCACAGGTGAGCCCCATGGCGGACGACTCGTCCTCCCGCACGCGCGTCCTGTACGAAATCAAGCGCAGGGGCCCCCGCACCGTGCGCGCCCTCGCTGACGCCCTGGGAGTGACCACCATGGGCATCCGTCAGCGGCTCAGCCTGCTGGAGGCTGAAGGCGTGGTCGCAGCCGTGGAACCCGACCAGAGTGATCCGGGTACCAGGAAGACTGCAACCCGGGGCCGCCCTGCCGTCAGTTGGAAGCTGACCGCCAGCGGCCATGCGGAGTTCCCGGACGCTCACGCTCAGGTATCCGCCGATCTGATCGCTTCGATCCGCGACGAGTTGGGTGACGACGCGCTGGATGCGCTCATCGAGCGACGCAGCAAGGCCACGCGGGAGCAGTACCTCAGCACCCTTCTGCCGATCGACGATCTCGGCGAACGCGCCGACCGTCTTGCCGCCCTGCGCACCGATGAAGGCTACATGGCCGAAGTTGACCGGTTGGGGGACGTCCTGCTGCTCCGCGAAGATCACTGCCCCATCTGCGTCGCAGCGACGTCCTGTCAGGGCTTCTGTCGTTCCGAGCTACGGACCTTCGAAGCGGTGTTCGAAGGGGTGGCGACGGTCAGTAGGGACGAACATCTCGTGGCGGGCGGCCGTCGTTGTACCTACCGCATCGAACCACAGAGTGAGCTCGCGCGGGTCACAGACTGCAGACCGAAGTGAACTGCATGTGCCGCGCGTCCTTCAACCCGATCTTCTCGTAGCGTTCCCAAAGTGCATCATCTTCGGGTGACGAATAGGCCGCGGGCGCGGCCCGGGCGGCATCACACAGTCCGAGCATGCGCGCGTGCAGACGTTTCTCGAGCGCCGGAACCATCGGACCGGGATTCAGCGCTTCGTCCCAGTAGTCGGTCACGTGATCTGTCCAGGTAAACGGTCGCGCAATCACGGGCCCATCCTCTGACCAGCCCACAACTGCCGGCTTGCCCGAGCGGACATCGTCTTCGAACAGCGATGCGTAGAAACGCATGCCTTCGTAGTTGGCGACGAGATCGGCATTCGCATAGACACCCGTCGTCAGCTTTCCGAATATCCAGCGCTCGGCGAACGCCCCGCGCCCGAACACGCGTTCATCCGACCAGCCCCGCTTGTGCCGCTTGTAATACTTCAGCCCCTGCGAAAAAAAGTGTCCAAACTTGTCGGTGCCGACCCTGACGCCGCCCACGCGCATGGAACGGGCTACGCCGAACAGGTAGTTCACGCGTGTCGCCCAGATCGGCATGCCCCGGTAGACGCTCCGGAAGCGGGTCTGTGGGTATTTTCGGATCGCCGGGTTGGCGTTCGCCCACCGCTCGATGTGATCTACCCAATACAGGCCGCCAAGTTCCCGGTACACGGCCCGCGCGAACCTCGCGTCATCCCGCGGCCCCGACCAGGTTGCGGCAATCTGAACGAGCGCATCGTTGACGCGTGCATCCATCAACGGCAATGAGTCGGCAACCTCGGCGGTGCGGTAGAGATACTGATCGGACTCGTAGGCGAACCCGCCTGAGACGCAGAGCGTGAGACAGAGGCAAACGGCGATGTTGGTAAGCGGTGAGTCCACCGCGACACTTTAACCAACCCGAAGGTCGCGTTGCTCAGTCGGGCAGGATGATGTCGCCCGATCCCGTGGACAGGACAACCTCCCGGTTGCCCTCACCCGACACGAACTTCAGCGTCTCCTCCCGTGCGTATTTCGAGCGGCTGGGCTTGTGCCCTGTCAGACGGTTCCGAATGCTGCCGCCCGCCCCGGTATGGACGTTGGAGCGCGCATCCGAAGCGTCGGGCATGCGCAGGCGAATGTTGCCGCTCACCGTGTCGAACTCGACGATGCCCGTGCTGGCGAGGGTCCCGGAGATATCCACGTCGCCGGAGATCGAATGACCCGACACGGCAATCAGCCGGTCCGCTTCGACCTCAATGTCCCCGGATACTGACTCGAGTTTCAGATCCTCCGCGGCGTTACGCAGCACGACGCCACCACTCACCGTCTAGGAGCCCTCCCCCGCACAGCGGTAACACTCGATGTCACCCGACACCGACGTCGCCCGGGTGCGGCCCGATACATCGCGCATCTCGACTTCGCCGCTCACGCTGGAGAGGTCCAGCCGGTCGCGCACGTTCCTGATCGACACTTCGCCCGACACGCTGCCGAGTTCGAGACCCCCTTCGACATTCTCAACGCGCGTGTCGGTCGACACGACACTGATCTCGACACTGCTTTCCCGGGGCAGATGCACCGTCAGGTCCGTCGCATCACCCCATCCGCCTCCCGAGCGCCGCGGCAGTTGCACGTCAACGAGTGTGTCGTTGCCGTTGACCTCGAAGACGAATCGCCGCATGCGGGGGTCCAGCAGTCCTTCGACGTGGACCTCATCCCGTTCCCAGCCAATCACATCCAGATCGCCGCGTACCACCTTGATATGCACAAACCCGCCAGGCTCGACGCTGCGTGACTCGTCAACACGGGTGCGCTCGGCCAACGCGGGAAACGCGACGACGCTCATCAGGCCCACCAACCACGCAGCCGGCCCACGCGTGCGGCTCGTCCACAGATTTGTCATCAGTTCCGCCCCTCTACAGAGACCGTGTTTCGCGGCCGTAGTCGCGGTTGAGTAGTTCGAGCTCCTGTTCCTGAACCCGCATGAGAAGCTCGACGTAACGCCGGTTTTCAGGGTGTTCACGCACCAGGCGCTCCAGCTCAAGATTCGCCCGACGGATGATCCCGAGGTTGCGATGCAGTTCTTCCATCGTGCTTTCGCCCAGTTCCTGGTGGGTCGCAACGAACGTTTCCTCGAGCGGGCTGCGTACCTGCAGGTAGTCTTCCTGCATCCGCCGAACCGATTCATCCATCGTGAGCTCGGACGGCCGCAGCGCATTGGGTGCGCGGTCAACCAAGGTCAGAACAAACGCGCTGAAAGCGAGCACAAAGCTCGCAGCTACCGCCGCTGAAGTCCAGTTCCAGCCACGCCGCTGAGGGTACCGCGCAATCTGCCGTTCGATGCCCGGCCAGAGATCGCGATCGGACGGAGCCTCGCGGGACAGTGCGCGAATCTGGCGCGCCAACTCCAGATCCGCAGGCTCCCTACTCACGACGTCGTCTCCAGGTTATTGATTTTAATAAGAAAAGCGTTCACTCGCACGCTGCCTTTGCCCCGTTTGACGCTGCTCGGTACCCGAAGGTTTAGAACCACGGTCGGGTGATTCGTCGCCGGCGCCGGTCCGCTCATTCACGCCCATCCCCTTCCGCGCCCAGATGTCTCTTGAGCAGCTGGCGCGCGCGGTGTAATTGCGCCTTGCTGCTGCCGACGGCAATCCCCAGCTCCTTGCCAATTTCCTCGTGCGTATAGCCTTCGATGCTGTACAGCACGAACACAATGCGCGCACCGTTCGGCAGTTCCGCAATCGACTCTTCGAGGCTCATGTTCAGCGCGTTGTCCTCCTCCATGCCGCGTTCCGGCAGGTCATCGATATCAACCGCCTGCACGAAGTGCTTCTGCTTGCGCAGGTAGCTGAGGACAACGTTCGTTGCAATACGGTAGAGCCAGCTCCCGAACGCGCTGTCGCCGCGGAAGCTGCCGAGCTTGCGCCACGCGAGCACGAACGCTTCCTGGGTCAGATCTTCGGCCATGTCGCGATCAAGCAGGAGCCGGATGCAGAGCGCGTGAATTCTGCCGACATGCAGCCGATACAGGGCTTCGTATGCCCGGTAATCGTTCTGCTGCGCGCGCAGGACAAGCCCTTCTTCGGCACCTGCGTCGTGACCGGAATCGTCCACCGTTACCTCGAGGTCTCCGCGCACCGACGGGACGCGAAGAACCGATTGTACCCGCGCCGCGGCGCGCTCGTCAGTCGCCGGAGCCCCGATCGCCCGCAATCCTCCCGCGAAGAATCGGCAGGGCGCGGGTGAGGGACAGGTAGGACAGGTCCACGCTACAGAAGGCGGGCTCCGGTGCGAGCAGGCCAATATCGCTCACGTTGGTCCGCTCATAGACGCTGACCCGGTCGTCGGCCGCGAGATACCTACGCAACTGCCCGTAGCCTACATCGACCGCGTGCACATGCCTTGCTCCGTGTTGCAGCAGGCAGGTGAAACCACCTGTAGAGGCGCCCGCGTCAGGACACACCCGATCAGTCACGTCGACCCCGAACCGATCCAGCGCNTGCGCCAGCTTCAGCCCTCCCCTNCTGGCGCAGGGCATCGGCTCACCGCNCACGGANAGCCGGACGTCAGCCCTCAGCCGCGTCCCCGGTTTGCTCTCGCNCTGCCCCTCCACAAGGACTTCNCCCGCCATCACTGCGGCCGCGGCGCTGCGCNTATCAGGGTAGAACTGCTGTTCCACCAGTATTTCGTCCAGTCGCTGCCGCGGGCTCGCCACGTCAGTTGTCGCTGGTCGTGATGTCGATTCGCGTCGTCCCCAGTGCACCGAAGTCTGCAAGGTAAGTTCCGGGACGGCCGGGCACCATGGCTCCCAGCGCACCGGTGATCAGCCACGCACCGCGCCGCAGGGGGTACCCTTCAGCGAGTGTATGGTTGACGAGCCACGCCAGCGCGCGGGCCTGGCCACCCAGCGCGTCGGCCGCGGTTCCTTCGGTGAGGATCACATGTTCCTGCCGCAGACTGACCGGCAGCGCGTCGATACCGGCAAACACTGCGCAGGTATCACCGACCCAGAAACGACGAGCAGCAACGTTCGAGGCCACAATGTCCGCAACCGTGAGATTGGGCATATCGACGTATCCGAGGTCCGGAAACTCGAGCGCGGGCGAAACACAGTCAATGAACTCACCGACTGAGACCTCATCGACGGGAGTATCGACATCCGCGCTCAGGCGGAACGCAAGTTCGAGTTCAATCATGAGGGTGGCATAGCCCGCGCTCGACAGCTCGGGCGTGTCGAGCGGCTCCAGAAGGAGTACTCCTGCCACCGGACCATCCGCGCCGAAACGCGCCTGCGATGCACTGCTGGTGAGTCCCGCCCTGAAGCCAACCGGGTCGCCTCCCACCTCGACGACGACGCGGCGCTGGTGACCTTACGCTGAGGACACCTCGTCACCCAGGCCAAAGCTGGCGAGCATCGGTGTGGGCGTGCCCGACCGAGCGGCCGCGCCGACGGCCCGGGCATAGTCGCTGGCGGGTGTCGTACTGCAACCCGCCAGCAACAGGAACGTGAGGACTGTCAGCAGACGCCTCACGCCCCACCGCCTTCGAACTGCAGGCCTCGATAGCTCGCGATCGCCAGTCCCGCGGCGACGCTGGTAAACGGATCGTGCTCGGTCACGCGAGTCGGAAAGAGTCGCTCCAGGATCTCCCGGACCGCGCGGATCTGGGACGAGCCGCCGGTCCGGATCACAACGTCGATATCCGACTCATCCAGACCGGCGGCGAGAATGACCCGGTGGATGACCTGCTCGATCGACTCCAGGACCTCGCTCAGAATCAGCTCCAGATCCACTCTGCTGAACGGCAGCGCCAGGTCGAGTTCCGGAATGTCCAGCACAGTGGTCTCCGCCTCCGACAGACGTGCCTTGGCGTCCTTGATCGCCTGAAAGACCAGATACGAGTAGTTGCGTGTAATCAGTTCGTGAAGCCGGGCGAACTTCTCGGCCGCGGGGCCACCCGAGTTGATGCAGTCCACGACGCGCGACTTGTAACGGTTCTGGTTGAGCGTGTAAGTCACCGGCCAGTTCAGCAGCAATGCCTCGTATTCTTCGAACGGGAAGCGATTCTCGATCAACTGGCCATCCTTCACCCGGGACCAAAGCTCGCCTTTCCCAAGTGCCGGGAAGAGCAGTTCCTCGAAGATGAGCTGGTCGATGTGATCTCCGCCTACCGGGATTCCGTCGGTGGCCAGCACTTCGAACACGTCGCCTGCGTAACGAACCACACTCAGGTCGAGCGTTCCCCCACCAAAGTCGACGGTAAGCACAATGCCTCCGGCATCAGAACTGGCGCGCGCTGCATGAACGTAGCTAAGCGTCGCGGCAACCGGCTCCGGGTAAAACGTGACAGAGCGCAGGCCCCCATGACGGCAGGCTTCCTCCAGGCGGGACAATGCGAGGTCGTTGGAGAATTCGTCGCGCCCTTCGAAGCGCACCGGGTGCCCAACGTGGACATCGGTCCAGCCACCTGCCACCTCGTCGATCGCCCGCCTGATATGCAGCAGCACGGGAGTAATCAGCGCGACGAGCCGAAACGGGTGATCAAACACCAGCAGCCGCTTGACGCGCTCGTCACCCAACAGGCGCTTGACCCCGCGGAACAGCCTGCCCGGCAGGCCGCGATCGGTCATCGGCTGCCCGTAGACGTTCTGAGTCGAGGTTTCGACAGCACCGGGCTCGCCGCCGCCCCCGCCCGTCAGGATCGACGTACGCGCGATGACCTCGCTCGTGAGTTCGACCACCCGGTTGCGATTCTCTTCGATGTATTGCTCGACCGCGGCGCTGCCTGTCGTGATCGAAAGTTCACGATCCAGATGGGTTGCTGTCGGCATGATCGCGTCATGTTCCTCCAGCGCAATCATGTGAACCCGTTCACCGTCGTACCAGGCGGCAGCCGAGTTCGACGTACCGAAATCGATGCCAACTCCAATCATCGGAGTTACGTGCCCTCGTACTGCTTCAGGATGCGTGACGTCGTGACGCCCGCGGGGCGTCGTCACCGGCGCATTTACGCACAGTCGCACACACCATTCAAAACCGGGCCCGGGATACGCCGGCGCCTAGAGCCCCAGCGTCCCGTTCACGAGCGGAGGACACCAGAAATAGGCCAGTTCGAGCGGGTCCGAGATCGCCATCAGGCCATCCTGAATGCCGTCGTCCCGACCGTACATCCGACCAAGTTGTGCCTCAAATGCCGCATAGGAGCAGCCAAACGCGACAAACATCAGACCCGCGTCCGCCCGGCCGCATAGGGCATGGATCGTCTCAGGATGAACGCTTCCGGTTCGAAAGACTCCTGCGCCATGCGTTTGACGTGGGCGCTCTCCGGCGCGTCGTCAATCTCTTCGTTGTCACTGATCCGTCGACCGATCACGGCATCCTGCTGATCGGTTGTCAGTGTGTCCCAGACCCTAAAGTTGTGGCGCCAACGCCGTACCGCGACGTAGCTGCCACCGGACAGGTCAAGCGCCGCCGCAACCGCGGCGTCCCCTTCGGGGTTTTCCGTTCCGTCGACGTACCCCGTGAGATCCCGGCCGCCGGCATGCTCAAAGCCATCGACCGCGTCGATGAGCCTCAGAACTCCGGCCGCGGCTTTGGCCAACCGGATCCCTTCACGCGCGAGGCTGCCCGCATCGTCGCCGCGAAGCCAGACCCAGACGGCATAGCCCCGGTGAGATGTCCACGCAGGCAGAGCGCGCATGGTCCCGGGAGCAAGCCCCAGCCGATCGAGTGCAGCGCCTCCGAGGCCGACGACATGCACGCCCACGTCAATTCGGCCCAGCGTCTCACGCAGCGCCCGTGCCGTTGCATCAACCGACAGATCGAAGAACAGGTAACGCCCCCGGCTCGGCGCGCCCGCGAGGATGCCGGGTTGCGCCGCAGCGCCTCGCGCGTGAGCGTCGATTACGGGCAAGCTACTGGCTCACACCTTCGACCACGTTCAGCTCGAAAGCCGCGGCAATCAGCGCCCGCGTATAGTCAGTCTGCGGGTTCTCGAAGATCTCGTCCGACGTGCCGGACTCCACAATCACGCCGTCCTTCATGACGATCACATGATTCGAGAGCGCCCTCACGACCTTCAGATCGTGGCTGATGAAAAGATAGGTCAGCTCGTGTTTCTTCTGCAGATCGCGCAACAGATCGACAATCTGTGCCTGAACGGACATGTCCAGCGCGGAAGTGGGTTCATCAAGAACCAGCAGTTCCGGCTTCAGAATCAGCGCACGGGCCACCGCGATCCGCTGGCGCTGGCCGCCGGAAAACTCGTGCGGATAACGATCGAGAAACTCCGGCGATAGCCCCACTTCGGTCAGTACGTCCGCCACGGCATCACGTCGTTCATCTTCGGACATCTGTGGCTCGTGGACGAGCAGCCCTTCCTCGATGATCTGGTGGATCGACAGGCGCGGCGACAGCGACCCAAATGGATCCTGGAAGACGATTTGCAGATTGCGCCGATAGTCCCGTACCTGACGGGAGCTCAGGCCGTCCAGCCGGACACCGTTGAATGTCACAGCACCCGCGCTCTTGACGAGACGGAGAATCGCCATGCCGAGCGTCGTCTTGCCGGAACCGGACTCGCCGACAATGCCGAGGGTCTGCCCCTTCTTGACGTCGAACGAGACACCGTCAACGGCCTTGAAGAACTCGCGTTTGAAGAGAAACCCCTTCCCAAGCGGAAAGTGAACCTTCACGTCGTCACATTCCAGCATGCTCACGCGTTCAGAGTCGTCGGGAAGTGGTTTGCCTTTCGGTTCCGCAGCGATGAGGTGTTTGGTGTAATCATGCTGCGGGTCGTCAAAGACCTGATGACAGACGCCCCGCTCCACGATCTCACCGTTGGTCATCACGCAGACGTTGTCTGCCATCTTGCGGACCACGCCAAGGTCGTGGGTGATCAGCAGCATTGCCATGCCCAACCGCTCCTGGAGATCCTTGAGCAGCGCAAGAATCTGCGCCTGGATCGTCACGTCGAGCGCGGTCGTTGGTTCGTCCGCGATCAGCAGATCCGGCTCGTTGGCCAAGGCCATGGCAATCATGACCCGCTGGCGCTGACCGCCGGACAGTTCGTGCGGGTAGCTCTTCATCTTGAGTTCCGGCTCCTGCAAACCAACCAGTTGCAGCAGTTCCAGAATCCGTGGCCTCGAATCAGCAAGCTTGATGCCGCGGTGAATGAGCAAAATCTCGCCAATCTGTTTTTCGATCTTGTGGAGCGGATTGAGTGACGTCATCGGCTCCTGAAAGATCATCGACACCCGACTGCCGCGGATCTCACGCAGCACGGATTCATCAGCGCCCATTGTCTGCACGCCGTCCACGTGGATCGAGCCCGTCGGGTGGGACGCGACCGGGTACGGCAGGAGCTGAAGGATGGAGAGCGCGCTCACGGACTTGCCCGAGCCTGACTCGCCGACGAGTGCCAGGGTCTCGCCTTTGTCGATCGTGAATGAGACACCCTTGACGGCGACGTTTCCCCTGAAACTCACGCTCAGGTCCTCGACCGTCACGATGCGTTCGGATGTCCTCTGCTCCGAAGACTCGGAGGCCAGCACTTCACTCATACGTTACCCGCTTCCCGACCGTCTTGACGCGGTCTGTTGATTGACTCGGGAGAGCCGCATTGGCGCCAACCCTCCGGACGGAAGACTATCACGGCGCCACGCGCGCAGTGCATGATCCCCGGCCCGCAGGCGTGCGGCAGAGGTCCCAGTGGCGAAGAAATGAACCGACACACCAGAGGGGACGCGTTGGCGATTCAGATGCCCTTGTTCAGACCCATGCTGTCGAGCAGCTGTCCGGTCGCCGCCAGCACCCGGTACTCGGCCAGGCGTTCGGCGTATCGTCCTGAGACGTGCGCAACCTTCGCCCGCAACAGTTCGTTCTGAACGTCGAGCAAATCGAGCAGCGTGCGTTTACCGAGGGACAACTGCTCGTTGTAGACGACGAGCACCTCTTCCGTGGACTTCACGTGCGCTTCGAGGAACTGCAGGCGCATGCGGATGTCTTCGAGCTCGTTCCAGATGACGGTCACGTTTTCCTCGACGAGCCGCCGGTTCTGGTTGACGGTCTCGCGCGCCGCAAACTCGCGCGCTTCCGTCTCGCGGGAACGGGCCCGGTCGGCACCCCCGCGGTACAGGTTGTACGTCATGCGAATGACGGCCGTTTCATCTTCGTTCGGTCCAGGAGAACCGTCGGTGTCGTCATTTCGGGTTGCCCCGAGTTCCAGATCGAACCTCGGGTGGAACGCACCCCGCGCCTGTCGGCGTGCAGCGATCGCCGCCTCGAGTTCCGCCTCCGCCGCCTTCAGCCCGGGGTTACCGTTCATCGCAATCCCGACCGCGCCCGCCAGCGTGCCAGGCAAGCCGTCAGCACCGGAGGGGTCCCGAAGATTGCTCGGATTCTCACCCACGACGCGGTAGAAATTCGCCCGGCCATTGGCCGCATCCCGCTCGGAGAGCAAGACGTTGGACTTCGACTGCGCACGCCGACCTTGTGTCTGTACGACGTCGACCTTCGTACCGACACCGCTTTCGAAACGCTCCCGGATTTTCACGAGCGTGTCATCGTGATGCCTGAGGTTCTCCTGTGCCAGCGCAACAACCGCGTCCCGGCGCAGCACCTCGAGATACACCTGGATGGCGGCGAGACCGGTGTTCTGCTGTGTACTCACAAGGCGGGCGATTGCCGCTTCGGACAACGCGCTCTGTTGCTTGACGAAGCTGCTGGTCGAAAAACCGTCGTAGAGCAGTTGCGTCAGGCGAATGCTCTTCTCTTCGCGCGTCAGGGACAGATCGCTGCTGCCGGCCGCGCGGGTCGTCGTATTGTTCGAGTTCTCGTCGCCACCTGCGAGGACCAGGTCGATCGACGGGAAATAGGCCCCGCGCGCCTGCTTGTGCAGTTCTTCGGCGGCACTCGCGCTGTGGCGGCTTGCGAGAATTTCCGGATTGGTGCGCAACGTCGTCGNCACGGCTTCGGTAAGAGATTGCCCGTTTGCGTTCACTGCCAGAAAGGCAGCTGCNNACANGATGGCCCAGCGTTCCACTACTCGCTCTCCCCTTTTGCCTCGTTCTTCTTTCGGTTGATCACACCCACGGCAAACACACCGGCGAACGTACGCGTTTCATGACGCGTGTCCTGCACGATTCTAACCGCGCACCGCGCAGATTACCCGCCTACGCAGGCCAGATGACGCAGCCTCCGCGATGACCCGACACAGATCAGTCCGCAGGGTCGTCCGGTCCGGAGCGCACTACTGGATCGAGTAGCCCGCCGATTCGTAGCTGCCCACGATCATGAACGCCGACCAGATGTACGGATAGCCCCACTCGGGGGAGTCCATCATCTCGAGCTGCGTTTCACGGAGTGCCTCGCGCGCGGGGTGACCGTTCAGGAGCCGCTCATAGAAGTCGGTCATCAAAGCTTGTGTACCGGCATCGCTGACTTCCCACAGCGAACTGATGACCTCGGCAACACCAGCCTCCTGGAACGAACGCCGGAGACCGTAGACGCCCTCACCTTCGTGAATCTCACCCAGACCGGTTTCGCATGCGGAGAGTACAACCAGGCGGGTGCCCGTCAGATTGAGCCCCAGTACCTCGAGCGCGGTCAGGACGCCGTCATTGACCGTATCGATGTCGCCCAGGAACTGCGCGTTCGTATTGATGCCTGCGAAGGCGAGCCCCGCACGCAGCAACGGATTGTCCCCCGGCGGCGGGACGTGCAGGTCCGCACCCCGCTGAAGCTTCAGGAGGCGTTTACGCAGCGTGTCGTCTGCTTCGAGAAAGAATCCGTGGGTTGCGACGTGCAGCAACTGTGGCGGTTCGTCGAGTTGCGCGAGAATTTCCTCCTGCGCCTCGTCCTGGAAATAGGTCTGCTGCGAGCGCTCCTGTTCCGCAACGCGATCGACGATCAGACGCCCTTCCTGTTCGGCGCCCGGGAGCGGCTCGAAGTTCAGCCCGCGCAGTCCGCTCGCGCCGCCGCGGATGCCGAGTTGCAGCGCGGTCGAGCGACGCCCCTGCGCCGCCAGTAATTCGTCCTGACTCACGACCTCTTCGGAGTCGTAGTTCGGCCCCGCGAGAATCACGTATTCGCCGTCGGCGAGGCGGTACTCGTTGGGCAGCAGATCACGTCCCGATGTCAGGATATGCAGATCATGGCTTTGGATGACATAGGTCTCGTCCAGGTCGACGAGCGCATTGAACGGCAGGACGTTCAGGATGCCGTCCGGCACGAGGTACACGTAGTCGATGTCACCAATGGCCTCGAGCACCGGCTGCCACACGAGTTCGTGCGCAACCTGTCCAACCTCGAGAATTTCGTCGTCATCGGCGCCTTCATCCTGGATGTACGTGCGGTACTCGATGACGGCCTCTTCCAGCGCACTCCGGTCCGGGTAGAGGACGACGTCGTACCGCACCTCACCGCCCTCTGAAATCATCACACCCGCGATGAGCTTGTCTTTCCCCCCGTCCTCATAGGCGAGGAAGTCCACGAAGGCCGAGTCCCGCGCAACCAGCACGCTCTCGATCGCACCTGCGGTCACGTTGGCAATCGAGCTGCGATACCGCACGCTCGCGCGTCCGAGCAGGCCCTGCAGTTCGTTGACCTTGCGCTCGAGTTCATACAGGACTTCGGTGTGCCGCCCCTGGGTCTCGGAAGTGGGCCCTGACAACGTCATCGACGCAAGATCCTTGCGGGCCGCCTCGAGCTCTGCCGCCGTCGCCGACAGTTCCGGATCGTTGGACAACTGGGCAATCTGCTGGACCTCGCTCGTCACCTTGAGCAACAGGCCTTTGCGCTTGAGCGACGCCTCCACGATGCGCTTACCCGCCTCCGCGCCACCCTCGCGCGCCAAGAGCGAAATGTAGGCGTTGAACTCGGGCCGATGCAGGCGCAGGTAGCCTTCCCGCGCATTCTCACCGGTGACCCAGAGCAGCCGGTCAAGGTACTCGCTCCGGCGCTGGAAGCCGAGTGCCCGCACGTCAATCGCCTCGGGGTACTTGCGTGCGGCCTCCTTCGCACGCGCAAGCGCGTTCATCGCATCGAACGTGTAGGGATGCTGTTCACCGAGAACGTACTCGGCCCGCTCGAGCGCTTTCGTCAGCGTGATCTCCGCCTCCGGCAGGCGGTCCATGTCGATATAGAGTTCACCCAGATCGATCGTCGAGCGGACGACGTCCAGATGATCCGCCCCAAGCGTCGCGGTACGGCGGGTGAGCGTGTCGAGAAACAGGGCCTCTGCCTCGCTAAGCTGCCCGAGGCGACGCTGCACCCGGGCAAGGTTGTTGGCGGCCTTGAGCGTGTTCTGGTGATCCGCCCCGAACTGCCGCAGCCACTGATCGTGCACCGTGACGAACATGTCCCGGGCGTCCTCGAGCTGCTCCATCAGCAGGTACAGGAACGCAAGGTTGTTGCGTATGGCGATCGCCTCGGTGTGTTCCGGTCCGAGCGCCGACTCGAGCTGCCCGAGCGTCCTGCGGTAGAGGGGCTCCGCCTCACGGAAGTTCCCCTGGCTTTCGTGCAGCAGCGCGAGGTTGTTCCGGGCGCGTGCCGACTCAGGATGGTCGCCACCATAGATCGCCTCGAACTGCGCGAGGGCCTGTTTCAGCAGGGGCTCCGCTTCGTCGAAGAGCCCTTCCTTCTCGTAGACCTGGCCGAGATTGTTGAGCGCGACGACCGTGGACGGATGATCGGGCCCAACGACATCCTGGAATCAGGCAAGCGCTTCCTCGAACGTCGCCTCCGCATCCGGCAGACGCCCCATGCTCTGGTAGACCGCGCCCAGTTCCAGCAACGTATTGAGGATTTCGAGCGGGCGCTGTTGCCAGTTTACAAGCCCGTAATCGAGCACGGACTCCGTGACCGAGAGCGCTTCCGGCAGCTCACCCTCATCGCGGAAGACACGACCGAGGTAGGATCGCGCCAGCTGCAGCGATTCACTGTCGCCCACCTGGGTGGCGGCCATCACCACACCCGAGAGCACCGAGCGCGCCTCTTCGTAGCGCCCGGCCAGCCGCAGGACCTCCGCAAGCTGAGACAGCGCGTTGAAGGCGTCGGGCCCGGCGCCCGGCTGGGTTGCACCGATGTGGTTCAGCACCGCGCTGTAGACGCCTTCCGCTTCCTGCAGCCGACCGAGGTCGGTAAAGATTGAAGCCTGTTCCGTCAGGCAGGCGCCAACATAGGGATGGTGGGTGCCGCGACTCGCCTCGATAGTTCCGCAAACCTCCTGCAGGAACGCCACCGCCTGTTCGAGGGCGCCCGCTCCCCGCAGCGTGGCGACCCGGGCAAACTGCGCTGACAGGGTCAGTTCGTGGCCAGGGGGCAGCGTTGCCCCGAGGGTTGCTATCGCCATCTCCTGCAGCATCGCCGCTTCTTCGACGTTGCCCGCGGCGCCGTAGAACCGTGCAAGGTCAAGCTGTATTTCGATCGCCTGTGGGTGGTCCTCGCCGAGCAGCGTCTGGGCCATGCCAAACGCCTCCGCATAGCTCGCCTCCGCTTCTGCGGGGACGCCCAGTTGCGCGAACACCGAGCCAAGGTCGCGGCGCGCCAGAATCGTCAGGAGATGTTCATCGCCGAACGTCTCGCTTGCGACGAGGAGTGCACTGTCCTGCGCCTCGAGCGCCGCCTCGATTTCACCCGCCTGCAGCGCCTCCTGTGCCGCCAAGCGCATCTCCTGATAGGCCATCGCGGCGTCAGCGAGTTCCGGGGCGACCGCGCTCGCGGCCTCGCTCGCCATCGCGAAGCCGGCGGGGAGCATGGTGAACAGCAGGTCAAGCTCCGCATTGGCTTCGGCAAGCCCGGCGAAGTCCCGGATGAGAACCGCTGCGTCCGCGCTGCGAACAAGAAACTCCGCGGCAAGTTCAGGCACGCCGGCCTCCATTGCAATCGCAGCCCCGGTCGCGAGCAGTTCACGATCACCGGGATTGGCCTCGGCCGCTTCAGCGATCAGTCCAAGTGCTTCATCCAGGTTGCCGTCTGCCAACGCGTCAAGCGCAGAATCAACTGACGAATGCGCGGCAAATGACTGAAGCGAAAGAAAAAAGGTAAGCGTGGCGACCACTGCAAACTGGCGCATACCGCATTCCGTCGGGGCTGGCAATTGCGCCGTATTCTTGGCGATCACCTCNGGTTTATCAATNTTTCCCGGACCACCGTGCCCACCTCGGAGCGCGCCGGCAGCATCCCACACCCCCGCCCGAAGCCGCCCCCATAAGCCGCCTGCGGTACAATCGCCGCCCGCTTCCCCGGGTACCGACGCATGACAACACTCGCTGCCGATCAATTCGCCGACGATGCCGACGTGGTCATTGTCGGAGCGGGAAACGCCGCCCTCTGCGCCGCGCTGTCGGCGGCTGAAACCGGCGCCCGCGTGGTGGTACTCGAACGCGCGCCGGAGGCGGAACGCGGCGGCAACTCGCGCTTTACCGCCGGCGGCATGCGCTTCGTCTACAACAACGTGGACGACCTTCGGCAGATCATGCCCGAACTGACCGATGACGAGATTGCCGCCGCGGACTTCGGGACCTATACGAGAGAGGCGTTCTACGACGACATGGGGCGCGTGACGAACTACCGTGCCGATCCCGCCCTCGTCGAGACACTCATCGAGAACAGCTACCCGACCCTGTCGTGGATGCGCGGCAAGGGTGTCAGATTCCTGCCCATGTACGGCCGCCAGGCGTTTCGCGTCGACGGCAAATTCGTTTTCTGGGGTGGTTTGACGGTGGAAGCGTGGGGCGGCGGAGAGGGACTCATCGAGAACCTGCACAAGGCGTGCGCCGACAACGGCGTCGAGGTGCGGTACGAGGCCCGCACCCTGGGGCTCATCACCGACGACGACGGCGTACAGGGCGTGCGCATCAAACAGTCCGGGCACAGTTCGAACATCCGCTGCAGCAACGTCGTACTTGCTGCCGGCGGGTTCGAAGCGAATGCGGAGTGGCGTACCCGTTATCTGGGTCCCGGCTGGGAGCTCGCCAAGGTGCGCGGCACGCGCTTCAACACCGGGGATGGAATACGCATGGGCCTCGATGCCGGCGCTGCGCCGACCGGCAACTGGTCGGGGTGCCACGCGGTCGGCTGGGACAACAACGCTCCGCCACACGGGGATCTCGCGGTCGGGGACGGATTCCAGAAACACTCGTATCCGCTCGGCATCATGGTCAACGCGGAAGGTAAACGTTTTGTCGACGAGGGCGCAGACTTTCGCAACTACACGTACGCGCGTTACGGACGGGTCATCCTGAATCAGCCTCAGCAGTTCGCGTGGCAGGTGTTCGACGCGAAGGTTGCCGAACTCCTGCGTGACGAATACCGCATCCGCCAGGTCACCAAGGTCGAGGCCGGCAGTCTCGATGAGCTCGCAGCGAAGCTCGAAGGGGTCAGCCCGGAGGGCTTCCTCGCAACGGTCGCTGACTACAACGCATCCATCGACACCGAAGTTCCGTTCGATCCCTCTGTGAAAGACGGCCGCGGGACGCGCGGCCTCGAGATCCCGAAGAGCAACTGGGCGAATCCTCTCGACACACCGCCGTTCACGGCATTTCAGATCACCTGCGGGATCACATTCACGTTCGGCGGGCTCACGGTCGACACCGACGCGCGCGTAATCGATACCGACGGTCACGCAATCCCTGGCCTCTATGCCGCAGGTGAACTCGTCGGCGGACTGTTCTATTTCAACTATCCGGGCGGCACGGGACTCACCTCTGGCTCAGTGTTCGGGAGGATTGCGGGCGCGGGGGCGGGCCGACGCGCGTCAGGCAGTTAGCCAGCATCCACATAACGACTGTACATATTTACAGTATTTGGTAATCTGGTCAGTTCCCGCCCAATCGGTACCAGACCGCGATGATCGACGTCAGCCGGAGCGTGCCGCACCGCCTTGCACAGCCGTACCGTGGCCGGTGACCTCAATCGCTGCGAGTTCATCGGGCGTCTCGGCGCCGACCCTGAGCGTCGGCTCGGCGCGAGCGGCGTTGCCGTCACGCGATTCTCGATTGCAGTCAACAGCCGTTGGCGCGACCGGGGAACCGGTGAGCAGAAGACCTCCACCCAGTGGATTAAGATCGTCGCCTTTCGCCGCCTCGCGGAAGTCTGTGACAACCTCCTGCATAAAGGGGCCAAGGTGTTCGTTGCCGGGGAGTTTTCGACCAACCGCTATGAAAGGGAGGGCGAGGTTCGCATCCACGTAGAGGTCATCGCCCGCGAAATGCAGCTGCTCGAGTCAGCGGCCGCCCGTTCCCGCGCGCCCTCGCCAGACAAGCCCGCGCCGACGCCACCGGTGCCCCGTTCGTCCCAATTTGCGACGTGGGGACAGACCCATCCGGACTACCGGAAGCGATAGCCCTTCGCGCCCGCAGGCGATGCGTACGGTCAACGCCTTTGGTTGTGCCAGGCGGGACGTTAATATGGGTGCCTCGTCGTGCGTCGACTGACGGCTGATTGAGGATTTGCGTGAACGTCAAACCGACCTACATCGCCACGCTGAATGCCATTGCGAACGGAGAGCGGCGGGCCTACGAGTTTCTCGAGACCTGGTCCCGGACCACGCCGAACCCGGAGATCCGCAGGATTCTGCATACCGTCGCCTTGCGTGTAGCTGAACACGCCGCCAGCTTCGAGAAGCGCATCAACGAACTGGGGTTCGAGCTCGTGCCGACCGAGGACGACGACGTCGCGCGCACCATGCACATCGCTTCGTCCGGACTCCCCGACTCCGAGAAGTTTGTGCAGTTGGGTGTTGGCCAGCCGCGGGACGACGACGGTGACGATCGTCTGCTTCAGGTTCTGGCCGATCACACGATCGACCCTCACACAGGCGCGTTGCTCGGGCGCTTCATCGCGGAGGAACGCGACAGCGTGCGCCTGTTGGAAGGTGCCAACGCACTGGCTTCCAGGATCACGCCTGCCCCACACGTCCCCCAGTCGGATCGTCAGGAGACGCTCGCCGACATCAGACGCCAGCTCGCCGCGCGTTCGAGTGCCGTGAGTGAACTGCACGAAGTCGGCGGCAAATGAGCGACTATGGACCCCTGCCCCGCAAGAGTCT
>PBVL01000069.1 GCA_002728675.1 Gammaproteobacteria bacterium
GTGGGCGGCCAGGTGCGGGTGTCCGTCCAACTGATCAAGGCGGCGAGCGACCGGCAACTGTGGGCCGAGTGATTCGACCGGCAACTCGACGATATCTTCGTGATCCAGCAGGAGATAGCGGAACTGGTGGCGGATACGCTGCAGGTGCAGTTGGTCGGACCAGCCACTGCCGTCAGGCGGCCTGCCATCGAGGTCTACGAGATGTTCCTGCAGGCACGCTCGCTCGCACAGGCGTAGAACGCCGAAGCGACGGCGAGAAGCACCGAAACCTACCAGGTAGCGCTGGCGCCGGACTATGCGGACGCCTGGGCCGGCCTGTCGCGTGCCTATGCGAACTCCCGCTTGACCGGACCTGACTACGACAGCATCAACGACAAGGTACTTCAGACGGCGCAGAACGCGCTGACTCACGCGCCGGATGCCTGGTTGCCGAACATGGCGATGGCGTACTACCTGTCTTCGAACGACGTACAGCGTTTCGAAGCGGCCAACCGCTTCTACGAGAAGGCGCGACTGGGCAATCCCAACAATGGCGAGTTGCTCCAGGCCCAGGGCAACGCGCTGCTGATCTCAGGACACGGCCACGCGGCCGTGCGCGCATTCGAGGAGAGCTACCGGAGGAACCCCAGAAGTTTCAATTCCGTGATCGGGGCTGCCCAGGGCGCCGCGGTGAACGGAGACCGGGAGCGCGCCAGAGCGTTGATCGCCGAGTTCGTGGCCTTCGACCCGAACAGTACCTATCTGCAGTTGTGGGCGGGTCTTCTTCATCATTGGCTCAACGACTGGGATTCGGCGCTCGACGCACTGGCACGCGCCGTCGCACTCGACCCGAACAATGTCGGCGCGAAGTCCATGCTGGGAATGCTGTTCACCGTCCTTGGTGACGCGAACACGGCCGAACACTGGTTGAGCAAGCAGCTGCGCTGGACCCGGACAATGAAGATACCGCTCTGCAGCGTGCGGACATGCTCACGGCCGCCGGGCGTTTCCACGACAGCATCGCCCACGGCGAGTCGTGATATGCGCGCCAAGCTGATCCGGGGTTACTCATTGGGCGTTCGCGCGAAACTCGCCTGGGAGGCCGAGGAGTATCAGGCCGCCGGGCAATACCATCGTGAGCAACGCGACTACCTGCTCGCGTTTGTCCGCGAGAGCAATGAAACCGGCAAGATCCAGATGCAGTTCTGGAGCAGCTGGGCAATCCTCGTGGCCGCCCAATCGTCGGCGGTCCTCGGCGACAGGGAGCAGAGCCGCGCCCTCTTCCAGGCCGTCGTCGAGTACTACGACCGGCAACCGCCTGTCGTCAATCTCTTCCCCGACCTGCAGCTTGGCATTGCCCACGCGGGCCTCGGCAACAAGGCAGCCGCGATCGAGTACTTCGATGCGGCGTAGCGGAACGGCGCGCGGTTCTTTCTGCTCGATCACATGGACGTCACTACCGGGCGCTACGACATCTGGGGCATGCACAGGGACATCGCCTTCCAGGAGATCGTCGCACGCGAGCGGCGCGAGAACGCCGAACTGTCGAAAGGCGCACGCCAGCGACACCCGGACCTGTTCCCGCCCGGCAGCTAGCGTCCCGGGATGGCAGCCATCGCGCCCGGGAGCGGCGCCACGCCGCGAGGCCCGGGCCTTCACCGCGTCAGATGGGCAGACCACCAACGCCCTGGTTCACGGAACCGTCTTCGTTGAAGGCACGCATGAGCAGGTCGGCGATCCGCATCTGGTGCACCTCATCCGCCCCGTCGGCAATTCTAGCCCAGCGCGCCTGCTGCATCATCGAGGCGAGCGGCGTGTCCGTTGAGTAGCCAAGCGCCCCGTGGACCTGCATCGCCCGGTCCACAACCCGCCACAGCGTGTTCGCGACGTGATGTTTGGCCATCGACACTTCCTGCCGGAACTCCATGCCGTTCTCGATCTTGTACGCGGCGTGCAGTACCATCAGTTTTGCGGCATACAACTCCATCGCGCTGTCGGACATCATCCACTGGATGCTCTGTTTCTCCGAAAGCAACGAGCCGTGCGCATAGCGCTTCTGGGCGCGGTCGATGAGCATCTCGAGGGCCATCTCGATCTGACCGATCCAGCGCATGCAGTGTGCCAGGCGCGCGGGCCCGAGCCGAACCTGGCCCAGTTTGTGGCCGCCGCCACGTTCGCCAAGCAAGTGGGTCTTCGGCACCCGGACGTCGTTGTAGCGAACCTCTGGGTGATTGTGGCGGCCGCCCATGGTCTCGACGTCGCGGAGAATCTCGAAGCCTTCGCTTGCNGTATCGACGATAAAGGCGCTGTTGCGTGCCTGAGGAACACTTGCCTCGGGATCGGTNCGGGCAATGACAATCGCGAAATCCGCGCCCTGCGCGCCAGACGTGAACCACTTGTGACCGTTNATGACCCAGTGATCGCCATCCTCGATGGCCGTCGTCTGGATGAGCGTCGGGTCGGAGCCCGCGACCTCCGGTTCCGTCATCGAGAAGCAGGACCGCTTGGTGCCCTCCAGCAGCGGGTTGAGGTAGTGCTCACGCTGGTATTCGGTCGCGAAGTGGTAAAGCGTGTGCATGTTGCCTTCGTCGGGTGCCTGACAGTTGATGATGTAGGGGCCCATCGGCACCTTGGCGGCCTCGGCGGAAACCGCCGCGAGCGCCGTGACGCCAAGGCCCATGCCGCCCACTTCCTGGGGCATGTGCGGGAGCCAGAAGCCCTCTTCCCGCGCCCGGGTCCGCAGGCCCTTGATCAGTTTCGACCAATCGTCACGCGTGGCGCCTTCCTTCGCAGAGAGCGCGTCGAACTCCTTCTTGACGGTGTTGTGCAGAAACTCGCGCATCATCTGGCGCGCGTCCTCGACGTCCTGGCTGAATGTGAAATCAATGGTCATGGTGTGCCTCGTCGTCTGTCGGAGGCCGTATCGTAGCTCAGCGGCACCCTGGCAGCGTACGGGCATGCTAGGGTCCCCGCATCTCACCTCGCGTCAGCCCCTTGAACCTCCGCACACAACTCGAATCACAGCTCAGGCGCACGATTCCCGATGCGGAACTGCAGGCGACAGCTCTGCCGCTGGCTCCGGCCGTTTCGCTCCTCCTGATCGACGAGAACTATCCGCGCGGTCGTCTCGAGGACGAGGTCGCGCGTGCGATTCTCGCGTCTCCGGCGTACTGGGGGTTTTGCTGGGCGAGCGGACAGGTGATCGCGAAGTGGCTGCTGTCAACCCCGGGCGCGGTCGCGGCGCGCAAGGTGCTCGATTTTGGGTGCGGTTCGGGCGTTGCGGGCATCGCCGCCCACCTTGCCGGGGCGCGTGAAGTCCACGCCTGCGACAACGACCCCGCCGCGCTGGTTGCGACGCTAGCAAATGCGGAACTCAACGGCGCGCCTGTCACGTGCCACGCGGCACTGGAAGACATCCACGAATCATTCGATCTCGTGCTCGCGGCGGACGTGCTTTACGACCGCGACAATCTGCCGCTCCTCGAGGTGCTGAAGGGATTTGCACCGACGGTGATCGTGGCCGACTCACGGGTGAAGGCCGACAACCTACCCGGCTACGAGGTCATGGTTCGCGAGACCGCGACCACCATTCCGGACCTCGATGAGTCAGCCGAGTTCAACGACGTGAGGGTCTACCGCAGCGTGTGAGCCGTCGTCCTCAGATTCTGAAACGGGCCCACGTCGAGACCAACGGATCACGCACTCAGAACCACTTTGCACAGTCGAGCGCCAGACACTGCTCCACGACCGTGCCGTCTGCCCGGTTGATCTCACGGGTCGCGCCGAGCGCTTCGAACCCGAGCGCTTCCACCACGCGCAGCGCCCGGTCTGCCGCCTCCGGAACCCAGATCACCGCGCGCGCGGAGTCACGCCGCTTGATGACGCTCACCCCGTGGACAAGCAGTTTGCGTCCCAGGCCGTGGCCCTGGTATCCCTCGCGCAGAAAGTGCGCAAGGATCTCGCCCGTCTTCTCATCGTCGAGAAACGACTCCTGAGGCGGACCGGACGTAACCATGCCAAACGGCGTCTCGTCCTCGGCGATGTAAGTAAATATGCCCTTGCGGGTCAGCAGGTCCGGCCAGTCGCGGGGGACCACGTGCACCCCGCCCGCCGTCACGAGCGCGTCCCGCTCGACCGCCTTCAGCGCGTCAACATCGCTGCGCAGCGCGCGTCTGATCGCGACGGACTCGAAATCGGTCACACTCAGCCCAACACCAGTTCGGCGGCTTCGCGGATGTGCGCGGGAGACCGTCCACCAACGAGTAGCGTCGTAATGGGAGTCTCGCGCCACGCGGCCAGGCGATCACGAATCCGTTCGCGCGAGCCGACCAGCGAGATTTCGTCCGCGAACTCGGACGGAACCGCCCTGACCGCCTCGTCCTTCTTGCCGGAGAGGAAGAGGTCCTGAATCGTCCGCGCCTCTGCTTCGAAGCCCATGCGTCCCATCAACTCCGTATGGAAATTGCGGGACTTCGCGCCCATGCCACCGATGTACAGGGCCAGATTGGTCTTGACCGGCAGCAGCCCTTCCTCTACGTCGTCGCAGACTTTGATGGTCACACTCTGACAGATTTCGAAGCCGGGTTTCCGGTGCTCGATCTGACTCGCGTAGACGTCCTGGCGATAGGGCGAGTAGTAGAGCGGCAACCAGCCGTCGCACAACTCGGCGGCAAGCGATACGTTCCTGGGTCCTTCTGCGCCGAGAAAAATCGGCAGATCCGCACGGAGCGGGTGGGTAATGGACCTGAGCGGCTTGCCAAGCCCCCAGGCCCCCTCACCGGTGTACGGCAGGGGATAGTGATCGCCGTCGTTGCTGACGGGTTCTTCGCGCGCAAGAATCTTCCTGATGATCGACACGTACTCCCGCGTGCGCGAGAGCGGCTTGCCGAAGGGCTGGCCATACCAACCTTCCACCACTTGGGGGCCAGAGACGCCAAGACCCAGCACGACGCGCCCCTTCGACAGGTGATCGAGTGTGATCGCGGCCATCGCGGTCGCCGCGGGCGTGCGCGCCGAAAGCTGTGCAACCGCGGTACCCAGACGGATCCGCTCGGTCTGCGAGCCGATCCAGGCAAGCGGCGTGAAGACGTCTGAGCCCCAGGCCTCCGCCGTGAACACGATGTCGAATCCGAGGCGTTCAGCCTCCTGCGCCATCGGCACCATATTCGGATTGGGACCGGCGCCCCAGTAACCGAGCTGCATCCCGAGTTTCAGATCCTGCATTGCACACCTCCGTGAAGCAGCCGAGCATGCGCGAGGGCGGTTACACGATCAAGCTGGGAACGTTTGTGGCGCGACACGCCGGCTCCGGTGCAGGCGTCGCCCTCGGTGGAGGCTGCGTCGGGCCTGCCCTATAATTCCCGCCCTTTCGCGGCGCGTTTCCACGCCCGCCCAAACCGTTGAGGAGACTGCAGATGAACGACGCTGAAAACGAGAAAGACGAGCCACGCCTGTCTGGTTCATTCCTCGACGAGAAACTGTTCAAGTCGAGATCCATCTCGATCTTTGGCGAAATCAACGAACGCGTCGCGCGCACGGTAACGGAGAAGCTCCTCGCGCTCGCCGCGGATGGCGACGACCCGATCACCCTCTACATCTCCTCACCGGGCGGACATGTCGAGTCGGGTGACGTCATCTACGACATGATCAAGTTCATCGTGCCGAAGGTCCGGGTTGTCGGCACGGGCTGGGTCGCAAGCGCGGCGACGACGATCTATCTTGCGGCGGACAAGGAAGACCGGTATTCACTGCCCAATACGCGTTATCTCATCCACCAGCCGCTGGGCGGCTCGCGTGGTGACGCAACGGACATCAGGATTCAGGCCGAGCAGATCGTTCTGACCAAGGCGCGCATCAACAAGCTCATCAGTGACGAGACGGGCACGTCGCTCGAACAGGTTGAGCAAGACACCGACCGCGACCACTGGATGAGCGTCGAGGAAGCCATGCAATACGGCATCGTCAACAAGGTGATCTCCTCCGCGGCAGATCTGTCCTGACGATGCGTGCCCTGGCCGCAATCGGCCTGGCGGCGTCCGTCCTCATCTCGGGCTGCGCAACCATGTCGGAAAGCGAGTGCCTGACTGCCGACTGGCGCGCAATCGGCTACGAAGACGGCTCGGCAGGCCGCCCCGCCACACAACTCGGCACCCGGCGCCAGGCCTGTGCGGAGTTTGGGGTCACACCCAACGCCGAGGCGTGGACAGCGGGGCGCGAGGAAGGTCTGCTCAACTTCTGTGTGCCTTCGAACGGGTTCCGCATCGGCCGTGCCGGCCAGACCTACAGCGGGGTGTGCCCCGGGCAACTCGAAGCGAACTTCATGTACGGATTTCGCGAGGGCCGCGTCATCGGGGACGCCGAACGGGAGGTGCGCTCCTCTGAACGCGCGGTCAGCAGTGCCAAACGTGAACTCGAGGGGATTGACGACAAGATCAAGGCCCTCGACGTCGACGGTGCACTCATGGACGAGACCATGACCCTCGAAGAGAGGAAAGACGTGCTCGAGGCGATGCGCAAACTCGAAGCCCGCAGGGGCGAACTGGGGGCCGAGATCGATACGATGACCCGGGCCGCCGCAACGGCGCAGACGCGCCTCGAAGTCCTTCTAGATGAGAGTGATTTCCTATGAGCGAGACAGCAACGCTGGCGGACCACGCGGTTGTCGCGAAGAACGATTCCGCATCCCACGAAAACAAGATTCACAGCGATGACGTTGCCCAGGAGTACGGCTTCGAGGGCGCGCTGGTCGCTGGCGTCACCGTGTTTGGCCACATCATGCACGTTCCGGTAGCGGCATGGGGTGAGCGCACGTTTCGTGACACACGAGCCAACGTCCGGTTTCTGAAACCCGCGTACGATCAGGATCGGCTGGTTGTCTCAGGCGCGCTGAATGGCGACACGATGCACGTCGAGTGTCACAACGACCAGGGCGTGCTGCTCGCACCAATGGACCTCGCGCCCTGGGATGGCACGCTCGAGCCAATCGAAGCCGACGGGGAGCGCCCGCCTTCCGAACGAGATGTGATCGCAACCGGTAATCTGCACGTAGGCAAGCGTGTCCCGACCCACGTCGTGACCCCGGACCTCGACACCCACCTCGGACTCTGCGAACTGCTGAGTGACACCAACGCGCTCTACTTCGACGGGGCGACCCCGTGCGTGCATCCACTCTGGACGCTGCGCGAGTGTAATGCTGCCTTTACCCGCACCTGGACGATGCCCGTCTGGATTCACGTGGGCAGCGAGATCACCTGGATTGCCCCCATCCGGGTCGGCGACGAGGTCTCTGTCGACATGGTGCCGCTGACCCAGTGGGAGCGCAAAGGCCACGAGTTCACGACCCTTGGCATCACCTTCAAAGTGAACGGGCAAACCTGCGTCGACGTTCGGCACACGGCGATCTACAACGTCGCAAAGCGCTGAGGCCCTTGCGTCGGGCCGCGGGATTCTGCGCGTCAGTCCCGTACGATCGCCTGGACTTCGATCTCGACGAGGAACGCGTCGTGGACGAGCCCCGAGACCCCAATGAGGGTGCTCGCGGGACCTCCCTCGGCTGGAATGTAGCGACCCCGAACCGCCTGCATGATCTCGCGCTTCGAGGGATCGTAGTCGACCACGTAGATCGTCCTGGGCACCACGTCATCGAAGCTCGCGCCGGCTTCCTTCAGTCCCGCTTCGATGTTCTGCATCACCTGCTCGGTCTGGGCGCCGAGATCGCCTTCGCCGACGAGACGCCCTTGGCGATCCATCGCGCACTGCCCGGCCAGGAAAATGTGCCGGTCGCCGCGGGCAATGACTGCCTGGGAGAACCCCAGGCCGGTCGGGAACAACCGCTTGATGTGATCCGCCATGGCAAACCCCTGAATCAGTGAGCCAACATCGTAGCCGGGTCACATCCGGTAGTCTTGGGTGCACGCTCACAAGAAGAACACACCGGAGTCAGTCATGTCAGACAGCCCCATCGTCGCCGAACGCGTCGGCAACCAGAACGGGATTCTCTGGGTCACCCTGAATCGCCCCGAGAAGATGAACGCGTTGACCTTCCCTTTGCTCCATGAGATGCGCGACATCTTTGTGGACGCGCGCAACGATCGCTCACTGCGCTGCGTGGTCATCACTGGCTCCGGACGCGGATTCTGCGCCGGCATGGACATGGGCGGTGGCGCAAACCCCGACGCCCCCCCGCCGCCCGACGACCACCCGGATCCCGAAGGTCGCCGCCTCAACATGCGCAACGAAGTCGAGGCCTACATCGCGCTCCGCCGCCTCGAGGTACCGGTGATCGCGGGGATCAACGGGCCGGCCGTGGGCGCCGGCTTCGACCTCGTGTGCCACTGTGACCTCGCAGTTGGCTCAACGGCCGCCAAGTACCAGGTGGCCTATGTGCGTCGCGGCCTGTATGCCGATCTCGGGGGGTTCTGGTCGATCCCGAAGATCCTGGGGTGGCGCAAGGCGATGGATCTGATGATGACCGGCCGCTTCATGAGCGCCGAAGAAGCCCACGAATCGGGACTCACCAACTACCTGGTCGAACCCGAAGAGTTCGATAAAACACTGATGGACTACGCGCTGACGATCGAGGCCGGCCCACCGATTGCACAGAAGATCGGCAAGGTGCTGGCCTATCGCACGGCGTCACTGGAGTTCGATGCGGCGATGGCGTGGTCGGAGACCGCCATCCCCCTCGTCGACATGTCCCAGGACTTCAAGGAGGGCGTGGCGGCATTTCGCGAGCGGCGCGACGCGGACTTCAAAGGACGGTAGTCCGCACCCGGGGCGCTACAGTCGCGCGTCGATCCAGCGCAGTGTCGGCTCGAACACGCCGGCGCGCGACCGCTTTCCGACAATCACGTCGAGGTGCCCATGGTTCTCGAGGACGTGAATCGTCACGTCCTTGCTGCCCGCGTATGAGGCAGAGTAGATCCCCGTCAGCAGCGCCTCGGTGCCGAAGTTCGCGGCGCCGAAGTAGATGATTGGCACGTCGAGTTTGCCCCAGCGGTCATCGATCTTCGTGGCGGGATCGTCACGCTGGCTCGCGACGCTGCGCCCGTCGACATTTTGCACGGTTGGGTAGAACCAGTCGTACGTGTCGAGCAACCGGGCGAGCACCGTGACATCCGAGATGCCGTCACGCGGATTGGCAAGCACGCCGGGTCCCCAGGCGCGGTACAGCGTGTCGCTCAGCTGTGCGCCCATACTGGCCGACTTCCCGTCCATCGCCGGGCCGTCGGGGTTCGTGTAGGTGCGGCGCATCAGCTGGTGGCGGTTCTCCCAACTCCGGCTCCGCGACAGAGTGCTCGCCCAACGACCGGACTCTGCCAGACTGGCCATGCCGGCTTTCCTGTCGAACGGCTCACCCGGCGCGTAATGTTTGAATCCCCCGTCAAGCGCAATGAAGCCGGCGAACGGCATATCGGCGACGTTGAGCAGCCCGTAGCCGATCGAGACGCCGCGACTGAAGCCAGCCGCGAAGAAGGCAAGCCCCTGTCTCTCCTCGGCGGCGGCAAATCCGAGGGCAAGGTTGGCGTCGTTCACGAACGCATCGAGGGTCCAGCCCCGCATGAACCCGAGCGAGCCGTCGTAGTCCGGCGGCACGGCGCGGGTGCGGTAGTCGTGTGCATAGACCGCGATCCCGCGTGCAGCGAGGAAGTAGAACAGGTTCGTCGCCTCGTCCGGACCCGCGGATGAGCCGTTCATGTTGGTACCGGGCAGGTAGAAGAGCGCCGCGCGCACCTCCCCTGCCGCCGGTCCGTAGCGCTGCAGACCAATCCGGTCGAACTCTCCCCCATCCGCAAGTTGCGCCAGCCAGGCGTCGACGGTGACGTTCGGGGCAACCGTGCGCGTGGAACCGGCCGCGTGAAAGTCTGTTGCGTGAACCTGCAGCGCAACCAAGCAGGCAAGCCACAGGAAGGCAAATCTGGCGCGCATGGGTCCGCCCCTTTTGCTTGAACGCCGGGGATCATGTGGTAAGTTCAGACACGTGACAAGGTATCAAGACGGCGTCCGGCGTCGAGACCTGCGGGAGTCACCCCCGCTCGAGTCGCATCCTCCGGAAAAGGGTATCGCGGATCGGCCCAGGCCAGCCCCGACCCGTGGGGTCAACGCCCACAGACAACAGACCGAAAACGAACGGAGGTTTGCATATCCATGCAATCCGGTTCTGCTGTAACCCTGCCCGAGCGTCTGACCCAACGTTCAGCAACGCTCGTCACCATCGACGTGACGCGGTGTCGACATCTGCTGTCGCAGATCGACGACGGCGCCGAACGGGTTCTGTTTCTCGATGACTTCTACACACTTGTAACGCTGCACATCGAAGCTGGCGGCGGCGAGGTGCTGAAGCACATGGGGGACTCAGTCTTTGCACTGTTCGACGAAGATGACTGCCTCGAAGCGATCACCGCCTTGTCCGAGATGCGCGCCGCGTTTCCGGCGATCTGCAGGAAGCGCGGACTCACGCCTACAGACCTGCGCGCGAGCGTGCACATCGGTGAGGTGATCGTCGGCGGGTTCGGACCAAACGGCTACCGGGACGCGCTCGGCACGGCAGCAGGCGTCGTGTTCGCGATGGAAGGCCCGGGCATCACCGTCTCGGAGCAGGTGTATCGCAAGCTGCCGAGTGGCGCACGGAGCCCGTGGCAGAAACGGGGCGGCAAGATTTCCTACCACATGACCTGACCGCGGCCGGCGGAACGGCACGATCCTGTGCCGCACACGTGTGATGCGTGTCGCTCCGCGTTTGCGTTACGCTTGAAACATCCAGGTGAAAACCACCAAATCCTGGGATCGCCATCGATACCCTGAAGCCGCCCTGCCCCTTCGCTTCATGGAGCCCTGATGCCGGCCATTGTCTTTACACATCTCAGTTTTCACTACGACACGCCCTACGCTGAAGTGTTCCGGGATGTCGATCTGCTGATCGACTCCGGTTGGAGGGCCGGCCTCGTCGGCCGAAACGGCCGGGGCAAGACCACCATGCTGCGGCTGATCACCGGGGAACTGTCACCAACGGCCGGGAGTCTGCACGTGCCGTTCGAGGCACAGCTGTTTCCACCACGCAGTGAACCGGCCCCAGGCACCAGGACTTTCGACGTAATCAAGGACGCGCTGGGTCCATATCGCACCTGGGAGGCGGACATGCAGGGACTGCTCGAGGACGGAAGCGAGCCTGCGATCGAACGCTACAGCGCCATCCAGGAGACCTACCAGGCCGCCGGCGGGTATGAGGTCGATGCCGCGATCGCGCGCGAATTCGACGCGATGCGACTCGCGGCATCCCTGCTCGAACGGGATTTCCACACGTTGTCAGGCGGCGAGCAGACCCGGGCCCTCATTACCTCGCTCTTCCTCCTCACAGACAGATACCCGCTGATCGATGAACCCACCAACCACCTCGATGCGAACGGCCGCACCGCGCTTGCGGACTACCTCGCCGCGAAAGCGGGCTTCCTGCTGGTTTCGCACGACCGGCGCTTCCTGGACCGGACGGTCGATCACGTCGCCTCCATCAACGCGAGCGACGTTCGGGTCAACCAGGGCACCTACGCCGAGTGGAAAGCCCAGATTGAAACGGAGGAACTCCACGAAGCGCGCACTCGCGATAACATCGAGCGCCAGGTCAGGCAGCTCAAGCGCGCGGCCGCGGAACGGCGCCAGGGCGCCGCCAGCCGTGAAGCGGACAAACACTCGAACAGCGCATCCTCGGGCGGCTCGGCCATGCTGGACACCGGTTTCATCGGGCATCGCGCGGCAAAACAGATGAGACGCGCACTCAACATCGAGCGCCGCATGAACGCGGCGCTCGCCGACAAGGAAGGCCTGCTCGCCAATCGAGAGAAGGAGCGGGAACTCCGCGTGACGACCAGCAATGCACGTTCCGACGCCCTGCTGACGGTGCAGAACCTCGGCCTCGAACGTGACGGCAGGCAGCTGTTCCACGATCTGTCGTTCGCGATCGAAGCCGGTGAACGCATTGCGATCACCGGCGCAAACGGCACGGGCAAGTCGTCCCTGCTCGACATCATCACGGGTGACCTCGAACCGAGCGGCGGGCTGGTCTCACGCAAGAGCTACATTCACGTCGCCCGTTCGTACCAGATACCGCGCTGGCGCTCCGGAAACCTGCGCGATCACCTTGTAGCGGCAGCAATCGACGAAACCCGGTTCCGGCAGATGATGGGTGTGGTCGGCGTGTCGGGAGACGTCTTCGAGGCACCTCTCGAGACGTTCTCCCAGGGGCAACTGAAGAAGGTGGACCTCGTGCATTCGTTGATGAGCGAGGCGGACCTGCTGCTCTGGGACGAGCCGCTCAACTACATCGACGTGATGGGACGGGAGCAGATCGAATCGGCCATCCTAGACAACGAGCCGACTCTGCTGTTTGTGGAACACGATCTGGAGTTCGTCGAGCGCGTTGCCACACGGATTGTCGCCCTGTAGCAATACGGTCGGTCCTACGGACCTGCCGCGCCGCCGGTCTGGTTCAGGCCCGCAGCGGATCGACAACATCGAGAAACGGGAAGCGGTGGAAATCTGTGTCTCGGGTGTAGATACGCGCGATGCCGTGTTCCCGCATCAGGACAGCCGTGTGCAGATCATGGATGAGATTGGCACGGACATCCGGCAATTCACCAAGGGTCATCTGCAGAACCTGTCGATGTCGGTCGGTTTGCATGAGCAGCCTAAAGGATTCCAAATCCAACAAGAATTCAAGGAACGCCCACGCCTCCACACCGGATCGCGGCGCAGCCAACACCCTGGGGTGCGTGACCCTCAGGTACTCGTAGCAGACATTCCAGGTGAAATAGGTGGGCGATGGGTCTGCAACTCGTCCCTCCAGGAAGTCATTACACGCTTCAAAGAAATCAGAGTCCGTGTTCGACGCATACACCAGCACATTGGTGTCACAATCAAGGTGAATCCGTCTCGCTCTCCATCGCTGCGTAAAGCACTTCCCGGTTGCTGATGTCGACCCGCAACTGTCCGCCCTACCAGTTAGGCGGATCCCAGCTTCGCTCCATGGCGTCTCCCCGCGGTTCTTCAAGGATCCGGCGCAGGCCTTCCTCGACCAATGCTGACATCGTAGTGCCACGACGTGCGGCTTCAGCCTTGAGCCGTTCCATGACGGAATCGTCAATGTTGAGGGTTGTCATCATATGGATAACCAAATCCAACAGACGGACTTCCGTCAACGAGTCCGATATCCTCTGCGACGCAGCCGCTCCGGTCCCGTGCACGTGCAGACACCGCGCTTCGTCTGAAAATGCCGTACCATCGCTGCCCAGTTCTCCGGACAACAAATAGGCAAGGCTCCCCGATGGCAGACGTACCATTCCGCACCATTCACCAGATCGTCAAGGCGGCCCGGCTGCGCCTGAACCAGACTCACTGGGACTACCTGGTCGGGGCGACCGAGACTGAGACGACGCTGAAGCGAAACCGGATGTCGATCGACTCGCTCGCGCTGAAGCCGCGTGTGTTGCGGGACGTTTCGAACGTCGATACGAGCGGCTCGTTCCTCGGACACAACCTGAAGATACCGGTGTGTCTCGCCCCAATCGGGTCCCTGCAGGTATTCGAAGAAGGCGGTGGTGCAACGGCGGCAAAAGCGGCAGCGGAGTTCGGCTGCATGGTCATGTCGAGTTCGGTCTGTATGCCTTCGCTCGAGGAAATTGCCGCCTCGGCGGACGGGCCCAAAATCTTCCAACTGTATGTCCGCGGCGATGCCGACTGGACCGATGAGATGGTCCAGCGTGCCATTGATGCCGGTTTCACGGCTTTCTGCCTGACCGTCGACACCGCGACCGTCAGCCGCCGCGAGCGGGACATTGCGAAGGGCGTCGTACCCACTTCCACCGCTTTCATGCAGAACCAGCGGGATCCGTCCGGCAACCTGAATTATCAGGCGATGCTGAACTGGAGTGATGTCAAGCGGATTCGGGAAAAGTTCGATATCCCTCTGATTCTTAAAGGGATCAATACCAAAGAAGACGCTGCAATGGCGGTTGATCACGGCATCGACGTGGTCTACGTCTCGAACCACGGCGGACGCCAGCTCGACCAGGGGCGCGGCACCATGGAACTGCTCCGCGAATGTGTCGCGGAAGTTGGCGACAAAGCGAAGATTGCGGTCGACGGCGGCTTCTACCGCGGCACCGACATTCTGAAGGCCATTGCTCTCGGCGCGGACATCGTGGGGATTGGCCGCCTCGAAGCGTGGGCCATGGCGGCGGGTGGGCAGCCTGTCGTCGTGCGTATGCTCGAGATTCTCCGCAACGAGATTCTGCTGGGTATGGCGCTCTCTGGTGTGACCAGCCTCGAGGAACTGGACGAATCGTTCATTGCGGAATCGCAGCCGGTCGTACCGCCGTCCGTGTTCAGCGCGTTCCCGCTCGTTGACGTTGATGACGAGGGCTACTGAGCCCGGTCACGACACCGGCCGCGCCCATCGCGGGGCGGCACGCGACGCTCCTCGGGGCTGGTCTGGCGGCTGCAGATCCCGGCGCGTTCAAATCGCGCGTGTCGCGCTCGTTGCCGTCGATGTGGAACGGGCGCTTCCGGTGGCCGACCAGGGGCTCACAACCGAGGCCCTGTCCCACGCGGGACTGCCGTACCCGCGCCGGGATCGACTCCGTCGCACGTCAACCTGGCCGGTCGACATGCGCGCCATGCAACGCCCCTGCTCTGTTTCGTGATTCCTCCTCTCCCCTCGCCCGGGGCCGCGTTGGTCGAGATGGGACTCGACAGGCACTCTCCGGAAACTGAAGAAGCTGCGGATTGCAGACCTCGCTCCGTCCGGCCAGAATGCGCTCCCGTGTGACGGCCCATTGCCCGATGACACCCTGGCCACGATGAGCGACACGATATTTCGCGACGAAGCAACGCTGATCGCCGGCCTGGTCCGACAGGACGAGGCGGCGTACCACTACGCGATTCGCACGTTCGGTGGGCCAATGCAGCACCTCGCGGCAAGCATCGTCGGGCAGAAGATTGCGGACGAGGTCGTGCAGGAAGCCTGGGTGTCCGTCCTGCGCGCGGTCGGGAAATTCGAAGGGCGCTCCGCGCTCAAGACCTGGATCATGCGGATCACCGCAAACGAAGCGAAGTCCCGGCTGCGCCGGGAAAAGCGCAACGTCGCACTCGAAGACCTGCTCGCCGAAGACGAGTCGTTTGCCGACCGCTTCGACGGTCGCGGGCATTGGCAGGACGCCCCCTCCGAGTGGGGCCAGGACTCGCCGGAGGCCCTTCTCGCAAGCGATGAACTGAAAGCGTGTCTCGATCGGATGATCGATCAGTTGCCGGACCTGCAGGGTGCCACCCTGGCGCTTCGCGAGCGGCAGGGCCTGCCGCTCGCGGACATATGTCACATCCTGGACGTCAGTGAGTCCAATGTTCGCGTACTGCTGCACCGTGCGCGCAACAAGGTTTTTGGTTGTGTCGAGCACTTTCAGCAAACAGGGGAATGTCTGGCCACGGAGTGATCACGACCATCAACCGCTGACGCCACAATGGCAATGATGCTGAATTGCAGGGAAGTCGCCGAACAGGCGAGCCAGGCGCTCGACGAGCCGCAGGGATTCATGGCCCGTCTCGCCATGCGTTTTCATCTCTTCATGTGCGTGGACTGTCGGCGCTATGTGACGCATCTCGGGCTCGTCTCCCAGGTCACGAAACGTGACGACGCGATCGTCGAGCCCGCCGAGGCTGACGTCGAGCGCACTCTCAAGGCCCTCATGGCACGCAGGGACGACTGACGTTCAACGACGCAACGAGACGGCACAGTGAGTGACGGTGGCCCGGAACGCGAAGCGATCGACGGGAGTCTCGCGAGCCGCCTTGTTGCCGGGCAGTTTCCGGAGTTTGCCAACCTGCCTGTCCGGAGCGTCACCCGAAGTGGTTGGGACAACCGCACGTTTCACCTCGGTGACGACTACCTGCTGCGTTTCCCAAGTACGGCGGACTATGTAGGCCAGGTTGCGAAGGAGCAGCGATGGCTGCCGCGACTCGCGCCACAGTTGCCGCTCCCGATTCCCATACCGGTCCGCCTGGGAGACGCCACCGATGAGTTTCCCCGCGCCTAGTCGATCTACCGGCGCCTTCCCGACGAGGACCTCATTGCGGCACCGGTCGACACGAATCTGCTCGCAACGGACCTCGGACGTTTTCTGGCGGCGTTGTACGCCCTGCCCGCGGCGGACGGCCCTCCTCCGGGGGCACACAACTTCATGCGGGGCGCACATCCTGAGGTGTACGACGGTGCCACCAGACGCGCGCTTGCCCGACTGGCGAACCCGGCACTTGCGACCGCCTCCGAGGCCATCTGGGAGGCGGCGCTCGCCACCCGGTGGAGCCGGGAGCCGGCCTGGCTGCACGGGGACGTCGCCGCCGGCAACCTGCTCCAGACGGAGGGCCTGCTGTCCGCCGTCATCGACTTCGGCTGCTGCTCAGTGGGCGACCCGGCCTGCGACCTGGCCTTTGCGTGGACGGATCTCTCGGGAGGCGCCCGCAAAACGCTCCTCGCTGGTACGGGGCTCGACGCGGACACCGCGTTACGCGGCGCCGCGTGGGCGCTCTGGAAGGCATTGTTCACCTGGACCAGGCCCGGTTCCGGGGCAGCCGCCGAAGGTCCGGCGCGCGTCGTGCGCGTCATCGTCGACCATTACGCGTGACGCATCAGCGCGGCTGCGCGTTGATGCCTTTGTCGTAGTCCATGAACCGCACGCGCGCGCCGGCAGGAATCTGCGCGTCGGCGCCGCGATACCGGTTCACGTAGTTGATGAGAGCCGGATCGGGGTGCCCCATGGCCTGCTCGAACGCGAGGAAGTCCTCCTCGAACCAGTCGAATATCTTCGAGAGATACGCGGTCCCGGACTCGGCCTCGAACCGCACGTGGTCCCGGACGAACTCGCGCATGGCGGTGTCGAGTTGGGCCTCGAGCGTTGCCGGCCGGAACGCCTCTCGCGGCAGTCTCGGGCACGACACCGACGCGCAGTTGAGCGCGGCATGAATGCGCGGGTCCGCAAACCCTTCCCTGATCAGCACGTCCTCGATCGTCTGCAGGTTCGTGACCTCACCGTCGAGACGGACGTCCATTCCCCTGAAGAACGCCCACCCTGAAATCAGGCCACGCCAGACGGACTTCCGCTCAGGACCGCGCGCAAGCACACCTTCGAAGACGAGTGCGTTGTACGCATTGATATAGAACGCCAGTTGCGTCGCCCGCCCCTCGAACCTACGTGGATGCGTGCGCGGGCCTGTGGCGTCGAGCCAGGCAACGTACTCATCGAAGGTCCCCCTGTCCGCCAGCAGCCCGTCGTAGTCGACGAAGCCGGTCTCATCGACATACGCCTCCAGGACTGTCGTCCACTTCGCGTGGTAAGCGTCGACCCCCTGGTCCGCCTGTGCGACGAGACTGCATAGCAGACAGGCGGCCGCCAGTCCCCTCACGCTGCGGCATCCCGTGACGGCGCCGCTGACGTGCCTGCCGGGGGGGTTCCGCGACGGAAGGTGTGAAAGCGACCCACCCACTCGAGCAGCGCCTCCGGCTTGTGCTTTTTCCGCCACTCGCTCGCCGCGAACTTGTTCATCTCGACGAACGTGGGGTAGATGTGAATGGTCCCCATGATCTGCTGCAGCGTGATGCCGTGTTTCATCGCAAGCACAAACTCGCTGATCAGTTCACCCGCGTGCTCCGCCATGATGGTTGCGCCCAGCACACGCCCTTTGCCGGGCGCGGTGATGACCTTCACCAGGCCCTCGGCCGCTTCATCGGCAATGGCCCGATCGAGATCGGCAACGTCATAAGTCGTCACCTCGTGCGCAATCCCCTTCTCGATCGCCTCGGACTCGTTCAGGCCCACACGGGCAACCTCCGGCGCGGAGAACGTGGCCCATGGAATCACCGAATAGTCGACTTTGAACTTCCAGAAGGTGCCGAACAGCGCGTTCACGGCAGCGAACCACGCCATGTGCGAAGCGGTGTGCGTGAACTGGTAAGGCCCGGCGACATCGCCGATGGCGAAGATGTTCGGGTAGTTCGTCCGCAGGTAGTCGTCGACCGCGATTGTGCCCTGCGGTTCAAGCTCGACCCCCAGTTCCTCGAGGCCAAACCCGGTAACGTTCGCCTTGCGGCCTACGGCCACGAGAATCTCGTCGAACGGCACGACCTTCTCTTCACCGCCCGGCCCCTCGACCCGCAACCCGCGAACGCCGTCGTCGCCAACCTTGATCGACCTGGCGGTGTGCGACGTCAGCACCTCGACACCGTCGGAGCGCAGTGCTTCTGCCACATGGTCGGAAATCTCCGGATCTTCACGGATCATGATCCTCGGCAGCATCTCGACCTGCGTGACGTGACTCCCGAGTCGCGCAAAAGACTGGGCCAGTTCAGTGCCGATCGGACCTCCGCCGAGCACCACCAGCCGCTCCGGTCGTTCGCGCAGTTCCCACAGATTTTCGCTCGTCAGGTAACGGGTGTCAGCCAGCCCGCCAATGGGCGGGATGAACGGTGCGGCGCCTGTCGCAACGATGATGTTGCGCGTCGTGATCGTCCGACCGTTGACCTCGACTTCGAATGGCGAGACGACCCGGGCCTCGCCAATTTCGACGTGGACACCCAGTCCTTCGTAGCGTTCAACCGAGTCGTGCGGCTCGATTGTCCTGATGACGCGCTGAACGCGCTCCATGACGTCCGCAAAATCAAACTCGGGGGCCATCGCGCGAAATCCCAGGCTCGGCCCCCGGCCCATGTCGGCTGCGAGCCTGGCGGAACGGATCAGCGCCTTGCTTGGTACGCAGCCGGTGTTGAGGCAGTCGCCGCCCATCTTGTCCTTCTCGATGAGCGTCACTTCGGCCTTCACCGTCGCGGCAATCAGTGCCGCAACAAGCCCACCCGAACCCGCACCGATCACAACGACATCCTGATCGAAGGTCTTCGGGCGCGAGACGCCCCGATAGACCTGACGCGCGCGCAGGAAATCCACGAGTCGTTTCGCGATGAGCGGGAAAACGCCCAGCAGCACGAATGACGCAATCAGACCGGGACTCAGAATACCCGCTGCGGACTCGANCTCCGCCAACTGCGTACCGGCATTCACGTAAACGAGCGTGCCCGCCAACATCCCCACCTGGCTCACGAGAAAGAACACGGGGACCTTGATCCGCGTCAGTCCCATTGCGAGGTTGATGANGAAAAAGGGAATCGCGGGAATCAGNCGCAGCGTGAACAGGTAGAACGCACCCTCGCGTTCCATGCCTTCGTTNATGCTGGCGAGCCGGTCGCCAAAACGGGTCTGCACCTGGTCGCGCAGAAGAAAGCGCGCGACGAGCATGGCGAGCGTCGCGCCCACGGTCGATGCAAATGACACGAGCACAAGCCCCCAGAGGAGTCCAAACACGGCGCCCGCGGCCAGCGTCATGACGGCGGCCCCCGGCAACGAGAGTGCCGTCACGCCGACGTAGATGAGGAAAAACCCGGCGCCGAATGTGACCGGGTTGTCGGCAAGCATCACCTGCCACTCCGCCCGCTGGGCCTTGAGATAGTCAAGGGTCAGGTATTGACCGAGATCGAAGATGAAAAAGCTCGCAACGAGCGCAACGAATACCGCGAGCGCGGCAATTCTCGAAGCAGACACGGGACTCTCCTCTATCGCCATGCGGTATTGAGCGACTGCTGCTGCCATTGTTACATCATCCGTCGCGAAANCGGCGNCGGGCCGACCGNCTGGGCAAGGGGATGTGTTCAGGTTGACGTCAGCAACGCCCTGCCCGATGCTCGCCCGGCAAACCACGGGCTGACGTACATGTACCGGTACACGGACTCATTGGAAGACATCGACTGGGAAGATGTGAAGGCACGTCTGATCGCCGACGATTTCCACAACGGGCGGACGACGGATCAATTGCGTGTCTCATTCGAGAACAGTCAGCATGTCGCGATCGTTTGGGCCGACGCTGCCGGGCCAGGCGAATCTCAGGATGCGCCTTCGCCGCACGTGATCGGTACGGCCCGGGCCCTGTCGGACGGCATCGGCAACTGCTATGTCGTCGACGTCTGGACCGAAACCCCACACCGTAATCAGGGGATCGCATCACGCATGATGCAGATGCTCCTTGCCGCGGTTCCGGGCCAGCACATGTACCTGCAGACCGACGACGCGGTGGCGTTCTACCGCAAGCTCGGCTTCTCGGANCAGCCGGTTAGTCTGTCCATCATTTCGGGAACCTACCTCGACAACACACCACTACGCTGAGGATCCACTGGCCATGAGCCGACCACGCGCCATCGACACACTCATCAACTCATCGTTCATCGATCACGCCCGCGCGAAGGCAGCGGGCGCTGACGGCGNGGANGAAGGTGGCGGACTCGGCTACCTGTTCAAGGATCTCGCCGACCGTCCCGTCATCAATACACCCGCGGAACTCATCGATGTCCTCGACCAGAATNATATCGGGGCAGCCGTGGTTTCGATCATGGAACCGGGACACGCAGATTGGGTCGCAGACGCCCACGCGAGTTTCCCGCGCAAGATCCTNCCGGCCATGATCGTCAATCCCCTGAACGGGATGGACGAAGTGCGCAAGGTGACGCACTACGTGGAAAACCACGGTGTACGGTGTCTGCGTATTCCACCGTTCCGCTACACACTGCCCCCGACCGACCGCGTGTACTGGCCGTTTTATGTCAAAGCGATCGAACTGGACCTCGCTGTCAGCATGAACGCNGGGATGCCCGGTCCNCGGCGCCCCGGCTGGGTTCAGAACCCGGTTCACTACGACGAGGTTGCCTTCCATTTTCCCGAGTTGCGACTCGTCATGACCCACTGCGGGCAGCCCTGGACGGAAGAAGCGATCTCGACCATCACGCACTGGGACAACGTGTACATGTCGTGCACGGCGGTGGCGCCCAAGTACTGGCCGGACGCCTTCGTGCATTTCATCAACACACGGGGCAAGGGGAAGATGATGTTCGGAACAGAGTTTCCGACCATTGCCTGGGACCGGGCGCGTAGCGAGATCGAGGCGCTGGGACTGAGGGACGACGTGACCGAGGCGTTCTATGCGGGCAACGCGTGCCGCGCGTTCAATTGGGACCCCGATCTCGACTGACCCGGATGGCCGTGCTGCACAGTGAAGTCAGAGACGGNGTGACCTACGAGGTTCGGAGCGCCGGCCGCACGCGGCGCCTCTACACCAACGGAGTCCTGCACACGCAGTACAACCCGGGGCGCGTGTGGGGCAACGGCATCTGGGACGCACTCACCTACCCCGCCTTGCTGAGCAAACCCACCGGCCGACCCAGGGTTTTGCTGTTGGGATTGGGCGGCGGCGCGTCACTGCACGTGCTGCACCAGCTGCTGCAGCCCGCCTCCCTGGAAGCCGTCGAAATCGACGCAACCCACATCAACATCGCCAGACGCTGGTTCGGGATCGACACGACCGATGCACAGATCCACCACGCCGACGCCAACGAGTGGCTTCAGCGCTGCAGGCGGCGCTTTGATATGGTCATCGACGACGTCTTCGTGCATGCCGTGCGCGCGACGGACGATCCCTATCGACCGGTCGCATCCGAGGCGGCATGGCGTGAACTGCTGCTGCGCCACCTGACGCGCGACAGCCTGTTGATTCGCAATCACGTCGACCCGGCCAGCGCCCGCGAGGACGCAATTGCGGCGTGTGCAGACTTCGGGACCGTCATCGAGTGCCAGGTCAGCACCTATTGCAACGTCGTGACCGCCGCATATCGCAAGAGCTTTGACCTGCGCGACGCTCGACGGGGTACGCCCGGGCCGCCCGATCTGACCTGCCGGACTGTTCGCCCGGGCCTCAGCCGTGAGCAAGTTGGTCGAACCAGCTGAGACAGCAGGCGTTGAACACATCGTCACATTCGTACTGCAGCCAGTGGCCACCCGCGGGAACAACCTCGAATGTCGCATCAGGCCGTGCCTCACCAATGGCCGTCCGCCGCGCCTCGATCTCCGGCCACGCGGGCGCGTCGAACTCGCCGTAGAGCACGAGCGCGGGACAGTCTGTCTCTCGAAGCCCTTGCAGCACGAGGTCCGACAGCGCGAACTGGCGGCTGTTGAAACGCGCCCGCTGCTGGTTCATCACTTGGGCATAGACGGCGACCGGATCGATCAGAGTCCGGTCGTGGAACATCAACCGCGCAAGGTTTTCCTGGTTGGCGGCCCAGACTTCGGCATCGGACATGTCCGGCGTGCGCCGGATCAGCGGCTGCATCTGCGTACGTCGGGGCAGATCCCCGACCGAGGCTGGTCCGACGAGCGTCAGGCTTGCGGGTTCGATCCCCGGCGCCGCGGCGGCGAGCGCTGCCGGTGTGCAGCCCCAGGAGAATCCCACCAGGTGGACGGGTCCGTCATCCACCAGTTCGTGCAGGCCCTGCACCACACAGTCCGCAACATCTTGGGCCGTATAGTCACCCGCGAACATTGCCGCGTCGCCCAGGCCCGGCAGATCCGCCGCATAGACGTCGCCCACGGCGCTCAGCACACCAACGTTGCGCAGCCAGTGTGTCCAGGATCCGGACCCACCGTGCAGCAGCACGATCGGCGTGCCGCGCCCTGAGTCCATGTTTGACTGTGGCCAGCGCCGCCAGGGCATCTGACCACCGGCGCATGCCGAGTGCTGGAGTTCTGAACCCGCCGCAATGTCGGCAATCGACTGCTGAGCCGCCTCCCGCAGACCTGAAACATCCACGTCTACTGCACCCCTCCTGCAAGCCCGGCCTCAGCGAGGCGCTGGCAGAGTTCGCCCATCTGTTTCTCACCCTCCGGGCTCTGGGCCCCGGACTCGAGCGCAAGCCGCATGTTGCGCTGCGCGCCCTCGGTACGCACGGTTTGCTGGAACCGGTAAGCCTCTTCGATCGGGCCATCGTGAAACGAAGGTTCAGCGTCGAGGACCGCAGCTTTCGCCAGAGCCACAGCCTCCTTCGGGAATCCAGCGATCCGCAGCGCGAGACGGTCGACGAACGCGTTCATGGCCGCCTCATCGGCAAATGCACGGTTCAGGTAACCCCAGCGTTCGGCCGTTGCCGCATCGAGGTCGTCACTGCCCAGGATCACTTCGAGGGCCCTGCCCCGGCCGAGCAGCCGCGGCAGACGCTGCGTGCCGGTGCCTCCCGGGAGGATGCCGAGCGCCACCTCCATCTGATTCACGACAGTGCGCCCGAGCACGCCGAAGCGCATGTCGCATGACGCGGAGAACTCGGAACCGCCGCCGCCCACGCGTCCGGCAATCTTCACGAGCGACGGTTTGGGCATCGTTCGCACGCGCTCGCACATGACGTGAAAGCCGCCCAGTTCCTCACCCCGCGCCGCCTCACCGTCAGTGGGGAAACCGAGGATTGCCTCGACGTCGAAATGCGCAATGAAGAAATCCGGGTTGGCGCTGTCCAGGACAAGGACGCGCACCTCATCATCGGCGGCAGCCTCCTCCGTCAGCGCACTCAGTTGGCCAAACAGTTGCAGCGTCATCAGGTTGATGGGCGGATTGTCGATCGTCGCGGTCAGCACACCGTGCTCGAGGCGCGTGTGGATCAGGGGATAGTCGTAGCTCATCGTCGTTCTCCTCAGTCGTCGGAAGTCGCTTCGCGGATGCGTGGAATCAACTCGCGTCCGTACTCGACCGCGTCGTTCAACGGGTCGAACCCTCGAATCAGGACGCCGTCGACGCCCAACTGCCGGTAGGCGAGGATTGCATCGGCGACCTGGGCCGGAGTGCCGACCAGCGCGGTCGTGTTACCCGATCCGCCCGCCGCGGCCGCAAGCGGCGTCCAGAGGCGCTCGTCATGAATCTCGCCGGATTCGGCAAGGCGCAAGAGGCGCTTTGCCGTTTCGGCCTCGGGCACGCGGCCCGAGTACTCCCCAACCTCGGTCAGCAGCCCCTCCGCTTTGTCCCAGGCGGCGCTTTCCGTGTCCGCGATGATGGGTCGAAACGACAACTGGTATCGCGGCTGACGGTCGAACTCTGCCGCGTGCTGATTGATCGTCGCCATCATTTCCCAAACGTTGCCACGCGACTCGCCAAAGAGTGCGTACCAGTCCGCGTGTTTTGCACCAACCCCGAGTGCGGGTGGCGAAACGCCACCGAAGTAGACGGGCACATGAGGAGTCTGATGGCAGCGAATCTCGGAGAAGGCGCGTTCGAACGCGTAGTACCTGCCTTCGAAGTCGAACGGTGTCTCACTCGTCCACGCCTTCTTCATGACGGTGATGTATTCATCGGTCCGCGCGTAGCGTTCGTCGTGCCCGACAAAGTCGCCGTCCCGCCGTTGCTCGAAGCCCGAGCCGCCGGTGATGATGTGGATCATCAGGCGACCCCGCGTGAGGTTGTCGAAGGTGGCAGCCTTGCGCGCCGCCAATGTGGGCGCGACAAACCCCGGGCGGTGCGCGACGAGGAAGCTGATTCGATCCGTGTGGGACGCGGCAAACTGCGCCACTTGGAATCCCTCAGCGGATGCCGAGGTGTAACCGACCAGCACCGCATCGAAGCCCGCGTGTTCGTGCGCGGCCGTGAAGCGTACGAGGTAGTCCGGATCGATGCCGCCACCGATCACATGGACAGCAGCCCCTTCCTGCGGTGCGACGCCGATCATGCCCAGTACGTTGAATGCCATGTGCTGCCCCCGGAACGAGCGCGAAGCCTATCAGGTCGTGGCTGCGGGGCTCCATTCACGCGCTTGTGCCTGAAGGCGCTGCCCCGCTCGCCGGACGAGTGGCGTTCCGTCAGTCCCCAGCGTGCTCACCCTCGGGCCTGATCCCGAGCGAGCGCACGACCGGGATTGCCAGCCCCACCAGTGAGAGGACGACCAGAATGCTCCCCGCGCCGAGGAACATTCCGGTGAGCGAAAGGCTGATCAGAACCCGCGCCGCCGCGGCCGAAACGGGCGCAAGACCGCTGTTGAAGAACATGATCATCGACATGACGCGGCCGAGCAGTTTGGTCGGGACGCGTACCTGCAGCCACGAGATGAGCAACACAACCATGTAGCCGTCAAGCAGTCCCGCGAGCACCGTGACGCCAAGAGCGGGCGCAAGGCTCGAGGCGTGGGCGTACACGAGGAAGGAAACTCCCAGCACGGCGGTATCGACAAGCACGAGTGCCCCGAACCAGCGCTCGCGCGGATGCCTGAGCGATCCCCCGACGATCGTCCCGAAGAGCGCGCCGAGCCCCATCGCCGAGCCAAAAAAGCCAAATGCGAGTGCGCCCTCCTCGAAGCGCGCCTCGCACAGCACGGGCACCCCGATGATGTATGGCCCCCGCCAGAACAACGTGAACACGGTGAAGACCAGCGTGATGATCCGGACCGGGAGGTCCCGCCACATCGCCGAGAACCCTTCGCCGACCTCGCGCAGCATCTGCGTGGCGGAGAACGCGGACATCGGTCCGTCCCTGCCGCCCGCGGCGACGAACATCAGCAGCCCGACCGCAAGCGCAAAACCCAGGCCAACCACGATGAAAACGACGGCGATGCCTGGCAGGTCTGCGGTGTCCGCGCCGCCTCTCGGGTCTCCGACAGAGAACCACGCGATGATGAACCCGGCCGCCGCGGGACCGACCATGGTCGACAGTTGCCCGACGCCCTGCACGAGCGCGTTGCCGGCGGGCAACTGCGACGTCTCCAACAACCGCGGGAGAAAGGCGGAACTGGCGGGAAACGCAAACGCGTCGAGAATTCCGAACGCGAGCGCGGCAACGAAGATCAACGGTGTCGACACGAAGCCGCTCAGGGTCAGCGCACCGAGCGCGAGCATGACGCCGGCCCGGGAAACGCTCGACAGCGCAAGCACGGTGCGTGGCGAGAACCGGTCGGTGAACGCGCCGCCAAAGATCATGAACGCGGCCCGGGGAATCCCCTCGACGGCAAGCACCAACCCCATCGCCGCGGGATCGCCCGTGACCTTGAGCACGAACCACGGGAACGCGATGAGGGTCAGTTGGCTGCCCACCATCGACAGCACCGAGGCCCCGTAGTACAGCTTGAAGTTCCGTTGCGTCAGGGGCAGAAGAAGACGCGGTGCAGGTTCGCTTCTCATCCCGGACAAAACTACTTATTCTCCCGCCATGCTGAATGTCTACCAGTCCAACCGCACTGAACGGCTGGTGGACGCCCTGTCACTGAACCTCTCACGCGATCCGGCCGGTCCCTTCGATCCAACGGTCATCCTGACCCACAGCTTCGGTCTGGGGCAGTGGCTGCGCATCGGAATCGCCGAGCGTCTCGGAATCGCCGCCGGCGTCGTGACCTCACTCCCGGCAACCTGGATCTGGCGCCTCTGTCAGGAGGAGTTTGGGCTCGACGCGGACGCCCGCCGGTCGGCGTTCGATACCGACGTCATGACCTTCATGCTGGCCCGGCTGTTGGCCGGGACCAGTGCCGGATCCGCAGCGGGCGAGCCCCTCGCTGCCGTGACCGACTACATCGGCCAAGGCGCAGATCGCGATCTGCGAGCCTATCAGCTTGCAGCCAGACTCGCGCATCTCTACGACCAGTACCTGCTCTACCGGCCGGACTGGATGCTTGCCTGGGAGCTCGGCAGTGAGCACCCGGAGGGTGATCTCGCCTGGGTTGCCGTGCTGTGGCAACGCCTGACGGCCGAGACGACCGAGCCGCACCGCGTCAGGCTCTATGCTCAGCTTGCGGAACGTCTCGCCACCCGACCGCCGGCCAACGCACCTTCCCGAGTCAGCATTTTCGGACTGTCGACCCTCCCGCCCGCGCAGTTGGAGGTGTTCAGCGCGCTCGCGCAGCACATCGAGGTCGACCTCTACTTCCTGAACCCCTGCCAGCACTACTGGGGTGACGTGGCCTCGGAACGAGACCAGGCACGTCGCTCGATCAGGGAACTCGTCCGACACGGCCGCCCGCTCACCGATGACGACTACTTCGAAGCGGGGAATCCGCTGCTGTCATCGATGGGCAAGCAGGGACGTGAGTTCCTCGAAATGCTGCTCGAAGCCGATGCGACAACCCTGCACGAAACGTGGGAATCCCCGGGGACCGCTACGGCTCTGGCATCCCTGCAGCGGGATATCCTCAATCTGGAACGCGGCGGCACGTTCCTGGACGAACCCGGCACGCACATGGTCGGCGCGGACGACCGGTCCCTGCAGATTCACGCCTGCCACAGCCCGTTGCGCGAAGTGGAGGTCCTCTACGATCAGCTTCAGCTGCTGTTCGAAACGACACCCGACCTCAGCCCACACGAAATCATTGTGATGATGCCGAACGTGAGCACGTACGCACCGTTCATCGAAGCGCGGTTCCGCGACCATCTGCCATTCTCGATCGCCGACCGGAACCCGGTCAGCGACTCTGCGGTGATCCTGTCGTTTCGCTCACTGCTGGACACCGCCCATGCCCGCTTCACCGCACCCGAGGTCATGGACCTGCTCGAAGTTCCGCTGATCGCCGCGAGATACGGCCTGATCGAAGACGACCTCGCGCTGATCAGCGCATGGATTGGCAGCTCCGGCATCCGCTGGGGCCTGTCCGGCGAGGAGAAGCAGGCCCGCTGGGAACTGCCGGCCGAGCCACACAACACGTGGCGGTTTGGCCTCGACCGCATGCTCCACGGCTATGCGGCACGCGCCGAGGACGGTCTGGTCGACGGCGTGTTGCCTTTCGACATCGACAGCGGCGACGTGCACGTTCTGCAGGCACTCCAGGCATTCATCGACGACCTTGGCCGGTGGGCCGCGCGCCTGCGCGAACCACGGTCGGTGCCGGAGTGGGCAGTGACGCTCACGGCCCTCGTCGAGACCTTCTACGGTGATCCGAGCGACGAGGTGCTCGAACTCCAGCTCATTCGCGACGCGCTTGAAGCGCTGGTGTCGGTGGCCGCACAGGCTGGGTTCGATGTGGAGATGGAGCCCGCACCGTTTCGGGAGGCCCTCGACGGACTGCTGGGTCTGCCCGCGCGGGGTGGCGCCCTGCTCACGGGCGGCATCACCTTCGCGAGCCTCGTCCCGATGCGCAGCATTCCGTTTCGCGTGGTCTGCCTAATGGGGATGAACGACGGAGAGTTCCCGCGCCATGAGGCGCAATACTCGTTCGATGTTCGTGGCGGCAAACATCGCCCCGGAGACCGGTCGCGCCGCCTGGACGATCAGTATCTCTTTCTGGAAGCGGCATTGTCGGCCCGTGAAGTGCTGTACCTCAGCTATCGCGGCCGCCGCATCACCGACAACCGCCGCATGCTGCCCTCGATCCTGGTCGCCGAACTGCGTGAATACTGCGAGTCCGTGCTGCGACTGCCTGACGGTACGCCGCCCACGCTGGTGACCGAACATCCGCTCCAGCCGTTCGACCCGCAGTACTTTGGCGCAGATGCGAGACTGCCCAGCTATCAACAGGAGTGGTACCAGGCTGAAGGCGATGCAGCCAATGCAGAGCCCACATTCCTGGCCGGCCTTGTCGCCGGGACCCCGCAGACTGTCATCGAACTGAGCGAGCTCGTCAGCTTCTTCAGGAACCCGGCGCGTTTCTTCCTGCGCGCACGCCTCGGGGTCGTCTTCGAAAGCCATGCCGACTATCTCGACGATGTCGAATCGTTCACCCTCGGCGCACTCGACAACTACCAACTCGCGGAATCCGCGCTCTCGTGGTCCCTTGATTCGGGAAATGAAGCAGCGTGGCGCGGGCTCATGGTGGCAAGCGGCAGGGTACTGCCGGGGACGCCCGGCAGACTGATGCTGGACGATGCCTGGCGCAAGGCGGATGAAATCGTTCGCCGTGTCGACAAGCTCATCGACGGCAACCCGTTCGAGAAGCCGGTCGACCTGACCCTCGGAAACGTTCGCCTCGTCGGTCGCGTCGACCGGATGTTCGACGCCGGCAGGGTGTTCTTCCGCACGGGCCGGGTGCGCGACCGACAGCTCGTCGCGACGTGGGTCGAACACCTTGCGCTCAACGCACAGACGCCGGGTCACATGACCTATCTCGTCGACAACGAGAACGATCAGTCGCTTTCGATTGTCGATCGCGAGCGGGCGACCCGCCTGCTCACGGAACTGGTGGACCTGTTCCGTGCGTCCGACGCGCGCCCGCCCCGTTTCCTGCCGGAGACCAGCCGAGCCTTCTTCGAAGGCCTCGCGAAGGGTGAATACAGGGCACGGGAGCGTGCTTACGAACGCTTCAGTCGCGGGAATGCGGGATCTGAAGGGACGGATGCCTCGTACACGCGCCTGTTCGATTTACCCGCGGACCTCGACGATGAGTTTGCACGGACCGCTGTGCGAATCTATGGCCCACTGTTCGAGGCTTTGAGCTGACCGTGCAGACGCTTGATCCCCTGACATTTCCCCTCGACGGGAATCGGATGATCGAAGCGAGTGCCGGCACCGGCAAGACGCACGCGATCACCAACCTGTACCTGCGCGCGCTGCTCGGGCACGGCACGTCGGATACGCACTACGACGTGCGCAACGTCCTCGTCCTGACGTTTACGATCGCCGCAACTGAGGAGCTTCGCGGCAGAATCCGCCTGCGAATCCTGCAGGCCGCGAGGGACTTCGAGGCCGGCGCTTCCGACGATGCGATCATCGCGACTCTGCTCGAATCCGTCCCGACCGATGGCGCGCGGATCCGCCTGCTTGCCGCGGCCAAGCTCCTCGACGAAGCCGCGATCCTCACCATTCACGGATTCTGCGCACGCGTGACCCGCGACCTCGCGTTCGACACGGGCACCTTGTTCGATCGCCAACTGATTCTCGATGGCAGCACGTTGCGCCTTGCCGCCGCAACGGACTTCTACCGCGAGGAGATGGTCCGCCTGAGCGACGACGAGGCCGAGGTTGTCCTGACAGCCTACCGATCACCGCAACAGCTTCTGAACGAAATCGCGACGCTGCTGCCGCGCGAAGTGGTCCTTTCGCCCGCAGCGCCATCGGACCCGGGCGACATCTCGCAGCTCAAACAGCTGATTGACCATATCAAGGGTGTATGGATCTCCGAGAACATCTCGAAGCTGGTCCTCGAGTCCGGGCTGAACCGGAACAGGAAAGCAATGAAGGCGCCCTATCACGTCGCGATGAAAGACTTCGCGCTGAGCGCCCGCACCACCATTGCGGACCGCAACCTCGACTGGTGGACGTTCGCCAAATCCACGCTCGAAGGCGCGGTCAGGAAGAACGGCAAAGCGCCCGAACATCCGATCTTCGAGGCGATCGAATTGGTGGCGCAGGGCCTCGATCAGTTCAGCGCAGCCGTTCTCGCGAACTTCAGACGCCGCGCGATCGAACGCATCCGCGAACGCCTTGCGGAAGAGAAGGCCCGCGCGTCCACCCTGACGTTCGACGACCTGCTCATCAGCCTCCGGGACGCGCTCCGTGCGGACGCCACGCGGGGCGGCGCACTCGCGCGCCGCCTCGCGACGCAGTATCCGCTCGCGATTGTCGACGAATTCCAGGATACGGACGAAGCGCAATACGAGATTTTCAGTCGCATCTATCGGAACTCGTCGGCCTCGCTGATCGTGATCGGCGATCCGAAGCAGGCGATCTACAAGTTCCGCGGCGCAGACATCTTCACCTACATCGATACCAAACGCGGCCTTGGGGACGAGGGGACCCGTCTCTACTCACTGGCGATCAACTGGCGCGCAACGCCGGGAATGGTCGGGGCGGTGAACCGGATGTTCAGTGGCGACGGGCTGTTCCGCCACCGAGATATCCCCTACCCCGGCGTTACGGCCGCGCCCGTCGAACACCTCGAACTGACGATCGACGGCACGCCCGCACCGGCGATGACGCTCTACAGCCTCTCGGGCTCCGGGCGCACGATTCCCCGCAACCGCGCCCGGCTTCTCTGCAGCGAGTGGGCGGCAGAAGCGATTGCGGTCCTGTTGAACGCCGGCAAAGACGGCACGGCGATGATTGGCGAGGCGCCCGTCACCAGCGGCCGGATCGCGGTCCTCGCGCGCGACCGGCACGACGCCGGCGCAATGCGGGACGCACTTGGGGCACGCGGGATCAAGAGCGTCTACGTCACGCAGGAGAGTGTCCTGCTGTCGAGCGCCGCGCGGGACCTGCTCGCGATCCTCATCGCCATCCTGTCACCCGCGAACGAGCGGTATCTGCGCACGGCGCTTGCGACCCCGCTCATGAACGCGAGCGCGCGTGAAATCGACGCGCTCGGCACGGACGTCCGCGCCCACCAGGAACTCAACCTCGAGTTTTCGGAATACCACCGGCTGTGGGCAGGTGCGGGCATCGCTTCCATGATCAACGCGATGATCGCGAGACGGGGTCTCGCCGCACGTTGGCTGCGGCACCCGGACGGCGAACGGCAAATGACGAATCTGCGCCACCTTGCCGAACTCCTCCAGCAGCGCGCGAGCGAGGCCCCGGGCCTGCACCGCCTGGTCAAGTGGTACGCGCGGGAGATCGAGACCGCGACCACGGTGGCGCCGGAAGAGCGGCAGCTTCGACTCGAGAGCGATCACGACCTCGTCCAGATCATCACGATGCACAGTGCGAAGGGGCTCGAGTACGACATCGTCTTCGTCCCGATGGCGGCCTTCGGGATGCAGGAGCGGACGGCGATCTACCACGAGGAGCGCACTGAAGACGGCACTACCCGCCATCGGACAGTTGTCGACCTGCAGAATTCTGCCGACGGTCTGGACCGCACCCAGGATGAGCAACTCGCGGAGGACATCCGTCTGCTCTACGTCGCAATCACCCGCGCCAAATACAAGTGTTATGTCGGTATCGCCGACACCGACCGGCCGCGCGTCAGGGACAGCGCAATTGGCGCCGCACTCGGCTACACCGGCGGCAAACTTGCCGATCACCTGGATGTCCGGTTTGGCGACTTCGAGCACATCCGGATAGACGATCTCGACATCTCGCGGACGCAGTACGTGGGCGGCACGAGTATGGTCACCCGCCGGGCCGCTCGCGCGCCACGCAATGCGGCCTCCACGTGGCGTGTCCACAGCTACACAGGACTGTCCCGCCAGATCGACTCCGTCCTGGAGGACTCCATCGACACCACGCCCGGCTTCGCGGACGACGACGTTTCAGCGCCGGCACCTGAACCCGCGGACGAACTGACCCGGTACTCATTTCCGCGCGGTCCGCGCCCGGGCATCATGCTGCACCTGCTGCTCGAATCGGCGGGCACCGGCACGCCGCTCGACACCGCGTGCGAGCAAATGCTCGCGCGTTTCGGGCTGGGCGAGGCGTGGCAGACGCCCCTCGAAGACTGGATGACAGAGGTCCTGAGAACGCCGCTCGGCCGCGCCGGAACCGCCCTCGCGAACCTCCAGCCTGATGCCTCGGGAGGGGCACCCAGGAGCGCTCATGAACTCGAGTTTCACTTCCCGCTGGCGACGGCCAACGCCGCGAGGATCACGGAAGTCTGCGCGGAATACGGCTATCTCACGGACAGCCGACTCAGCGCAGGTCCGCTGCAGGGCGCGATGACCGGCACGATCGACCTCGTGTTCGGGCACGCTGGGCTGTTTTTCTTTGCGGACTATAAATCGAATCACCTGGGGGACAGCCCCGAGGCCTACGGTCGTGATGCGCTGGCGACGGCAATCCGTGAGCATCACTATGACCTGCAGTCCCTCGTCTATACCGTTGCGCTCGATCGACACCTGCGGCGCACCGTCGACGGCTACTCCTACGAGGCGTGTTTTGGCGGCGCAGCGTACCTGTTTCTGCGGGGCATGCACGCGGACGTAACGGACAGCGGCGTCTTCTGGGACAAGCCCCCACAGGCACTCATCGAACGCCTCGACGTGTTGCTCGCCGGTGGAGCCGCGTCTTGAACGACGTGCTCCAACGACTGCGGCGACTTGCCGACGAGGGCGCGATTGACCGGTTCGCGGTCCAGTTCGCGGAGTTTCTCGCCCGCAAGGACCCGGGCGCGGATGCGGGCCTGATCGTCCGTGGGGCCGAGCTTGCGCACGCGCTTTCGCGTCAGCACACCTGCGTCGACCTCGCAGTCGCGCCTGCCTCACCCTTTCCCGGCAGCGCCAGCGCGGCGGCCGACACGTCCAGCCTGATCGGCGATGGCACGGCTCCCTCACTGCTGACGCAAGACCGCGGTCTGCTGTATCTGACCCGATATCACCGATACGAACAGGCCGTCGCGGCTGATCTGCTGCAGCGCTGCCGCATGCAGGTCAATGTTGACGAAACGCGCCTCGCCGATGCGCTGGTTGAACTGTTCGCAGGCACGCAAGCCCCCGACTGGCAGCGCATTGCCGCTGTCACCGCAGCGACCCGCGGACTGGCCGTCGTGACCGGCGGACCAGGCACCGGCAAAACCACTACCGTGCTCAAACTGCTTGCTGCGATCGAAATGGCGGCCGGTCATGCCCGAAACGTAGCGCTCGCCGCACCAACCGGCAAAGCTGCCGCACGCCTGACCGCGGCGATGCGTGGCGCCGTTTCCGCAGATGCCCCCGGACTCTCCGACACCGCGCGGGACGCGTTCGCCGCCCTCCCGACCGCCGCGACGACCCTGCACCGGCTGCTCGGTGCACGACCATTCGAGGCCGGCTTCCGCTACCACCGGGGGAATCCCCTGCCCGTCGACATTCTCGTGATCGACGAAGTCTCGATGGTGGACCTGGCGCTGTTTGCACAGACGCTTGCGGCCCTGCCTGCGCATGCCCAACTGGTACTCCTAGGCGACCCCGACCAGTTACCCTCGGTCGAGGCCGGCAACGTGCTGCGCGACATCGTCCATGCGGGAAGCGGCGAGGCTGCCGCAGCATTCAGCGCCGAGACTGCCACACGGATCGAGCGCATTACGGGGGACACCATACGCCCTGCCGAGTCCGGTAATCGCCTGCAGGACTCTCTCGTGCGCCTCGATCACAACTTTCGTTTCAGCGCCGACGACTCTGTTGGGATCGCGGCAACTGCGGCACTTCGCGGCGACGTGGACACCGTCACCAAGGTCCTGGCGGGCAGCACAACCGGGTCTGCATTGCACGAAATGGACGCCAATACCGCGCCCGCACTCGAGGGACACTACGCCGCGTACTCGCGGACGCTCGCGTCGCGAGCGGATGTCGGGTCGCTGCTCAGTGCGTTCGAGTCCGCGCGGGTACTCGGCGTGATGCATGAGGGTCCGCTTGGCGTCGCTGCGCTCAACGATTCGATCGAGGCGGCACTCGCGTCGGCAGGCGCGCTGCGGCCTGACACGACGCACTACCACGGCCGACCCGTGCTGATCACGCGCAATGACTACAACCTCCGTCTGTACAACGGCGATGTCGGTCTCTGCTATCTCGAAGACGGACAGCCGCTCGCAGCGTTCCGGCAGCCCGACGGCACGCTGCTCCGCTACCTCGCAACGCGCCTGCCGCCGCACGAAACCTGCTTCGCGATGACTGTCCACAAGTCCCAGGGTTCGGAGTTCGATGAGGTTGCGCTCGTGCTTCCCCGTCCCAACGAGTCCGCGGGTCGCGAACTGCAGACGCGTGAACTCGTCTATACGGCGATCACACGCGCCCGGGAACGGTTCGCGCTCTACGCGCCGGACGGTGCCCTCGGGGCGGCCCTGGCATCCCGGACTGTCCGTATGAGCGGCCTGCCCGGCCGACTCTCGCACGATCCGCCGGCATCGCCGCCATCGGAGCCGGGGCAGCAACTCGAGTTGTTTTGAGTCGCCACTGGATGACGCTTAGAATCAGTTTGCTGTTTGCTGCACGGCTTCATTTCGCATGAAGACGCTCTTGTCCCATCTGCGTGCCGGGTTGTCCGTGGTTGTACTCGCCGGCAACCTGATCGTCTGGCTCACCCCCCTGATGCTGCTCGCGCTGTTACGCTGGGCCGCCCGCGGGCGGAGCAGCGCGATCGAGGAGCGCCTCATTCAGGCGTGCTACCGGAATGCGGTTGCGATCAACTCGTGGTGGCTGCGGCATGTCTCCGGCATCAGAATGGTTGCCCACCCGCCCCTGCCCGGTCCCGCCGGGAGCGCACCGCCACTCGATCACTTCGACCTGCGCGGCCAACACGTCGTGCTGCTCGCCAACCATCGGACCTGGTTCGACATACCACTGTTGCAGGCCCTGACCGTGCCGGCGGGCCCGATCCTCAAGTTCGTGGTCAAACGCGAGCTGGCGTGGGTCCCGATCGTGGGCTGGGTCTGTCTCGTGCTGCGGTTTCCGCTCATGCGCCGTGGCGGCACGACGGAAGCCCGGACGGCCGACCTGCATGCGGTATCGAAAGCCGCTCAGGATCGCCAGTCGACGCAGGACGCACTGATCATCTTTGCCGAAGGCACCCGGATCACCGATACCAAACACGCCGCCGCGAAGTCACCCTATCGGCATCTGCTGCCCCCCAAGGCCGGCGGATTCCGCACAGTGTTGCGACACTCGCCAGCCGAGGCTGTCATTTGTGACATGACCGTCATCTACAGGGCTACGGAGGTATCTTTCTGGCGTTGTCTCGGCGGCCGCGTCCCGCAGGTTGACGTCTATCTGCGGCAACGGGCGCTGGCCGACGTGACCGACGTCCGCGAGTTCCTGCGTACGACGTGGGGCGAAAAAGATGTGCTGATCACGGAGCACCTGGATGTCCCCGACCCAACCCAACTGGCGACATCGTGACGGGACATTCGCAAGGGCGCTGAATGGACACGCTGCTGGCGGTTGGCGCTGTCGTTGCCGGAGTCGTGCTGCTCGTCGTCTCAGCGGACCGCTTCGTAACGGGTGCCGCTGAAACTTCCAGAACGCTCGGACTCCCGCCGCTGCTGATCGGCATGCTGGTCATCGGCTTCGGCAGTTCCATGCCCGAGATGGTCATCTCCGGTTTCTCTGCGGCGGGCGGCAACCCCGGTCTCGCGCTCGGCAACGCCATGGGCTCGAACATCGCCAACATTGCCCTGATCCTCGGGGCGACGGCCCTTATCAGCCCGATCACCGTGCGCTCGCGCGTCATCAAGCTCGAACTGCCACTGCTCGTTCTGATCAGCCTGTTGTTCGCGGGACTAAGTCTCCACGACGGGGCCCTGTCCCGCGGCGACGGCTACCTCCTCCTTGCGGCGTTTGCCGCGGCCCTGGGTTGGTCTCTGTACCTGGGGATCAGGAGTGGGAAAGACAGTTTCGGAGACATGGTCGAGCACGAGATCACCGCGACACCCCTTGCGAGGTCGCTGACGATGACAGTCGTCGGTCTGGTGGTGCTGGTCGCCAGTTCACGTCTGCTGGTCTGGGGCGGCGTCGAAATTGCAACGATGTTCGGCGTCAACGACCTCATCATCGGACTGACGATCGTCGCCGTTGGAACGTCGTTGCCGGAGCTTGCCTCCTCCATCGCGGCCGTGCGCAAGAATGAACATGAACTGGCACTCGGGAACGTCATCGGCTCCAACATGTTCAACACGTCGATCGTCATCGGCATCTCGGCGCTGATCAGCCCCGCAGAGCTCGACCCCGGCAGCATCATCCGGGATTTACCCGTCATGATCGCGCTCACCGCGGTCCTGTTCCTGACTTGCTACGGCGGCCTGAATCCGGCCTCTGGACGTCTCGCGCGAGGCCAGATCACCCGCTGGGAAGGGGCACTGCTGCTCCTCATCTACGCCGGCTACAATGCCTGGCTGATCTGGGTCGTGTTCTCGTCGCGTTGACCGACTCCGCAGCAGTGCGAGGCCTTGTCACGCTACGAGCGGCCATCCTGCCCGGCATCACAGGAACCGCCCGCCGCACCGAAACCGCGCCCCGCCGCCGCGCCGGTCCCACTTATCGCCCGACCACGCCCGCACCGGTATGATGCGACGCTTTTGCGGGGAACACGCGCGGTGTCTGCCATTGCTCAGGGGCGCCTTGCGGCGTTGGCGCATCCTCAGTACCGACGTTATTGGTTGGGCTCGTTCGCATCGGTGGGCGCGACACAGCTCATGATCATGGGCCAGGGCTGGGTCGTCTACGAACTGTCCGGTTCCCCGCTCATGCTGGGCTATCTCGGCGCCGCCGCGAGTATTCCGACGATCGTGGTGACGCTCTTCGGGGGCGCACTCGCGGACCGGATGAACAAGCGCCTGATCATCCTCATTACCTCCCTCATCGTCGCCATCGCCATGTTCTTCCTCACCTGGTCCGTCGCAGCTGGCGTCGCGACCGCCTGGAGCGTCATCGCCATCGCGGCAGTGGTTTCTGTCGTATCCGGGCTGGACTGGCCCACCCGGCAGGCTGTGTTTCCGTTGTTGATCGACCGGTCCGACATGCTGAGTGCCGTGGCGCTCAACTCGATCACCTGGCAAAGCTGCCGCATGGTCATGCCGGTCGCGGGCGGCCTCGTACTCGCATTTACATCATCCGCATGGCTGTTCGCGGCCTGTGGAGTAGGCTTTCTCGCGATGTTCGTCGTCATGCTCACGCTGCGCTTCGAGGACCCGCGTATCACCGGCGGCAGCACGCTCGACAGTGTCCTCGAAGGGTTCCGATTCATCGTTCAGACGCGTCTGTTCGTGGTGCTTCTGACCCTGACCTATGTTTCGATGTTCCTCGGCAACTCCTATATGCAGCTGATGCCCGCCTTCTCGAGGATTCTCGAGGCAGGCGAAGCGGGTTACGGCATTCTGATTTCGGCGACGGGACTTGGCTCGGTCCTCGGGACCGTGATCGTCGGTTCGGTGCAGGGCTCCAGGCATTTCGGGGCCATCATGTTGGCCTCGACCGGCCTCACCGGGGTGATGGTGCTCGTTTTCGCGGCTGTGACCAACCTGCCGCCCGACTTCGCATTCCCCGCGGCGCTGTTTGCAGTTGGCGCGATCGCGCTGTTCAATTCCGTGTACATGATCATGTCGATGACCGTCCTGCAGCTCGAAGTGCCTGATGAGCTGCGGGGGCGGGTCATGGGGCTGCACGGAATCACCTACAGCCTGATGCCGCTCGGTGGTCTTGCCGTGGGTGCACTAGCGGCGCTGACCGGCGCACCGATCGCAATCTCCGTCGCTGCGGCGGGTCTGCTGGCCGTTGTCGTGTGGCTGGGTATCCGCGAGCCGGCGATCCGCGGGATCGACGGCGCGACCATGCGCTGAGTCAGTCGAACAGGGTCGTAAAGGCCCGCGCCTCGTTACTGGTCCGCGCCTCACGGATGCTTTGTGCAAGACGTGGAATCCCTTCGATGATATCCGCCTCCGGCACATGGCCAAACGCCAGGCGGATGTACGGCACTGTTTCCCGCTTCACATGGAAGCTCGATCCCGGCGCAAAGAACACCTCCCGGTCGTTGGCGATGCCCGTCAGACGGTCGATGTCGACGTCGTCGGGCAGCCGCACCCAGACGAACAGGCCCCCGACCGGATTCGACCAGACACACAGGTCGTCGGCATGGGCTGCCAGTCCACCACAGACGAGATCGCGTTTGCGCCTGAGCACCGGGTTTGCGGTCTCACAGTGGTCCCAGACCCCGCCTGAATAGAACTCGGCCGCAATCGCCGCCGCGAAGGTGTTGCTCCCGGCATCGAATCGCTGCCCGGCGATATGGCTCAGCATCGGTTCCCGGGCGAGCAGGTAACCGAGGCGCAGACCGGGCCCCAGAATTTTGGACAGCGAACAGATGTAGATCTGGTTGGGGCTCTCATCCATGGCATAGATCGACGGGACCTTCTCGCCCTCGAAGTGCACGTCGCCATAACAGTTGTCCTCGACGACGGGCAAATCGTACTGCGCTGCCACCTCGATCAGCTCACGCTTGCGCTTCTCGGGCATCACGGTACCCGTGGGATTCTGATACGTCGTCAGCGTGTAGATGAACTTCGGCAACTCGTCTGCATCGGCAAGCCTCGCGAGACGGTCCCGCAGCGCATCGATGCGCATCCCGTCTTCGTCGAGGGGAATACCCTCGAGATCGAGACCGATGCCGCTGTATGCGCTGATCGTCCCCGAATAGGTGAATTCCTCGCAGATCACCTTGTCTCCGGGCTTCTCCATCAAGGCCTGACCCGCAAGGGTCACAGCTTGCATGGAGCCGTTCGTCAGCACGATCTGATCCGGATCGACGCTGACGCCTTCCCGATCACTTTCGCGTTCGGCCATCAGGCGTCGCAGGCCCTCGTGTCCATACGCACCCGGATACCGGTTGAAGCTGTCGTGCTCGCGGTCGATCGCGCGCATCGCAGCCGCCTTCAGTGCTTCGACCGGAAACGTCTCGGGATTGGTCTGCCCGACCGCAAAGTCGTAGGCCATGGGTACTCCTGATGTTCGGGGGATGTCAGTCCCGGGGGGTATTCCAGATATCGCGCGCGATCTTCCAGCCGTTTGCCTCGCGCCGCAGAATCCAGATGTGACGCGAGACCGAGCGCAACGGCGGTGCGTCGTCGTGTTTGGGGCGCAGATAGCCGTCGAACGTGATCCGGGCGAATGCCCAACCGCCATCGACGACGAGTTCCTCCACGTCGGCTTTCTGATCGAAGCGGAACTTCTCCGTGAAACGGTAGAACGAACGTGCCTCTTCGAGCCCGATGTCGCGTTTGGAGTTGGGCATCATCCAGACAGCGTCGTCGCAGAACAGGTCGAAGTAGTCCGAGAAGTGATCGGAGCGAATGATGCGCAGCGCTTCCAGGATCAGAAGCCTGACCGGATCATCTCTGGCGACGGTACCGAGTGCGGGAGGGGCCATCTGCACACCAGCGTGACGGAACGCGCGAAATGTTACTCCCGGACCAGCGCCAACTCCAGTACCATCACCGGCAACCAAAGCCGGGATGATTGCATGCAAACCTGCACGTGGGCCCCCACGACCTTCAGTGGAGGGTTCGTTGTCGGCGGTACTCAACCGCGCCCGGCCGCGCCAAGCGGCAAACAGTTGCGAGATCTGATTGCGGGCTATGTCGCCCGCGTCGAGGCGCTTGGCTTCTCGCACCTGCTGATGGCACAGCGCTGGTGGGGCAGCGGTGAGGAAATGGAAGGCTCATCCCTGGACTGTCTCGCGATGACCAGCTGGATCGCGCAACTGTCGCGGAAGCTCGAGTTGGTGACCGCGATCCATCCAGGCTTCTTCTCACCCACCGCGATCGCCAAGTGGGGCGCCACGCTCAGCGCGATCACCGACAACCGCTGGTCCATCAACGTCACGAGCGGCTGGAATCTGCGCGAATTCGACATGTTCGGAGTGGACGCACTGGAGCACGACGAGCGCTATGCACGCTCGATCGAGTTCATCGAGGTGTTGCGGGGCGCGTGGTCGGAACGCATCTTCGACTACGAGGGCAGCTTCTACTCCGCATCAGGCCTCGAGCTCGAGCCTCGCCCAGTCGGGCCGCTGACGGTGTTCCAGGGCGGCCAGTCCGACGCGGCCATCAGCATGGCTGGCGCCCACTCGGACTGGATGTACCTGAACGGTGGCGATCCGGACCGGGTCGGCCAGATCATCGAGCGCGCCCGCGCCGCGGCAGCCGCCAGCGGCCGTACCCTGCGTTTCGCCATGTACGCCCAGGGCCTTTGCCGCCAGAGCGACGATGAAGCGTGGGACGAGATCAACAAGCGGATCGCGCGCATCGACCCTGAACTCCGGGAGAAGCGCATTGCCGCAACAAGCGGCGCCTCGGGTATGTGGGCATCGCATGATGATCTTTCGATGCTCGACACCAACGAAGGGTTCGCGGCACGATTGATCGGCAGCCGCTCCACAATTCTGGAACGACTGGAGATCTACCGGGAACTGGGCGTCGACATGCTGCATACGACAATCTCCGACGAGGCGTTCTGCACCGAGTGTCTGCCGGAAATCCGGCGCCTTTGAGGCAATTGCTGCCGGCAGTCCCGGGACAACCAGGGGTCCGATGGATCCGCGACCCGCAGCGCCGGGGATCCAGCGCACTCGCGACCCTGCCCCTCATCAGGACTGTCGTTGCGATTCCGATGCCGCGCACCCGTCAATATCACTTTGATGGGTGACCGGAAGCGCGGCGTTGACCCCGTTTTACCGGCCGTTCGTCGGAACGCACGGAAAAGGCCTGCGTGCGATGTGCGCCAGTTCACACGTCATGTCTTGAATGGCCCAGATGCGTTCGTTACTGTCGCGTCTATGAGGATCTCTTCCCGACCGGCGCGGCGCCTCAGGCTGGCTAACGAAGGCGGTCTGTCGCTGTTTTTTGTCGGCACCGGTTCCGCTTTCACAAAGACCCTCAACCAGACGAACGCGGTCATCATCAAGGGTGACACGCACCTCGTGATCGACTTCGGGACCCGCTGCTCGCAGGCCCTGCACCAACTGGGTGTCGGCGTTCCCGAACTGCAGAACTTTCTCGTGACGCACAGCCACGCCGATCATATTGGCGGTCTGGAGGAAGTGATGCTCGTCGGTCGCTACATTTCGCCCGGCAAACCGAACATGGTCATCAATCGGGACTACGAGGACATTCTCTGGGAGCAGTCACTGCGCGGGGGTACGGCGGCCTCTGAGGGAATCGACCTTGGCTTCAGCGACTTCTGGAACGTCATCCGGCCGAAACGCCTTCGTCATTACCCGAGAGAGACCTGGGAAGCCAATGTCGACGGCATCAATGTGAAGATGCCGCGCACAAAACACATCCCGGATTCAGCGGACTCATGGAAGGATTCGTTCTGGAGCTGCGGCGTCATCATCGACGACAGGATTCTCTACACCTCAGATACGCGTTTCGATCCGGACCTGCTGATGGACTTCGACGACAAGTTCGGATTCGAGGCAATCTTCCATGACTGCCAACTCTTCACGGCCGGCGTTCACGCCTCCATCGACGAGTTGTCTGAGCTTCCCGCAGAAATCAAGTCGCGCATGGTGCTCATGCACTACGGTGACAACTGGCGGGAGTTTCGCAGCATAGCCCGTCGCGCCGGGTTCCACTCGTGGGCGCGCCAGGGGCACTACTATCATTTCGGGTGACGCCCTGCTACCAACCGAGGTCCACGATCGCATTGACCCTGTCGAAGACCGCAGGCGCGTGGCCTTCGGGCGTGCGACCACAGCGCACGATCACGAGATCCTGGGTTGGCGCCATCAGAATGCGCTGACCGTCGTACCCGGAGCAGTAAAACCGCTCGGGATTGTCCGGGTCGATCCAGAAGTGGGCGCCATAACCGTTTGCCGAGTCGAGATGGGTGGGCGTGCGCGCGTAGTCCACCCAGCCTTCCGGTAGCCGCTGTCGACCTTCCCAAAACCCGTCGCGCAGGTACCACAGGCCAAACCGCGCAAAGTCCTGAGGTGTGGCGAGCAGAAAAGACGAGCCCACAAAGGTCCCCGACCTGTCGAACCGGGGCGTCGGCGTGCGCATGCCCAGCGGGTCGAACAGTTCCTCGTGCATGAAGTCGAGCATCCCGCTGGGTCCGTTGCCGATGACATCCCGCAGAATGCGGCAGATGATGTTCGTCGTTCCGCTCGAATAGCTCCAGACGCTGTCTGGTGGATGGGCCAGTGGTTTGTCCGCGGCGTAGGTCCCCGTATCGAACCGCCCCTCTCCGAACAGCATCGGAATGACATCAGAGGCACCGCCATCGTAATAGTCTTCCGCGAACTCGAGGCCACTCGACATCCGCAGGAGCTGATCGAGCGTGATTTCGGCACGTGCGTCCCCCTGCCACTCAGGCACCGGCGCGGGTGCGGTGATATCGAGGCGACCCTGGCCGACCAGGATGCCGACGAGCGCGTGGGTCACACTCTTCGCCATGGACCAGGAGTACTGCAAATACCCGCGATTCGCTCCCGCCGCGTAGCGCTCGTAGACGAGGCGCCCGCGGTGTATGACAAGCAGCGCGTAGGACACGCTCTGCGTCTCGGGCAATCCGAAGATCTCGTCGGCCAGCGTGGCCAGCCCGTCGGGACGTCGGCCCCCCTCCGGCCAGCGTTGGGTCGGCCAGGGGACGTCCGCCGGTTGCAGGGGCAACGGGGTCAGGTCACGCATTCCAACATTCTCCCAATATCATCAACATCAAGATCGCTCGTCGCCGACCAGAGGCGGGCAGCTCGAATCTCGACCCGCACCGCTTCATTGCCCGGCGTCAGTTCGGTGTGTGCGTATTGCGGATACTTGGCACGCAGGCCTTCGGCTGGCCCCTCTCCCAACGACTGCGTCACGCCCGTCCCGCGCACACGCAGCCACCAGAGTTGCCGCCAATCCGCGGAGTAATGCTGAAACAACAGGGTGCATCGCGGATCCGCCTCGAGATTCCTGAAACGCTGCAGCCTGCCCTGCCGCTTTGGTTTTCCGTCGTGCGGAATGAAGAGCTGCCCCGCGCCGTTGTACCAGAACACCACGGGAACGGTATCGATGCCGTGCGTCCCGAATGTCGACAGCGTTGCGACCGGCCACTGCCCGAGGAGCGACTGTACAGCGGGCTGAGCAAGCGTTGAGTCAGACATGCCGCAAGTCTACGCGAAGCCCTCGACCCGGGGTGCTAGCATGCGCGCTGCGTTGCGTACGGAGACATTGGAGACATGATCACACTTTGGGGCAGACGTAACTCGATGAACGTCCAGAAAGTGACCTGGGCGCTCAAGGAACTGGATCTCGGCTATGAGCGTCACAACGTCGGTGGCTCGTTTGGCGGTACCGGCACCGACGACTACCTGGCGATGAACCCAAACCGGGTCGTACCGACACTGCGTGATGGCGACGTGACGATCTGGGAGTCGAACGCGATCGTCCGGTATCTCGCCAGGACCTATGGCGTCGGTAGACTGCAACCGAAGGACGCACCCGAACATGCGCGGGCCGAGCAGTGGATGGACTGGCTCACGAGTACACTCAACCCGCCTTTTTTCCAGGTGTTTTTCAATACCATCAGACTCGCTCCGGACCAGCAGAACGCGGACGCGATCGCGGCTGGAGTCGACGGATGTGCCCGGCTGTATGGCCAGCTCGACGCACATCTCGCAACCCAGCCGTACCTCGCGGGACAACACTTCAGCATGGGCGACATTCCGGTCGGCGTCACGCTGTACCGATACTTCAACATGGACATCGAGCGGCCAGCGCTGCCCAATGTCACAGCGTGGTACGAACGTCTGCAGGAGCGCCCGGCCTACCGACGCGCGGTCATGATTCCGTTCGGCAGGAACGTGCAGGAATGGGACGAGCTCGAGACTGCCGGAGCAGATCAGCCCGACTGATACCGCTGTTGGACCCGCAGGTCAGTCGCGCACCGGGCCGCGATTGCGTTTGGTTTCGCCACGTCGGCCCTTCGCATCGAGCCGACGCCTTACGGATGCCTTCGAGGGTCGGGTCTTGCGTCGCCGTTTGCGCTCAACCTGAGCGGCCGCCAACAACCCGTCAAGACGCTGCAGGGCGTCTTCCCGATTGCGGTCCTGACTTCGGAACCGCTGCGCCTTGATGACGATCATTCCTTCGTCGGTCACGCGGCCGTCCCGCAGCGCAACGAGCCGCTGCTTGATCCGGTCGGGCAGCGACGACGCGCGCACGTCAAACCTCAGGTGGATTCCGGTCGCCACCTTGTTGACGTGCTGCCCACCCGGCCCGCCCGAACGGATCGCGGAAAGCGCGATCTCGTCCTGGGGCAGCTGGTCGACCGTGATCGGCACTATGCCCTCGACATGAACTTACCGTCGCCGGTATTCACCTTGACGTACTCGCCGTTCGCCAGATACTCCGGCACCTGAACAACGTGCCCCGTCACAAGTGTCGCGGGCTTGGTCCGCGCCGAAGCCGACGCCCCCTTGATCGCGGGGGCCGTATCGACGATCTGCAACACCACCGACTGGGGTAACTCGACCGCCAGCAGCGCGCCCTCGACGATCAGCCCGGTGATGCCCTCGAGGCCTTCTGTGATGAAGGGAAGCTGATCGGTGAGTTGATCGCGCGAGAGCGGGAACTGCGAATAGTCTTCCGTATCCATGAAGACCAGATCGTTGCCCTCGTCATAGGAGTACTGCAGCTGTGTTTTCTGCACGTCAGCGTCGTCCAGGACGTCGTCGCCCTTGAGCGTCGCATCGTACTTCCGCTGCGTCAGGAGGTTGGTAAACCGGACCTTGTACAGAGTGGTCGCGCCCCGCGACGATGGTGAGCGTACGTCTATCTCGCGTGCGGCGTGTGGCGCCCCAGCAATTGCCACAACGTCACCGCGTTTGAGTTCACTGGCTCGCATCGCAGGCCCCCGGGAAAACCCGCTATTTTGCCGATCGCACCGCGCGCCGCAAGCGGAACACAGTCAGCCGGCGAGCCACGCCTCCGCGTTCGCCACGTCGGTGAAAGCGCGCAGCTGCAGATTGCCAACAAGCCGCAGCACGACGAGGTACGTTCTCAGCAGCTGATAGTCGGCAGGCCGGCGTGTGACCAGCGCGGCCTTGAACCCGCTCCCACGTCGCGGCATGAACTCCCGAATCGAACCGACCAGGCGTCGGTTCTCACTCACGGCAACTCTGCGCAAATTGAACGCGGACAGATTCCAGATCGACTTCATGTCCGTCGTGAACTTCTGATCGTCCAGCAGTGCCTGATACGCGCCCAGAATGATGTCGACGTCGGCGCCCTCGCCGATGCGCAGCACCGGGGCGTCGTCGCGAAAGGCGACCTCGACCGCCTCAGCGGTGTTGTTCTGCTTCGTCAACAGGTGAAAAATCCAATCTGGTCTCAGCGCGGCGTATGCTGCGATAGCCCCATTTGTTACGTGAAGTCAGAAAGAACGTGTCGAAGCCGTCCTCGGGCGAGTGTTCGATTGCCCGCAGGAGGCCCTGCACGACGTCCCTCTGACTGAGCCAGACGGCGTACTGACGGGGATCCGAAGGCGCATCCCGGTCGTTGACATACCCGATTCGCAGGCAGCTCACCTCGATCCCGTACGACTGAGCGTAGTGGCGGGCGATCGCCTCGCCCCAGACCTTGGTACTTGCGTAGAGGTTGCCGGGTCGCGGTGCCATGTCCTCGTCAACGAGGTCCCACAACCGCGGAACATCCTCATAGCGTCCCTCGACGATGGCCTTGTAGGGTTCGGACCGTTCCCAACCGGATACGGTCGCGCCGCTGCTCGCAAACACCACGCGCCGCACGCCGTTCGATCGCGCGGCCTCGAACACGTTGCGGGTACCGACCACGTTGAGTGCCAGCAGCGCATTCCAGCCAGCATCATCGGAGATCTTTGCCGCAAGATGCACAACGGTATCGATCCCTTCGAATGCTGCGTCGATCGGGTCACCCGACTCGAGGTCCGCACGAATGGTCCTGACGCCGTCCACATCGCGGCGATTCAGGGCCGTAAGGTCATATCGATCAGCGAGGGCCGGCGTCGCGGCGGTCCCGATGAGACCCGACAGCCCGGTTACGAGGATACGCTCCATGGCGGTCTCCGGAAGCAACCCGGGCAGTCTACCCGATTCGCACTCCGCCTCCGCCGGTTTCAGCAGCGCCGATGCCCCGCTTGACGCCGCTCGTTGGCCGCACCGAGAATACGCCGCTCACTTACCCATCCGGAAACATGCAACATGGCAATTGGAATCGTCGCGCGACTCAAGATCAAAGAAGGCATGAACGAAGAGTTCGAAGGCATCTTTCTGAAGCTGCAGGCAGCCGTTCAGGAAAACGAGCCCGGCTGCAACTTCTACGCGCTCCACAAGTCGGCAGATGATCCGCAGACCTACGTGGTTCTCGAGCAGTACGCGGACGAGGATGCGCTCAAGGCACACGGCGGTTCGGACCACTTCCGTTCGCTCGGCCGTGAGATGGGCTCATGCATGGACGGGCGTCCCGAACTCGAGCAGATGCAGGCTGTCTGAGCCAAACCGGCCAAGCTGAAGCCCTGGTCCCGTACCGGGGCTTTTCGTTTCAGGCTACGCCGCACTGAACCAAGCCCCGGCCTTGCGCCGGGGCTTTCGTTTTCCGAGATCGGCGCTAGTGCACGTGCTTGTGCGTGAGGCTCATGTAGGCACGATTCACGAGCATCGCTGGATCGCCCTGCTTCTCGTCGTACTCCCGGGTGACACCCGCGGCCTGAATCTCCGCAAGTGACGCCCCCGCCTGCACAAGTTTGACGATACGTGCCCGAATCGTCTTCAGCATGTCGACGTACGCCGCCATGTCGGTGTAGGTCGCGAGCGGCCCATGGCCCGGGATGACCACCGTGTCTTCCTCGATCGCGTCCAGCACGCCTTCGCAGAACGCGATGACGCCGTCGATCGAGCCACCGTTGCCAAAGTCGATGAACGGGTATCCGGAGTTGTTGAAGACATCACCCATGTGGACCGCGTTGCTGGTCCGAAACCAGACTGCCGTATCGCCGGTCGTGTGCGCAGCCCCGAAGTGCATCAGATCTACCTGTTCGCCATTCATATGGAGCTGCATGGTCGTGTCGTAGGTGATGTCGGGCCAGGCCGATTCGGGATAGGCCTTCTGCAGGTAAGACACGCCCACCAGATCGATGACGTGGTCGTCAGCCATCATGTCCCGCGAGTTCTTCTGCGCAACGAGCCACGTACCTTCCGGGCCAAGCGTCAGATTCCCCTCGGCGTGATCGAAGTGCCAGTGGGTCGTAATGGCCATGTCGACCTTCTTTCCACCAAGTTTGCGGATGGCACGCTTGATCTTCTTCATCATCTGCGGGAACTGATCGTCGACAATCAGGACACCGTCGTCGCCGACGGACACCACGATGTTCCCGCCAACGCCAAACAGCACGTGAAGGTCGTCTGTCACGCTTTCGGTCGTGATCTCGGTGTCGAACGACCAGCCAAACGCGCCGGATAGCTCATCGAGTGACATCGGTTCCGGCGTCGGCGGTGCGTCGTGCGCGAACGCCACATTCGAAGACGCAAGCAACAATCCCGCCAGTGCGCTGCGAATTTTCATGGTGTGTCCCGGATCAAAGGTGTGATCCCCCGATCGTACCACTGGCACGCACAGACCGGATTCAGCCGAAGTCGGCGCGCAGGCGCGCATGGATGTTGCCAAGTACGTCGATCATCGCGTCGAGGGATCGAGCGCCGCTCTGGAAGATTGCGGTCGCGTTGATCGCGACCCATTCGAAGCCCAGTTCGTTGATTCTCCCCGCGGCGCGCGCAATTGCCTCCATGTCGGAGTAAAAGCGTTTGCCTGCCTCGTCGCGCGGCGGGCTGTCCAGCATCATTTGCCAGCCGAGCGCATCAGGGTCTCGTCCGGCGGAATCGGCGTGTCGCCGAATGGCGTCGACGCTGCGCCGCACCATGTCGTCCGGGAGTCCCGACGTGGCAAGCCAGCCGTCCCCCAGTTCGCCGGTGCGGCGCAGCGCGGCAGGCGCGCTTCCGCCAATCCAGATGGGCAGATCAGCGCCCTGGGGCGGTTTCGGCTCCATCGCGATTGCGTCTACGAGGTAGTGCTCGGTCCGGAACTCCACGCTCTGGTCGGCCCAATAGGCCCGCAACAGCCTGATCGCTTCGTCCATGCGCGCACCACGTGTACCGAAGTCTTCTCCCAGTGCCTCATATTCAGACTGCTGCCATCCGACCCCCACCCCGAGCCTGACCCGCCCACCGGAAAGGGTGGACAACGTACTGATCTGCTTCGCGACGAGCGTGGGTTGTCGCTGCGGCAGCACCAGGACTTCCGTGCCGAGACCAATGCGTTCGGTCACCGCGGCCGCATACGACAACGTCATGAGCGCTTCCAGAATGGGCATCTGCGGGGGATACATGGGCGCGGCGCGCGTGGTGGTCGGATGTCCCATGACGACGTGATCGAACATGTCGAGTTGGTCGTAGCCGATGTCCTCGATGGCGCGCGCAAGTCGCGCGACACCGTCCGGCCCTTCTCGATAGCTGACACTTGGGAATTCGACTGCAAGTTTCATTCGGGAGCCCCGCGTTTGGATTTCCACAGCATCTCACATCCGGATCAGCACCGACGGTTCCCAAGCCCACGCCGGCGGAGGCGNGATCAGCACAGCAGAGCGCCCTATTCGTAGCGACGATCGAGCATCCGGCGACGTCTGCGCAGCGTCGCGGCAACGCGCCTGCTGNCCGATNCGANTGCGGCGGCAGCATCGCCGAGCGCCTCCAGCGTCATCCGGCCTGCGAGACGCCCCCGGTCGCCCCAGGACATGTCTTGCATCGCATCGACCCGACGTTCGGTGCGCCTCAGGTAACCAGGATTGCCAATGGCCCGGCGAAAGGCCGGATAGACCTTGGCAAGAATCACGACGGCGAGGACGAGGAACAGGATTCCGGGGATGACCGGTATGAGGGTGCCGAGCAGCCCGATCGCAAACAGACCGAGAACGAGCGGCAGGTAGAGGATCTTCGGAACCGAGAATCGTCTTCGCGGGCTGCTTTCATTGGCCATGGTCGTCTCAATCACGCAACTTGATAGGGACAGTGCAGGTTCCGTTCCAGCGACCAAAACTTCATCCAAAGTGTTAATTGTTAATGATATTATATTGTTTTTATTTGATTTTATGTATCGACATGACGTCCACCGTTGTTGCATGGGAGGCGGAACCTGGCCAATTCCACCAACAGTTGGCGCCGGGCACCGCGAACCTGACCGGTCGCAGCGGCGCGGTTCGATGGCGAATCCCGACGAATGGCTGTCCTTTCTGCGTCGCCGGGAGGGTGACTGTGACGGGCTTCACAGTCCCGCCGTTGGCGTTTGCTACGATTAATCCTGCGCACGAATCACAACACGGGCGCCACAAGGAACCTCGCTTCGAGGTGAGCTTCGGGAGCTCGAAAGAATGGGCGAGACAAAAAACGACGCCCGCGAAGGTGCTACAGCACGCGCTGGCGTCCCATTATTCCCCTCCCGCGCCCGCTTTCTCCGGGGCAAATGGTGTAGCCTCTCCGCAACCCTTGGAAGAGACGCCGACATGTCCAGCCTGGACCTATCCGCGATCGCACCAGCGATGCAACGCTATATCGACGATGAGATTCTCGTGGGCATCTCCGCAGTTGTCCTGCAGGACAACCAACCCGTCTATGAGGCCCACTTTGGCCACATGAACATCGCGGCCGGCAAGCCCATGGCCGCGGACACGATCTACCGGATCTACTCGAATACCAAGATCGTCACGAGCGTCGCCGCAATGTGCCTGCATGAAGACGGTCTCTTCGACCTCGACGACCCGCTGGACAGGTGGTTCCCCAAATTCGCGAACCTGCGCGTACTCGCAAGTCCATCGAGCGACCCGAGCGATACAGTGCCCCTCGAGCGTGTCGCCACGGTGCGGGAACTCATGTGCCACAACGCCGGTTTCTCCTACGGCTTCCTTCAGGAGTCCCCGGTCGACGCGCTGTACACCAGACACGGCGTCATCGACCCCCGGTCGACCCTCGCCGCGATGGAGGACAAACTGGCGGAGATTCCGCTCGCCAACCAGCCGGGCGTGCGCTGGCAGTACAGCGTCTCGACGGACCTGCTCGCGCGACTCGTTGAGATCTGGTCAGGGCAAAGCTTCCCGGACTTCCTCGCGCAGCGCATTTTCGAGCCCCTGGGGATGGCCGACACGGGGTTCATTGTGCCGCCTGGCAAGGTCGGACGGTTCGCTGAAAACTACGCGCCGGACAATCCGCTCGACCCCATGGCGCCCGGCCTGACGCCCGCGCCAGACGCCCTGGTCGGCACCTACCTCGAGCCAAAACCGATGACATCGGGTGGTGGGGGCCTTGTCGGCACGATCGGCGACTACACACGATTCATGCAGATGCTCGGCGGGGGCGGCGCCCTCGGCGAGACCCGAGTCCTGCGTGCAGAGACGGTCGACCTCATGCACACGAACCAACTGCCGGAAGGCGTCGCGGTCAGTCTCCCGAACTGGATCATGCCCAACACCCAGTTCGGACTGGGACTCGCCATCAAGACGGCCCCCGCGGACGGTGAGACCGATCAGGCAATCGGGGAGTATCACTGGGGCGGCATGGCCGGCACGCACAGCTTCATCGCTCCTCGCGCCGGACTCACCGGATTGCTCTTCACGCAACGGATGCCGGGGTTCTGGCATCCGTTCTACCATGAGTTCAAGCGGCTGCTCTATCAGGCGGCGGCATGATGCTGGCAAACCAGCCGGGCAAGCCCGCATGATCACAAGCGACATACACCTCGACAAGCTACTCGCAGATCTGGATCAACAGATCGAGATTCTGACAGCCATTGCCGGCGACAACGCGATCCTCACAGAACAACTGCGCATCCTGCACGAATGCCGTGAAGCGATCGTCTGGCAGACGCTCGAGATGGAGCGGCTGGCGGAACAACTGTCGGACGAACTGGACCCGCAGGGATTGACGATCGTCGACTTGCCGGGGTCGGGACGCGAACGCGAAGGGGGCACCTGAGCCGCCAACGCCATTAGTCCCACTTGTCGACCGGCTTCGGCTCATGTGACGCGCAGGCGTCAAGCAACGCGCCCGCATCGTCCTCCACGTACAGCAGATCACGGTGGGCCTGTTTCACGAAGCCACTGCCGACGCCGTGGTCCAGGAACTGCAGAAGCAGATCGTAATAGCCGCCGACGTTCAACAGCCCGCACGGCTTGGTGTGCATACCGAGCTGGGCCCAGGTCAGTATCTCGAGGATCTCCTCGAGGGTGCCAAAACCTCCCGGTAGCGCGATGCACGCGTCTGCCGCGCCGAACATGCCAACCTTGCGTTCGTGCATGGATTCGACGACGCGAAGCTCCTGCAGGCCCCTGTGGGCAACGCGGTGGGCGAACGCCCTGGGGATGATGCCCGTGACGTGTCCACCACCATCCATGACCGCGTTGGCAAGCTGTCCCATGAGCCCGCGATCAGCCCCTCCGTAGACGAGACCAATATCCCGCTGGAGCATTGTTGCCGCCAATGCCTGGACGGCTGCCGCGAACGCATCGTCCTCACCCGGAGTGGAACCGCAGTAGACGCAGATTCGTTTCATGACATCTTCAAGCGTGTGTCTGCGATCCCCCGACGCGACAGTGGTTCGCCGCATGCTTCAGAAGCTGAAGCGGATACCGGCGCGAACGACCCGGCCTGGCGCGCGGAAGCCGAAGACTTCCTCGTAATCCTCATCCAGCAGATTAGTCGCGTCTGCAGTCAGCGCCAGCGCGTCGTTGACCTGCCAGCGGGCATGGGCCCGGAACACGACGAAGTTGTCCAGGGTGACGCGCTCGCGGAACGGTGGTGCGGGCGGGAAGAAGTCATCGTGCTGTTCGCCGACGAAGTTGGCGGTCAGGGCGACCGTCCAATCTGACTGTTTCCATCTGAGCCCCGCTGACCCCGAGCGCTCCGGGCGACGCACTTCGGTGGTCGTGCCGGGCGCGCCGGGCTGTTCAGCGTCAAGGACGGTCACGCTCGCATGCACACTCAGGGTCGGCGCCAGCTCCGCGACGACCCTCGCCTCGAAGCCGCGCCGCTCGGACGTGCCGCTCACGTTGGCCGCTGTGGTTCCTCCCGTTCCCGGGTCGAACACGAACCCGTTGATCTCATTCCCCAGTTCCGCATCGAACAGCGCGAGTTCGATGCTGTAACGGTCGCCCGTCAGGCGTGCACCAAGCTCCATCGATTCCGATCTTTCGGGTTCCAGGTCCGGGTTGCCTATGAACGTGTCAAAAAAGCCAAAGCGTTCGACGAATGAGGGGTTCTTGACCGCCTCGCCGACGGATCCGAAGACGGTGAGCCCGTCCCGCACCTCGAAGGCAATGCCGCCGCGCCAGCTGACGGCGTCGTCGAAGTCGCTGTTGTCGTCGTGCCTTGCGGACAGTGACGTGTTGACCGCCCCAGCGCTGAAGCGGTACTCGAACCCGAAGCTGCGGGCATCGACATCGAGATCGCGATTCGGGTTGCCGAAGCCCGCATCGAACCCACGCTGGTCGTAGTCTTCGCGCTCCAGTTCCGCAACGACGGCCAGCGCATGCACGGCGTTGCCAAACCCCAGTTGGTACTGAAGCTGATCGCGTGTCCCGCGACTGATGGACGGGACCCCGCCACTCTTGTTGACGTTGTCCGTATCGCTTCGGCTGAGGCTGAAGCGATGTTGCACGCGGCCCTCGACTTCGAGGCGCGCACTGACATGCAGCGCCTCCCGTTCCGTGACGTGGGCCGCGTCAGCCGGCAGCGCGGTCGTCACGAAGTCGAATCCGTCATATTCATTTTCCGAGCCGACGTGCCGCAGATTGACCGACAGGCGTGCGCCGTCCGCGATCCGGCCCATGTAGCTCGCGCCGATGGTGAGGTTCTCGTAGCCGTCGTCTTCGGTACCCTGGCGCGACACGTTGGTTCCGTCAGTCTCGAACCAGTCAGCGTAAGCAGCGAACCCGCCGGACGCATAGCGTGCGCCACCCTGCCCGGTCCCGTTTGTGCCGACCGCCACCCCGATACTCCCGCGCGCGCCGGGATCGCTGCCCACCGTCGTGACGTGCACGACGCCGGCAAGCGCATCGCTGCCCCAGAGTGCGCTTTGCGGGCCGCGTAGCACTTCCACGCGCTCTACCGCGGCGAGATTCAGGTGCGCGAAGTTGTACTCGCTGCCCTGCGCCAGGTCGTTGACCTCGACGCCGTCGACCATCACGAGCACGTGGTTCGCCTCAGCGCCGCGCACACGCACCTGCGCAAGTGCGCCCAGCGGGCCTTGCTGGCTGACCGCAAGACCGGGCACGTCGCGCAGGAGTTCAACCAGGGTCGTTGCGCCGCTGGCCGCGACGTCTTCACGTCCCAGTATGGTCACCGAAGCGCCGGCGTGGGCAATGGGAATCGGCGTCCGTGAGGCAGTGACCGTCATGTTCTCCATCACCTCGTCATCATTCGCGACGCCGGCAACGGGCAGGATCAGCAGGGCAGCGGTCAGGGCCGCCGGGGAAATGGAACGCATCGTCAAGTCCTCACACTCACACCCGAGTGGATCAATAAAGTCGATGCGGCAAGGCGAGGCACAAGCCAACCGCCCACCGCGGGTTCAGGCACACTGCGTCAGGCCGGTCTCCGGGCTCGCGAGGCGTGATCTCGCACATGTGCGGTGATCACTGCGACGTCTCGCCTTCCCATGCACCGAGGCACAGTGGCACAGTGAGACATCGCTCTCGCCTACCGTTGCGGGGGCAGCGCCAGAATGGCCCGTCACCGGGCGTCACTGGCTTCCCGTTTCATCCCGCGCGAGAACGCGCGGGACACCTGAAGCGAAGCGACCGCATCATAAGGGCGGCAGAGACAACGGGTCAAACACGGGGAATTCACAGTGAAGCTGAACGAAACGGCATTGGCCGAACTGGCTGAAGCACACGGCACCGCCCAAATCGTCGTGACAGAGTCAGGCCATCGAATCTACGAGCGGTTGTTCACGGACGAGGCGGTCGACGTGTTCGCTGTCCAGAAAGGGCTCGTGGCGCTCCTCTTCGGCATCGCCGGGGAACAGGGCCTCGTCGACCTCGACGACCCGATCAACCATCACCTCACACCGGGCTGGACGGAACTTGGCCCTTCCGATGAGGCTTCCCTGAGCGTGCGGACACTACTCACGATGACGACCGGGATGAGCGACACGCTGGGGCCCCAGGGCACCGTCAACCGAACCTGGCGCTACAACAACGTCGCCTATAACTACCTGAAGAAGATCCTCTGCCTGCATACCGGACTCACCCTCGACGAGGTGACGCGGGAGTGGCTGACCGGCCCGCTCGGGATGACGTCGACGCGGTGGGTGGACCGGGATCAGATTCTGCCGGACGGCCGCCCGCTGACGGGCCTGCTCAGTACCGCTGCCGACCTCGCTGCGCTGGCAGCGCTGGTGCTCGATCGCGGCCGAGACCTCGTCCCTGCCTGGTTCATCGCAGAAATGACGAGACCCGGCTCCGATGAGAATCCCGCCTGGGGGCTTTGCTGGTGGGCGAACAACAGAGGGCACTTCATGGTTCCGATGCGCGACGGGACGCGCGATGGGCCCATCATCCCGGCCGCGCCGCGGGACCTCATTGCTGCACGAGGCGCCGGTGAAAACGGGCTCTATGTCGTGCCATCGCTGGGTCTGACGGTCACCCGTACCGCCCGCCCCGGCCGGGCCACCGTGCGGGGCAGCTTCGAGCGACCGCTCTGGGAGCTGCTCTGCGGCTGAACCTCAGGCGCAAGCGCGCTCGACGAAGTCCATCCGGTCCTTGCCCCAGAACATCTCGTTGCCCACGATGCACGTTGGGGCGCCAAACACCCCACGCGCGAGACCTTCGTCAGTGCTCTGAATCAGCGCAGCCTTGATGTCATCACTCTCGGCACGCTCGAGGAACGCTGCCTCGTCCACATCGAGATCCGCGATGAGTTCGAGAATCGTCGCGTACTCGGCGACGTTGACGTTCCGTTCCCAGTACGCTGTGAACAGGCGATCGAGATAGCCGTCGAGCTTCCTCCACTCCTCCATCACGAGGGCGCCGCGAAGCGCCCGGGAGGTCTTGATCGGAAACTCGTCGGGCATCCTGAACGGCAGGCCCTTCCACTCGGCCCAACGCATGAGGTCTTCCCGCCGGTAACGCAGTTTCGCCCGCGGCTCTTCACCCAGAACGTAATCGTGGTGACGGAAGACGTACCCGAGATTGAAGGGGCGGTAGCGGACGGTGGCCCCGGTTCGGGCGACGATGCCGGCCAGATCACGATACGCGAAGTACGTATTCGTGCTGCCGATGTCCCAGTAAAACTCGATCGTTCGCATAGTCCGTCACCGTCATGAGTGGTCTCTTCCAGCGCGCGCACTCTATCACCGACGGATGAGCATCCGGCGCATGGAAGCGCCCGAGGGGTGGCGCGGCTCTGCCATAACAATCTGCAGCCGGCTTCCCATAATGGCCCCATGAACGTTCTCGTACCGACGAAAGACATGATGGATGCAAACCCCGGCATTGGCACAAGGTATTGGCGAATTGGCGTCTCATACGCCGCCGTGACCGGCGTGGCCTTTGGCCTTGTCACATGGATCATCGCATCCGACCCGGTCCCGTCCGCCGCCATGGGTACACTCTTCGGGCTGCTGGCTGGTGGCTGCGTCGGAGCGGCCACCTGGCTGGGCGAGCGCCGGATCCGGGAAGGCGGCTACCCGGTCGACCGCTCACCCTCCGTCCGCCAGGAACTCGACGTCACGGTCGACGCAGCGCCCCGCGAGCTGTTCGAAGTCTGCCGCGACGTCCTCGAGAGTCTCGACGACGTCGCTGTCGAGACGCGCGATATCGGCCAACTGAAACTCGTCGGCCAGATCGGACCATCGTGGCGGAGTTTCGGTGAGCAAGTGCAGATCATCTTCAGGGAGGTTGCACCGTCGCGTTCGAGAGTATGGATCATCAGTCGACCGACCCACCGCCCGGCGGTGATCGACTGCGGCAAGAACCTCGAGAACGTCATTAGTATTCGTGACGCCCTGCAGACATCGCTCGAGTGCTCCGGCAAAGCCCTCCGCGGCTGTCCCAGCGGGACCGGACAGCGCGCTCAGGCACCCTCAGTTCAAGTATGATCGGGCGCGCCTGAGACAGGCGACCCTCACCGTGGCGTCTCCCGCCCCGCGTGCGAAGCGGTTGCCGCCCCTCATTGTCCGGAGTCCCGATGAGCACCCTGCAAGACGCGTTCAGCCGTTTCCTGTCCGACCGACCTGATGCCTTCGCCGCCTCCTCCGAGGCGGCCTACAAGGCCCACTGGCAGACCCTCGGGGAGCAGGACCCCCTTGCGCTTGCCTTTGCCGGAGGCGCGATTGCCGACCGCCTCGCCTGGGTCTTCGCCGCCGCCTACCAGGGCGCCGTGCGAGCGTGTTTCGACGGCGCGCGGGACGGCGCCTGGATCGCACTCTGCGTGTCGGAAGACCGGACCGGCGAATTTCCGGGCGTGGTGCTGGAGAATGACATGCTGACCGGCTCCAAGAGCTGGATCGCGGCGAGCGACACGGTCGATCAACTAATCGTGTCAGTGGGCCCTTCTCTGCACGGCGGCTGCCACCTCCTCGAACGGAACGACCCGGGTGTCGAGCTTGTTGCCCGGCCACGTAAGGCGTTCCTCGGCGATTTATCCCAGGGCGCCGCCAACCTGACCTCGGCGTCGGCCAGCACACCGGTCGACCTCGCTAGGGCGGACCGCTTCGGCGTGGCGGAACCCTTCTTCGTCGTCGTGGCAGCGATGCCCTATCTCGCACGGGAAGGTGCCCGGCTGGACGAACCGGTCGACGATGCGTTGGCGGGAATCGTCCGCGACCTCGACGGGATCGCGGCCGCGGGATTCCACTCGGACGTCAGGGCACTGCTCGATGTCCAGCAGCGCTGTGCGGCAATCGGCAAGGTGCTTGCCCGGCGGGCGGAAGGCACAACCGACGGACCCGGTGCGGACTGGGCCGAGGACGGACGTCTCCTTGGCATGTACGGCAGGGGCCTGCGCGCGCGCGCCCAGTCCGACTGAGCCTGAGCCGCGGCAGACGGGTCTGACCACGAGTTCCCGAGTCAGTCCGGGAAATCTCCCCTCGATCGTCGATGACGAAACGGCTGACGCGTGCTCCTCCAGTCGCTGTAGCACCCTTTCGCGATGCGCTGATCGCCTGGGCGCGGGCCGCGATGGAGCTGACCACGCCACTCAGGTCAGCAGGTACGGCGCCAGAAATCCGCGCACTTCGTCAGCGAGCAGCCCGACCTCCACCGGAATTCCCGCGTCGCGCAGAATCTGCACGCCGCGCCCGCTGTTGCGCGGATCGGGATCTTCAATCGCCACGGAGACAGCGCCAATGCCCCTTTCGACAAGCGTTCTCGCGCAGGAAGGGGTTCTGCCGTGAAACGAACAGGGTTCGAGCGTCACGAAGGCGTGGCAACCGGCAAGTGGTCCTTCGACCCTGGCAAGCGCAGCGGCCTCGGCGTGATGGCTGCCCGGTTGCCGGGTGTAGCCCGTCGCGACGACCTGACCCGTCGCGTCCAGGATCACGCAGCCAACCGGCGGATTGGGCCGACACTCAGGCAAAGCCGCCCGTGACGTTGCGAGGGCGAGGCGCATGGCTTCGAGTGGATTCATGGTCCGCAGCCGCGGAGTTGGAGATTTCCAAGCTTACTCTACAAGATAGGCGGCAACCCGCCACTTTCCGTCCGGATCGCGCATGGGCGTGATGATCTCGCGAACGTCCGGACGGGTCTCAAAACTCGTACGGAACTGGACGACCATGAACTCGCCGTCGGGCGCACCGGGAAACTTTGTCTGGTATCGGACGGATGTCAGCTGTCGGGTGACGACGACGCCGGCAGGCGACCGACCCGATTCCATACCCTTGAGCCAGATCTCTTGCGGAATCTGACTGCGCAGATAGTCCGAGGCCTCTGCCCAGCTGCGGGCGTAGTGCCCCTCGTCCACCAGCCGGACCCACGCTTTGGCAACACGCAGCTCCCGGTTCCGCTCGATGACCGCCGCGTCGGGTTTCTGCTCTGCCGCGGTATCAGCGGCGTGAACGGACCCGACCGGGCCGACGAGAGCGGCGGCCGCAAGCCATGCCAGACAAAACGTCATGCGGGACAGCGCCTTTGGCTGTTGGGCAAGAGTGTGATCCCCACATCTTAGCCGAGACTGTTGGCGTCACCAGGACGCCCGTGCGACAGAATGACACCGTCGGTCGTGCGTGGTTTGGTGGTCAAGCGCGCCTGGACGTGGGGCAATCAGGCATGCGAGAGGCAGTCGTGCAGGTGCAGGAGCCCGAGCAGGCGTCCGCCGTCGTCCACGACCGGCAAGGCCGTAATCGAACCGCCCGGCCGGCGTTCCATGAGTTCCAGCGCACCGCTGGCGAGCGTCTCGGGACCAACCGTGAGCGGCGCGGCCGTCATGACTTCCGCGACCGAACGGTCCATCAGATCGGGACCCATATGCCGGCGGATGTCGCCGTCCGACACAATTCCCAGCAGTGCCTGTTGTGCATCGACCACCACAATGTGACCGAGGCGCTTGCTCGACATCACAATCAGCGCATCCGCCATGGCGGTCGTTGGCCCGGTGAGCGGCAGCGCGTCACCGGTGTGCATCAGTTTGCCCGCGGTGAGCAGCCGGCTGCCCAGTTTCCCGCCCGGATGAAACCGGGCGAAGTCCGCCGAGGTGAATCCCTGTCGCTGCATGAGCGCGGCAGCCAGCGCATCCCCCAGCGCCAGGGTCGCGGTCGTGGACGTCATGGGCGCGAGGCCAATTGGACACGCTTCGCGTTCGACTCCGGTCGAGAGGACGACGCGGGCCGCCGAGCCGAGCAGACTGTCCACGCGCGAGGTAATCGCGATCAGCGGCACGTCGTGGTCGTCGCAGTAGGCAAGCAGATCGGAGAGTTCGCGCGTCCCGCCGGTGTGTGAGAGCGCAAGGACGACGTCATTCCCGTCCACCATGCCAAGATCACCGTGCGAGGCCTCGCCCGGGTGGAGGAAGAAACTGGGTGACCCCGTGCTGGCGAAGGTCGCCGCCATCTTCGCGCCCACATGCCCGGACTTCCCCATGCCGGTCACGATGATCCGTCCTTCTGCCTCGTCGAGGATAGCCACCGCCTCAGCGAACGCGGGCGCAAGCTCGGCGTCCAGACGCCCGGCGAGCGCCTGCAGCGCAGCCGCTTCTTCCCGGAGGACGCGCGCNCCTTCTGCTGCAGCGTNAGTCATCGAACCCGGACCGCCCCGGCCCCAAACCCNGTGCTGCGGGCCTTGCGAACCTCGTCCGCGAAGNTCTCGGACAATCCGAGCCGGTCAGCGATCGTCCCGATCCGGGACGGGTCCGCGTTCGCAAGGTGTCTCGCGACCGACGAACGGATTCCCGTGTCGCCAATCTCCGCGGCCATGTCGAGGGCATGATCGAAATCCGAACCGGCAAGCATGTACACAATGGATGCAAAGGCCGGATCACGCGGTGCCGTCTCGGGCAGGCGTCGGACCCAGGCTTCCGCGGCGTCTACATCGGTTGCGGCCCACGCTTGCGCGACCCCGACGATCGACTGCCGCGAAGCGGACCCGAGGTCTGTGGAAATGATTTGCGCCGCGCGCGTCGGGTCACGACGCGCAATGCTCAGCAGCACGCCCTGCTTCATGTCGGGATAGTTCTGCTCCCGCTCGTACTGCTTGATCCATTCCAGGGCCATGTCCGGATCATACTCGGCCTTCGCGTTGACGGCATGGAGCAGCAGTTCGTTGCGCAGAGGTGACTCATCAAGCTGTTCGAGCAGCCGATCCGCAATGGCGTGGCTCCTCGAGACTGCCGTGGTGAGCGCGGCCCGTCGCGCGTTGGAGTACTCGTCCGGGAGACTCATCGCCCAGTCGGTGGCCCGCTCCGGCCGAACGCCGGCATAGGCACGTCCGACAGAGGTCAGCTCCGCCGCCGACAGGGTCGAAGTATCGACATACGCCAGCGCGGCATCAGGGTCCTGGCCAACCCACATCCCCAGCACGATCGCGGAGAGGTTCTGTCGCCTGACCGTGGCAGAGGTCTGCGCGATCCGTGCCATCGCCGTCGCGGGATCAGTTTGCGCGAGGGTGCGGATCAGGGACTCGACAAGGCGGTTGCTGCCCTCCAGGGTCGACGCGTAGTCGATCGCGCGCTCGAAGTCGTGCTGCCCGACGCGCATGACGGCCCATTGCTGAAGCTGGCGCCGCTGACGTTCATCCTGAACCGCGGCCACGCGCGCGAGCAAGCCGTCCAGGTCGTCAACGTACCAGCGGGACAGTGCCGCATACAGTGCCTGGGAGCGCCTCGCCGGCGGCAACGTCAGCGCCAGCTCAAACGCTTCGGCCGGGGGCAGCGAATTTGCCTGCGCCTGCGCCACCTGCGCCCGCTGCTGAGGGTTGAGATCGTCTGCCAGCCCGCTGAGCAGTCCGGAGTCCCGCAGTCTGGTGTCCGCCATGAGACGCCCGCGCAGTTGGTTCTTCAGGGCGCCCTCAGGCAATTTCTCAAATGCGCCAAGCGCTTCGGGCGGGTCGTTGCGTGCCCAACTCGTGAACACGTGACCGACGTACCACGCTTCCCCACCACCCAGGTCACGCACGAACGCAAGCGTCGCCGGTGCGTTCAGCTGCACCATCCGCTCGACGAAGATTCCCCCGATGTTCTGCCGCACGTACGCATCGTCATCACCGTGGGTACGACGCGTCAGGTCCTGCAGTTGTTCGAAATCGAGCGAAGCCGCCAGGACGTGCGCGTAATAGAGCTGCTCGAAGATCGTATCGTAGGCAAAGATGGCATCGAACGAGCGCACTTCGGCGCGAGGTTCCGACCGCCACTGCGAGTAACCCTCGGCCGTCCATCCCACGGGCTCAGCCAGCGTCGGTGGCGGCAGCGGCGGCGCAAACGACCCCGTGACCGGTTCCCTCGCGATGTTGATCAGCGCAAAGGCCAGCACGAACCCCAGTGCAACCGACAACAACGCTGTCGCAAGCAGCTTCATCAGTGGATCGATCCTCCCGGGTCACGCATCCCCTCGTTCCTGACCATTCGACACCGTCCTGGCACGCAGGGTTCCAATACCCGCTATGACCAACACCCCTCCGACGCTCAAGAGTCCCAGCATACTGAGCACATTGGCAAGGCGCTGCCAGGCGTTCACCTCGAAACCGATTGGTGCGTAACGCACGAACGCGTTGAGGTCCGCGGAGTCCCCAAGGCGGAAGTTGTCTCCGGGTGTACACGCGTTTTCGGCCGGGTACACATAGCAGGCCGGGTGCTTCATGTTTAAGACCCCCTCGCGTTCCAGCGTGGGCGCGCCTTCCCACATCTGCCGAAACGGGAACGTCTCCATCCTGTACCCGAAGAAGTCGTCTCTGCAGTACGCCTGACTCGCGCCGGCCGTCAGGTCACGCACCGGGTGGACCTCCGTGATTTCAGGTCGCGTAACCGTTGCCCATGCGTGTTCCACCGGCCCCGGATCGTAGCGCTGCTGGGCGTACAACGGGTCTGCCGTCTGGGTCTGGAACACCATCACGAAGAGCGTCGCCGCCAGCGGCAACGCGGGATGGCGGGCACGCGGCACACGCCTCAGCAGCAATATCGACAGCACGATCACGAGCGGAATCCATGCGGCATACCAGCGCAGCAAATTGCTGCTGCTCGCGAAGAGCGGCAGTGACTTCAGCCAGGCGTTCCACCCGGCCCCGTACTGATTGAGTGCGAACGGCACAAGCAGCACCAGGGCGCAGCCCACGATGGCCAGACTCCGACCCCGCGTGCGAGGCAGCCCCGCTCCGGCCAGACCCGCAAGCATCAGGACCACGGGGACCGGCGAGAGGCCATATTCCAGTTCCTGTATCTCGACCGGCAGGGCGCGATTCGCGAGCAGCGCCTGCACCGTCGCCGCATCGGCCCGACCGAACAGGACGCTGAGTCCGGTCCAGACATGTGCCAGCGGATCAGTGAAACCTGGCAGGGTGTACAGGTCGCGGTTGAAGTGACTGAGAAACGCGAGCGTGGCCGTCAGCGGCGCCGCCACAAGCGCCAGCGCCAGTGCGGCACATCCGATACCCCAGAGTATCATCTGCATCAGCCGGCGCGGCTCGTCCCGGGCCAACAGACAGACGATCCCCACAAGCGCAAGGGCCACCGGACCGACCAGGTGCACCATGCCTGACGTGAACTGATACGCGGCGGTCAGCGCGAGCCCGGCGGCGAACGCGGCCCGACGCGCAACCGGCGCGCCAGGTTCCGCCAGCGCATGAAGCAGATACGCCTGCAGCGGTAACAGCATGTAAGCATGAAAGGTCAGATGCCCGACCAACATCCGATGCACGTAGAAGCCGTTCCAGAGAAACAGCACAGCACCGGTCAGCGCCATGACAGGTTCCACGCCGAAGGCGCGTCGCAGCAGCAGCCACATCCCCGCGTATCCCGCCGCAGCCGCCCCGATCACGGTCAGCTTCACCGCGAGCAGTGGTCCGACCAGCAGCGTCAGCCACTGGGGCAGTGAGACATAGATGCCGTTCGGATGCCCGAACTTGGGGAGCCCCGCGCAGAACGACGGGGTGAACCAGGGAATCTCGAAGTAGCCGTTGACACGCACCCAAAAGGTGCCGTCGAGCAGTTGCGCGAGATAGCGCTCGTAGTCGTGCCCAAGCCGCCCCTCCGGATTGGGAAAGTACCCGCCATAGGTCAGCACCCAGGCAATGAACGCCAGGATCGCGACAAACACGGTGAGCCGATTGTCACCGATCCCCGTCGTCCCGCCGGCCATCGTTCAGGCGGGCGTCAGCAGGTAGTCGCCGATCGGCAACGCGCGAATTCTGCGTCCGGTGATCGAGAACACGGCATTGCAGACGGCTGGCGCGACGGGCTGCAGACTGGGCTCGCCCAGACCGCCCCATTTGCCACCGGCCGACTCGACGAAGTGCGCCTCCATTTCGGGTATCCCGGCAAGCCGCAGGACCTCGTACGTGTCGAAGTTGTCCTCGAGCACCTGGCCGTTTTCCACAGTCATTTTGCCGTGCAGTGCCGCGGAGAGTCCGTACACGATACCGGACTCCACCTGCATCCTGGCGGTTTGCGGATTGACCAGATTGCCGCAGTCGACCACCGAGACGATCCGGTCGACGCTGAGGTCGCCAGCCCCGGAGATGGTGACCTCAGCGACCGTGCCGCAGAGGGTTCCGAAGCTCTCATGCAGCGCCATGCCCGGTGCCGACCCGGTCTTCAAGCGGCTGTCCCACTCTGAGCGTTCCCGCAGGATATCCAGCACCTCGCGCATGTCGGGCCGCGCACCAAGATGCGCCCGACGCAGGTCGAAAGGATCGCGTTTGGCGGCAACCGCGAGTTCGTCCGTAAAACACTCGAGCGCATAGGCGTTCTGCGAACTCCCCGCCGAGCGCCACCACCAGGTCGTCAGGTGGGTCCGCTTCATGGTGTGACTGATCGCGAGGTTGGGGAAGTCGTACGGCGGATTCGCGAGTCCTTCGACAGACGAGGGATCAACACCACCCCTCACCGCCTCCGGGTTCGCATCTTCGAGAATGGAGTGGGTCACCGAGTGATTCGTGAACGCGGTGACGTTCTTGTCCAGATCGAAGCCAACCTTGAAGCGCACCGCGGCCATCGGCCGATAGCGGCCGCGTCGCATGTCCTCTTCGCGTGACCTGATCACCTGTACCGGCGCGTTCACCTCTCGCGCGATCTGCACCGCATCTGTGATGTAGTCCGTGTGCGAACGTCGGCCGAAGCCGCCGCCCAGAAAACAGTTGTGCATGCGGACCTTTGAGGCGTCGACCCCCGCCGCGCGCGCCGCGGCGGACAGTGCCGTTTCAGGGTTCTGCACTCCAGCCCAGACTGCGACCCCCGACTCCGTCACCGATGCCGTGCAGTTCATCGGCTCCATGCACGCGTGGGCGAGTCCGCGCACGAACTCGCGCTTGGAGTTCTCCGAATGCCGCTTCGCGTCGGGCGAGGCGGTCCACTGCATGGGCAGCGCATCGAGCGCGGTCTTCGCCTGCCAGTTAGCGCTCGGCAACAATCGCCACCGCGTCCTGCAGGCGGACCGCCTTCACGACGCCGGGCATTCCGCAAACCGCGTTGAAGCGCA